>PNKL01000032.1 GCA_013822425.1 Gemmatimonas sp.
GGGTCTTCCGTCGTCGCTTGGGGATGAACACGACATGATATTTGCACTCCCACTTCGACTGACCCGTTGACCAATGATTGTCGTCTACGCGTCCACCGCCACAACGCTTGCGCGCATCACCAGTGCTCTGCCGCCAGACGTGCTCTGCTGCGGCGTTGTCGAGTGGCACCGCTTACTCGACGAGGCGCCATCGGCGGGGTGTCTGGTGATCGAATTGGGCACCGCGCCGGGGCGGACGTTCGCCGACTTGATTGCGGAACTAAGAGCGGCTGCGCCCAACGTAGCCATCGTGGCCGTGTGTGCGCTGCAGGCCGACAGCGTGCGGGCCGCCGTGCGGGCGGGCATTGAAGATCTGCTTTTCTACGACGAGATGGCGCACTCCGGTTGGAACGTCATCCGTGAAGCCCGCTCGCGAACGCTTCGTCAGCACGTCATGGTGCTCGTTCGTGTGGGGACGCATCCGCCGGGGCTGCTGCGTACGGCCATGCTGAGTGCGCTCGAGTCGGCGACATGTGTTCGTACGGCGCACTCGCTAGCGCGCCTCGCTGGCTGCACTCGCGCCACCCTTTACCGCGCGGCCAGCGGGCCGGCGGCGCGTAGCCATGCGAGCAACGTTCGCGAGGTGCTGGATTGGATTGCGTTGACTTGGTGCCTCGCCATCAAACGCCGCGACCTCTCTTGGCAAGTCGTCGCGCAACGGGCCGGCATGGATTCCCGCACGTTGCGCGCCCTTTCGCTGCGACTTACCGGGATGTCCCTTGCGGCACTCGAAGAACCGGGGCACCCGACCTTCTTCGAGGCGGTTCGGCGCTGGACGCTCCCGTGAGATGGCCCGCTGTCAGGCTACGGTAACCGCACCCGTACCGGAACCGGGCTGTCACCGAGCCCCGGGTCGCGCCCGAGTTCTCCGCCGGTGCCGATGCCCCAGCAGAATACTTCGTCGGCCGTCGTGAGCGCGCAAGTGTGCGCCGAGCCGGCGGCGATGGCCCTGAAGCGTCCCTCGCCCACCACCGCCACGGGGACGGCGCTCGCCTGATCGGGCGGACAGCTCGCGCCTCCTGTCGGGACGAGCGCACAGCCGATCGACGTGCCAGCGACCCCGTTCCCGAGGCGCCCGCGGAAGTTGCTCCCCCAGCAGTAGGCGCGGCCGTCCGGCGTCAATCCGCACGCATGCACACCGCCCGAGCTCACGCGCACCAGCGCGAGGTTGCCGGCGACCTCACGGGGGCGGCTCGACTGGGCACCACTCCCGAGCGTGCCGTCCCCCAGGCTCCCGAGCCATCCTTCACCCCAGCAGACCGCGCTGGTGTTGCGTACGATACCGCACGTCGACGCACCACCGACGGCGATCTGCGTCAGCTCGCTTGCCGCGTCGACTGCGGTCGGTACCACACAGGGCCGGCCGGTGAACATGCGCCCGTACCGGGTCGTGCAGTCGCCGGGTTCGAGCCCCGCGCCGGGATCGAAGCTGCCATCGACACTGCCCCAGCAATAGGGGACACCGCCCGCCTCGAGCCCGCACCACGTCGACGCGCCGCTGAGGAGGCGAAAGCGACGGCCACCGGCCACCAGCACCGGCCGAAGTGCGCGCTCGCCCTCGGCAACGCTCCCCGTTCCGAGCGCACCGAGATCGTTGCGCCCCCAGCACCACGCGCGATCGTTCAGATCGAGAGCGCAGGTTGAGAAGAGGCCGGCGGTCACGGTGCGGAACGGCACGTCTGCAAGCACGCGGGTCGGCCGCTGCCGCGTGATGGTCGTACCATCGCCGAGTTCACCGTATCTGTTTTCTCCCCAGCAATACGCAACGCCCGCCGCGGTGAGGGCGCAGACGTGGGAGCCCACCGACACCGTAACGAAGCGGCCGGCACCCTGCGGTGGTGCGACCAAGGCTGGCGCGGCGTTGGTCACGCCGCTCCCGGCCACGGCGCCACCCCAGCACCAGACGCCGTCGGTCACCCGAAGCACACAACTGCGATACAGCCCGGATGCGATTTGCGTTTCGAGCGAGGGCGGGTCGGGCACCAAGTCACCGCGCGGAGCGGTCGGCGCGGCACAGCTTGCCACACCGACCGTCAGCACCGCGATAATTGGGCGGGCGCGCGTGTGTGCACTCACTGCACGGCGGCCCACGCCTGCAGAAGGCCGGCGCCGAACTGCGGGGCGGGGCCGAGCGGGAACGCGGTGGTCAGCAGCTGGTTGCGGACTTGCGTGTTGGTCCAATTGGGATAGCGCGCCTTGACCAGCGCCGCCGCGGCGGCCACGTGGGGCGCCGCCATCGACGTGCCGCTGCACAGCGCTGTGAGCCCGCCCGATGCGCAGACGAAGCCAGTCGGAAGCGCCGTCGACAGGATGTCGACGCCCGGCGCCGCAATATCGATCTCGGGGCCGATCGCAGCGAATTCCGCACGGGCGTTGTTGATGTCGGTAGCCGTCACGGCAATCACGTTAGTCAGCGTTGCGGGATAGGTGACGCTCCCCCCAGAGGTGTTGCCGGCAGCCGCCACGAACAACATGCCGTTTTGATTATGCCCGGCGTTGATCTGATCGGTGACCGCGGTACTCGGCGACAACGCGAAGCTCATGTTGGCGACGAACACCCCGCTGATCCTGGCCACGTTGATCGAGCAGGCCACCTCGGCGGAGTTCGGCGCGCCTCCGACGTCGACATTCGCAGACATCAGGTACGCGCTTGGCGCGACACCCACTACATGAATGGAGTTGTTGAGGGCCGCGGCAGTACCGGCGACGTGCGTACCGTGGCCAATCTGGTCGTCGACAGGGCCGCTGATGCAGCGCCATGCCACCTGAGGGGCGAGGTCCGGGTGTGCCCACATCACGCCACTATCGATGATGAGAAGCTTGACGCCTACGCCCGTCGACAGTGACCAGGCCGATGGTGCTTGCACTCGAGTCACACCCCATGGTGTGGTCTGCTGCAGCCATTCACCGGACGTGACTGGTTCGAAATAGTCGACGAACGGGTGTGCCCGAAGCTGGTCGACCAGCCCCGGGGCGATCGTCGCCACGAGCACAGGGAACCGGTCGAACTCGAACTCGACGCGGACGCCAATAGCCTCGAGGCCTCGCCGCGCAGTCGCGACTCGCGTGAGCGGCATGAGTACACGCCCGAGGTTGTCGACGCCTTCGCGCGCGGTCGAATCCTTCAAACCGATCAGCACACGGCCACGCGCGCGTTCTATCTCGCGGCCGAGCGTCTCGCTGTCCATGCGTTGCCACGGCGTGTCCTTCCGATCCCCCCGCTCCTGGGGCATCACGAAGGCGGACTGAGGTGGCGCGAGCGTAGGTGCAGCGGCCGGTGCCGTGAGCCGGTTGGGCGCCTCACTGCACGCAGTCAGCAGCAGCAGCAGCACGCTTGCCAGCATCGACAATCGGCGAGGTTGGATCGACATAGACTCCTCTCCTAAAGAATTGGTCAATCAGCCACGTCGACGGTTTGCCAGACGCAGCCGCAGACAAGAGTCTGACGGCCGGGACACCGCATCAAGCGCAGTGCTGTCGCAGATCTCGCTTCCGTGTCTCGGCATGTGGGAGCGTGAGGACGGCGGTCCCCGCGGTATCGGAGCGGTACATCGCCGCCTTCGCGGTCTCGGTCGTACGAGAGACGTTCGAGCGCGACCGGATTGCACTCTCCCGACTGGCCTACGACCAGGACCGCAGCCAACGCGAGATCGCACGCTGTCTCGCGCTCTCCCAGAGTACGATCAACGAATACCTGCGCCGGTTCACGGCCAGCGGGCTCTCGTGGCCCCTGCCCGGTGACATCGACGAGGCGGCGCTCGACCAGCGCCTCTTTGCGTACACCGAGCGCGTGCCGGTCCACGGGCGAGCCCAGCCGGACTGGACCGTCGTGCATCAGGAACTGCGACGCACGGGCGTCACGCTCCACCTGCTCTGGCTGGAGTACAAGGCCGCGGTCCCGGACGGGTATCAGTACACCCAGTTCTGCCATCACTACCACACGTGGGCCGCGCGGATCCGGGAGCGCGGCCAACTGGGCGAGGAGCGGGGCCGACGGCACGGGCAACGCCGTGGACCGGGTCGCAGCGGGCATCGTAGCATCTCCGCAGGGCCCCAGCACCCCCGACCCCCCGCGCGACGGCGACGCGCTCCGCGCTGCGCGCTGCGGCGAAGACGACCGAGCCCCCCACCGCGTCACGGCATTTCATAATGCGTTAGCCCGCACCTGTCCTCCTGCGCCTTGCCAAAGCCCCTGAGCGACAATAAGTTACATGGTTCTATATGATTCGCTCCATGACCGGGTTCGGTACGGCCGACGGTGTAGTGGGCTCTGCCCGCATCAGCGTCGAGCTTCGTACCGTCAACCACCGCTTCTTCAGCCCCAGCCTCAAGCTCCCGTCGGCGCTCAGCCGGTGGGAGAGTGAGGTCCGCGAGGCGTTGCGCAAGCGGATCGCCCGCGGGCACGTCACCGTGTCGGCGCGTGTGGAGCGGGCCGCTGACCTCGGGGCCGCCATCGACGAGGCGCGCTTCGCCGCGTATGCCGCCCAGCTCAAGGCGTTGCGCGACGCCAATGCGCTCGGCGGCGACGTGGACGTCGCGACGGTGCTGCGCCTTCCTGATGTCGTGCGCGCCGGCGCGGAGGACGAAATGCCGGACGGCGGCGCCGACGCGCTCGTGGCCATCGTGGATGAGGCCGCCACGGCGCTGACCACGATGCGGGAGCGCGAAGGCGCTCGCCTCGCGACGGTCGTCCTGGAGCGGTTGGCCATCGTGGACGCCGCGGTGGCGCGCATCGCCGCCCGCGCCCCCGAACGGATCATTGCGCAGCGCGACCGGCTGCTCGAGAACGTCTCCAGGCTGGCCAACGGCATCGCGCTCGACGAGCAGCGCATGGCGCAGGAAATCGCCATCCTCGCCGACCGGCTCGACGTGGGCGAGGAGATTGACCGGTTCCGCACGCACATCGCCGCCTTCGGCGAGACGCTGCGCGACAGAGCGGGCGAGGCGGTCGGCAAGCGGCTCGGCTTCCTGCTGCAGGAGATGCTGCGCGAGGCCAACACCACGGGGAGCAAGGCGAACGACGCCGAGATCCAGCGCGACGTCATCGCCGTCAAGGAAGAACTGGAGCGCATCCGCGAGCAGGTCGAGAACATCGAATGATCACGTTCCCCATCGTGCTCTCGGCCCCCTCGGGCGCCGGCAAGACCACCATCTACCGGCGGCTGATGGCGGAGCGCAGCGACATCGGCTACTCGGTGTCGTGCACGACGCGGCCGCCGCGCCCGGGCGAGGTGGACGGGGTGGACTACCACTTCCTGACGCCGGACGCGTTCGAGCAGAACCGCGCGGCGGGCGCGTTCGCGGAAAGTGCCACGGTGCACGATCACTCGTACGGCACGCTCCGCTCCGAAGTGCAGAAGGTGCTGTCGAGCGGCAAGCATGTGATCATGGACATTGACGTGCAGGGGGCGGCGCAGTTCGCGCGGGCCTTCCCGCAGTCGGTGCTCATCTTCATCATTCCGCCCTCCATCGACGTGCTGGTGGAGCGCCTCACGCGGCGCGGGACGGAGAGCCGCGATGTGCTGCTGACGCGGCTGCGGAACGCGCAAGGGGAGTTGCACGAGATCGGCCGATACCACTATGTGGTGGAGAACGACGATCTCGACCGCGCCGTCGCGCGGGTGTCGGCGATCGTGGATGCCGAAATGACGCGGCGCGAGCGCGCGCCGAAGCTGGACGAGCAGGTGGCCGGGCTGATCGCCCGGCTCGAGCACGAAATCACGAATTACGTCTAACCCGGAAGGCGACCATGCGAGTTTTCACCCCGTCGGAAGTCACTGAACACGCGACGAACAAGTACCTCTCGGTGCTGGTGGCCGCGAAGTACGCCCGCGTCCTCAACGAGTTTCCGCGCAGCGGCTCGAAGATGGGCGAGAAGAAGCTGACCACGCGCGCCCTCGAGGAGCTCACGGATGGGCGTATCGAGTATCGCGTGGTGCCGCGCCGCCGCCCCGCCGAGTAGCGGCGCCGCCGGAGCGAATGATGCGCCCCTTTGACGGGCGGCGCGTCCTCCTGGGCGTCACCGGGGGCATCGCGGCCTACAAGTCGGCGGCGCTGGCGCGGGAACTGACCCTCGCCGGCGCCGAGGTGGATGTCGTGCTCACGCGCTCGGCCCGCGAGTTCGTGGGCGCGGTCACGTTCGAGGCCCTCACCGGCCGCCCCGTGCACGACCAGCTCGTGGCCGCCGGGCATGCCCTCGACCACATCCGGCTGCCGCGCTCCGCCCACGTGATTGTCGTGGCGCCGGCGACCGCCGATTTCATTGCGCGCGCCGCGGCGGGCCGCGCCGACGATCTGCTGGCCGCGTCGCTGCTCGCGGCGGGCGACGTGCCGGTGCTGATCGCGCCGGCCATGAACGACCGCATGTGGGCGCACGTGCAGGTGCAGCGGAACGTCGCGCGACTGCGCGAGATCGGCTATCACGTGCTCGACCCCGAGACGGGGCCGCTGGCCAGCCGCGAGGAGGGAAGCGGTCCGGGACGCATGCCCGAGCCCTCCGCCATCCGGGCGCACATCGGGCGGCTACTCGAACCGGCGTCGCCGCTGACGGGCAGGCACGTGGTCGTTTCTGCCGGCCCCACGCGGGAACCGCTCGATCCCGTGCGATTTCTCAGCAACCACTCCACGGGCAAGATGGGGGTCGCGCTCGCCGCGGCGGCGTGGCGGCGCGGCGCGAATGTCACGCTGGTGGCGGGGCCGCTCGCCGTCGAAACGCCCACCGGGCCGCGCCTCGTGTCGGTGGAAACGACGGCGCAGATGGCCGACGCCGTGCGCGATGCGCTCGCAACGGCGGACGTGCTGATCATGGCCGCCGCACCCGCCGACTTCCGCGCGCGAGCCGTGGCGGGGCAGAAGATCAAGAAGGGGGCGGCCGCGCCGAGCCTCGTGTTCGAGTTCACGACCGACATCCTGACCGCCACCCGCAACGCGCGCCGTCCGGAATGCGTCGTCGTGGGCTTCGCACTCGAGACGGAACACCTCGAGGCGGGCGCCACGTCGAAGCTCGTGGCGAAGGGCCTCGATCTCGTCGTCGCCAACCGCGTGGAAGAAGGAGCCGGCTTTGGCTCCGACACCAACCGCGTGACGCTGCTCGGACGTGATGGCGCGCGCGAAGAGCTGCCGCTGCAGGGCAAGGGCGAGGTGGCCGACGCGATCCTCGACCGCGTGGCCGGGCTTCTCGATGGACGCTAGGGAGCGCCTGCGGCTCTATCTCGAGCAGCGCCGCGAGATGGGGGAGTCGGAACTGGTGCTGGACTCGCTCCCCGTGGAGGATGTGCTCCGCCTGATCGGCGACAGACCGCCGGCGCCGACGCGAGGCGCTTCGCCGTCGGCGCCGTCGGGTCACGTGGGCACAACCCCCACCGCCCGCGACGCCGCCCCGATGAGCGCCACGAACTGGCGCGATGCGCTCGCCTCCATTGGGGCGGAGGCGCCGCAGTCGCCCGCGAACAGGCTGGCGGCGCCCGGGAAGCCTGCGGCGCCGGCGGAGCCAGCCGCGCCACCACCCATCCCCGGCGCCGGCATCATCGTCGGGTCCGCCATGCGCGAGCTGCTTCCCGGTCCCCTGGCCGCACTCGGGTCGCTCGACGAGGTGGCGCAGCACGTGGCAGCATGCCGCGGCTGCACGCTTCATCAGACGGCCAAGAACCCCGTGCCGGGGGAAGGGAATCCCCACGCCGGCTTCGTCTGCGTGGGCGAGGCCCCCGGGCAGACGGAGGACGAACTGGGTCGTCCCTTCGTCGGCCGTGCCGGCGACCTGCTGACCAAGATCCTCGAGGCCATCCAGCTCACGCGCGACGACGTCTTCATCTGCAACGTCCTCAAGCACCGCCCGCCGGGCAACCGCAATCCGGCGCCGGACGAGATCAGGGCCTGCAGTCCGTACCTGCTGCGGCAGCTCGAGCTGCTGCAGCCCAAGGTGATTCTTGCGCTGGGCACGTTTGCGTCGCAAACACTGCTGCAGACCACGCAGCCCATTGGTAAGTTACGGGGCCTCGTCCACCGTTTTCACGGTGTCCCCCTGATCGTCACGTACCATCCTGCCGCTCTCCTGCGGAACCCCGCGTGGAAGCGCCCGACTTGGGAAGATGTCCAGCTCGCCCGCCGAATTTTCGATACCGCAGCCCAAGGCTGACCCGTTCCGGGACCGGCGTCCTCCGTACTCGGAGGAGGCGGAGCAGGCCGTGCTGTCGGCCATGCTGCTCGACGCCGACGCCGTGTCGCGCGCCTCGGAACTCGTGGACGAGACGATGTTCTACCGCGAGCCGCACCGGCGCATCTTCAAGGCGATGCTCGCGCTCCACCGCGACAACTCGGTGGTCGATCCGCTCACGCTGTCCAACGAGCTCGACCGCACCGGCTCGCTGGCCGTGGTGGGCGGCAAGGACTACCTGGCGACGCTCATCGACATCGTGCCGACCACGGCGAATGTCGAGCACCACTGCAAGATCGTGCGCGAGAAGGCGCTGCGGCGCCGCCTCATCGAGGTGGCCACCGGCATCGTCACCGAGGCCTACGAGGGGCAGCAGCTCGCCCACGAACTCGTGGATCTCGCCGAGCACAAGATCATGGAGGTCGGCAAGGAGCGCGGCGCCGAGGGCTTCGTCCGCATCAAGAACCTGCTCTGGCAGGCGATGGAGCGCATCGACGCGCTGCGCGCGGCGGGCGGCGACGTCACGGGCGTGCCCAGCGGCTTCCCGGACATCGACAAGATGACGCTCGGCTTCCAGCGCTCCGACCTCATCGTCGTGGCGGCGCGCCCGTCCATGGGCAAGACGGCGCTGGTGCTGAACATCGCGCAAAACGCGGCCATCGACCGCAACGTTCCGGTGGCAGTCTTCTCCCTCGAAATGAGTAGAGAGCAGTTGTTGCTCCGTATGCTCGCTTCGGAGGGTCGCGTGGACGCGCAGCGCATTCGCAGTGGCAAACTCACGCAGGACGACGATGCCCAGCTCGCGCGCGCCGCCGGCTTCCTCGGCAACGCGCCCATCTGGGTGGACGATTCGCCCGGCCTCAGCATCTACGACATCCGGTCGCGCGCCCGCCGCCTCAAGGCAACGGCCGACATCGGTCTCGTGGTGGTGGACTACCTGCAGCTCATTACCCCGCCGCCCGACAGCGAGAACCGCACGCAGGAAATCTCGCAGATCTCCCGCGCGCTCAAGATGCTGGCCAAGGAACTCGACGTCCCCGTCATCGCGCTGTCGCAGCTCTCGCGCAGCGTGGAACAGCGCACCGACAAGCGCCCGCTGCTCTCCGACCTGCGCGAGTCGGGCTCCATCGAGCAGGACGCGGACGTCGTGATGTTCATCTACCGTCCCGAGTACTACGAGGGCGCGTACGACGAGCAGGGCGTGGCCAAGATGCTGAAGGACACGAACATTCCGCTCGATGGTCTCGCCGAGATCATCATCTCCAAGCACCGCAACGGCCCCACGGGCATGGCGCGGCTGAACTTCCGCAAGCACTTCACGCGGTTCGAGAGCTACACGTCGCGTCCGGTGGCCTGATGGCCGGCAAGGTCAGGACCACCTATCGCTGCACGGAGTGCGGCGCCGACCATGCCAAGTGGCAGGGCAGGTGCGACGCCTGCGCCGCATGGAACACGCTCGTCGAGGAGGTCGTCACGCCGCCGGCGACGAAGCGCAGCGAACGCCGGACCAACGGGTCCGCCGGCTTCGCGGACGGCGGCGCGGTGCTCCCCACGCCGCGCCTGCGCGAGGTGGTGGGCACCGAGAGCCATCGCCTGCGTACCGAGCTCGCCGAGTTCGACTTCGTGCTGGGCGGCGGTGTGGTGCCCGGCTCGATGGTGCTGGTCGGCGGCGAGCCGGGCATCGGCAAGTCCACCATTCTCCTCCAGGTGGCGGCGCGCCTCGAAGCAGCGGGACATCGCGCGCTCTACGTGAGTGGCGAGGAGTCGCCGCTCCAGGTGAAGCTGCGCGCCGACCGGCTGGGCGGGGGATCGCTCGACGTCGCGCTGCTCGGCGAGACGAACCTCGAGACGATCCTCGCAACGGCGCACGAGCGGCGTCCGGCCGTGATGATGGTGGACTCCATCCAGACGGTCTACACCGGCGACCTCGAGGGCGCCCCGGGCAATGTCGGACAGGTGCGCGAGTGCGCCGCCCGGCTGATGCGCTTCGCGAAGGAGAGCGGCACCGCCGTCTTCGTCGTCGGCCATGTCACCAAGGGCGGTGGCATCGCGGGGCCCAAGACGCTCGAACACATCGTGGACACGGTGCTCTACTTCGAGGGTGAGCAGTCGCTGGACTACCGCGTCCTGCGCGCCACCAAGAACCGGTTCGGCTCGGCCGACGAGATCGGCGTTTTCCGGATGACCACCGAAGGACTGATCCCGGTGGAGAATCCGAGCGCGCTCTTTCTCGGCGACCGCGCCGACGGCACGAGTTCCGGAAGCGCCGTCACGGCGCTCATCGAGGGCTCGCGCCCCGTGCTGCTCGAAATCCAGGCGTTGGCCGCCAAAGCGGGCTACGGCACCCCACAGCGGGTGTGCACGGGCTTCGACGGGCGGCGCCTCGCGCTCCTGCTCGCCGTGCTCGACAAGCGCGCCGGGCTGTCGTTTGCGCAACTCGATGTCTTCCTGAATGTCGTCGGCGGCGTGCAGGCGGGCGAACCGGCCGCGGACCTCGCCGTGGCGGCCGCACTCGCGTCGTCTGTGTACGACCGCGCGCTGCCCCGCGACGCCGTCTTCGTCGGCGAGCTCGGCCTGGGTGGCGAGATCCGCCCGGTGTCGCAGGTGGAACGGCGGCTGGCCGAGGCGGCGAAGATGGGGATGGGCGCGGCGTACGTCGCCACCCGCGGCCAGCCGCGCAAGGCGCCGAAGGGACTCAACGTCGTCGGCGTTGCAGACCTCACGGCCCTGATGCGGGAGCTGTTCCGGTGAGCGCCCCCGACGTCGGCGTGGTGATCGTCGCCGCCGGTTCGTCGTCGCGCACCGGCGATGGCGAACTCAAGCAGTTCAAGTGGATCGCTGGCCGCCCCATGCTGTTGCACTCGCTGCAGCTCTTCCAGGCGCGCTCCGACGTGGCGATGGTCGTGTGCGTCGTTCCGCCGGCCTACGCGGGCGACCCGCCGCCGTGGATCTTCCAGAGCGACAGCGAGCGGCTGCTGCTCTCGGTGGGCGGGCGCACCCGCGCCGAGAGCGTGCGCAACGGCATCGCCGACCTGCCACCGTCGTGCGGCATCATCCTCGTGCACGATGCGGCGCGCCCGCTCGTCCCCATGGCGGTGGTGGATCGCGTCGTGGACGCCGTGCGATCCGGCACGTCGGCCGTCGCGGCCCTCCCCGTGGTGGACACGCTCAAGGAGGTGGACGCCGACGAGCGCATCGTGCGCACCGTGCCACGCGAGGGGCTGTGGCGCGCCCAGACGCCGCAGGGTTTCCCGCGCGACGTCCTGCTGCGCGCGCACCGTGCGGCCATCGATGGCAACTACGATGCCACGGACGATGCGGCGCTCGTGGAGCAGATCGGCGAGCCCGTGAGAGTCGTGCGCGGCAGCGAGCGGGCGATGAAGGTGACCGAGGTAGCCGACTTCGACCGCGCGGAGGCGATGCATGATCTCGCCGACTGACCTCCGTCCCATCCCGTTCTGGTCGCCCGCGGAAATCGATGCGACCATCCCGCGCGCCGTCGCGCAGGTGCAGGGCGGGGGCCTGCTCGCCTATCCTACCGAGACGATCTACGGCTTCGGCGGTGCCATCGACACCGATGCGGTGAGCGTGCTCGTGGGGCTCAAGAACCGGCCGCTCGGAAAGCCGTTCCTGCTCCTCGTCTCGAGCAGCGCGATGATCGGCCGGCTCGGGCTGCACATGACGAACGCATCATCCATGCTGGCGGCGCGTTTCTGGCCCGGGCCACTGACTCTGGTCCTGCGCGGCGCCGAGAAGCGTGTGCCGGCGCGCCTGCGCGGTCCGGAGGGCGGCGTCGCCGTGCGCTGGACCTCGCATCCCGCGTTGCAGCGTCTCATCGCCTCGCTCGGCGATCCGCTCACCTCCACCAGCGCCAACCGGCCGCGCCAGCCGGCGGCGCTTTCGGCCACCGAAGTAATTGCGAGCTTCCCTCAGCAGGTGGCATCGGGCATGCTGATGGTGCTCGACGGAGGCCGCCTCGAACCGTCGGCGCCTTCCACGGTGGTGGACTGCACGGGGCCGCATCTTCGCGTCATTCGCCCCGGCGCGATTTCCGCCGCGGAACTGCGCACGGTGGTGCCCGACCTGGTGGGCGATCAGTGAGCCGACATGTCCTCTTCGTCTGCACCGGCAACACGTGCCGCAGCCCGCTGGCCGAGGCGATGGCGCGCGCGCATGCCGCGGCGCGCGGGCTGGACATCATCGTGTCCAGCGCCGGCACCAGCGCGTGGCACGACACACCCGCGTCGGACGCCTCCATCCTCGTCGGCCTCGAGCGCAACCTCGATCTCTCGTCGCACCGGGCACGGGCCCTGACGCGCGAGCTGGTGGACGAAGCCTCGCTGATTCTCGGCATGGCGGCGCACCATGTGGCGGCAGCGCGGGCCCTCGGAGGTGAGGGCAAGGTCTTCCTGCTGACGGACTACGCGGCCAACGACACGACCGGGCGCGCCATCCACGATCCGTTTGGCGAGGCGCTCGACGCGTATCGCCGTATGGCCGATGATCTCGACGCCGAAATTCCGCGCGCGATCCACCGGCTCGCGGAAGAGATGCGCGCCGAGCGGAAATCGTGAACCGCCTCCCGGGGCGTCTCGTGCTGATCGGGCACCCGGTGGCGCATTCGTTGTCGCCGACGTTCCAGAACGCCGCGCTGCGGAGCGCCGGGCTGCCGCTGACCTACGAGGCGTTCGACATCGCGCCGTCGCAACTGGCCGATGCCGCCGTGCGCCTGCGGCAAATCGAGGCGAGCGGCAACGTCACGGTGCCGCACAAGGAAGCGTTTGCCTCCCTCTGCGGCCGACTCTCGCCGATCGCGGAACGCGTGGGCGCGGTCAACACGTTCTGGACCGAGGACGACGTGCTGGTCGGTGACAACACCGACGTGGGCGGCTTCGAAGAGGCGGTGGCCAGGGCGTTCGGTGCGCAGCGCGCGTGGCGTCGCGTGGCGCTCGTCGGCGCCGGCGGCGGAGCGGCCGCCGTCGCGGCGGCCGCCGAGCGGTGGGCCGGGTGTCGCGTCGCGCTCTGGTCACGCGACGCGGAGCGTTCCGCGCGGCTCGCGGCGCGCTTCGGCAACGTGCAGCGGGCCGCGTCGCTCGAGACGGCGGTCGTCGACGCCGACCTGGTGGTGAACGCGACTCCCCTGGGACTGGGACCGGACGACGAGTTCCCGGTACCGGTGCACCTCCTGCCGTCGCGCGCCTGTGTCTTCGATCTCGCGTATGTGCGCGCCGAGACGGCGTGGGTGCGCGCCTCGCGCGCGGCGGGCCGGCCCGCCGCCGACGGATTGGGCATGCTGATCGCCCAAGGGGCGCTGGCTTTCGAGCGGTGGTTCGGTGAAGCGCCCGACCGCGAGGCGATGTGGGCTTCCGTGAGGGGCTGAGTCGGGGGTGGCGGTCGGCGCTCGCGGGCGCGCTCGAGCTGGCCGTGCCTCGCGCCTGCCTTGCGTGCAGCGCCGGCATGGGATCGCGCGACGCGGGCCTGGTCTGCGGCGCCTGCTGGAGCCGGCTGCCGCTCCTGCCCAAGCCATGGTGCGTGCGCTGCGGCCACCCGTTGCCCTTGGAGCCGACAGGCGAGTCCAACGCGGGCGCCGATTGTCCCGTCTGCCGCCAACTGGAGCCGCGCTGTTCCCGCGCCCGGTCCGTCTGCTGGGTGCCACACGCGCGGAGCACTCCGCTGCTCGCCGCGCTCAAGTATCAGGGGTGGTGGGGGATGGCCGACGGCATGGCGGAGCGCATGGTGCGATTCGGCGGAGGGGTGCTCGATGGCATCACGGCACCGTGTTTCGTTCCGGTGCCGCTGGCGGCCGCCAGGCTGCGCGAACGGGGCTTCAACCAGAGCGCCCACCTGGCCCGGGCGCTCGCTCGGCGCAGCGGGGGTACGGTGCTGGATGACGTGCTTGTGCGGATTCGCACCACCGAGTCACAGACGCAATTGACACCCGCTGAGCGCAGGGCGAACGTTCACGATGCGTTTGCCGTTCCGGCACGGCGCCGGGTCGCGATCGGCGGCCGGACGCTCGTGCTGGTGGACGATGTACTCACTACGGGCGCCACGCTCAATGCATGCGCCGTCGCGCTGCTGGACGGCGGGGCGCCCGACATCAGGTACTGGACCTTCGGGCGGGCGCGCAGTGACGCCGACCGCCCCTGAATCCTACGGGAGCTTGAGCGATGGCGATCAAGGTTGGCATCAATGGGTTCGGCCGCATCGGCCGTCAGGTAGTGCGCGCCGCCAAGGAGCAGGGGGCCGCGATCGATTTTATCGCGGTGAACGACCTCACCGACACCAAAACGCTGGCGCACCTGTTCAAATACGACTCGGTGCACGGCACGTTCGACGGCACCGTGACGTACGACGACAACTCGATCACGATCAACGGCGACCAGCTCCGCGTCTTCAAGGAGAAGGACCCGGCCAACCTGCCGTGGAAGGACCTCGGCGTGGACATCGTGCTCGAAAGCACCGGCAGGTTCACCAACGCCGAAGACGCCAGGAAGCACATCGCCGGTGGTGCGAAGAAGGTCATCATCTCCGCTCCGGCGAAGAACGAGGACCTCACCATCGTCCTCGGCGTCAACCACGACAAGTACGACGGCGCCAGGCACCACATCGTCTCCAATGCGTCCTGCACGACCAACTGCCTCGTGCCCATGGTCAAGACGATCCGCGATGCGTTCGGCTTCAAGCACGCGTCCATGGTGACGATCCACTCGTACACCAACGACCAGAACATCCTCGACCTGCCGCACAAGGATCTCCGGCGCGCCCGCGCCGCGGCCGTGTCGATCATTCCGACGACCACTGGCGCCGCCAAGGCGACCTCGCTTGTCATCCCCGAGGTGAAGGGCAAGATCGACGGCATCGCCATTCGCGTCCCCACCCCCGACGTGTCGCTCACCGAGCTCACCGTCGAGGTAGAGAAGGCGACGACGATCGCCGAGGTGAACGCCGCGTTCAAGGCGGCATCGGAGGGCGCGCTCAAGGGCATCCTCCAGTACACCGAGGAGGAGCTCGTCTCCATCGACTACGTCGGCAACTCGCACTCGTGCATCCTCGACTCGAAGTGCACGAACGTCATTGACGGCACGATGGTGAAGGTGTCGGGCTGGTACGACAACGAGTGGGGCTACTCGGTGCGCTGCGTCGACCTGCTCACGTACATCGGCGCGCGGCTGTAGGAGCCCGCTCATGAACAAGCGTACCGTCGCCAGCCTGGCGCCGGCGGAGATGAAGGGACGGCGTGCGCTCGTCCGCGTGGACTTCAATGTCCCGCTGGGCGAGGGCGGCACCGTGACCGACGATACCCGCATTCGCGCCGCACTCCCCACGCTGCAGCTGCTCCTCCAGGGCGGCGCCCGCGTGGTGCTCTGCTCGCACCTCGGCCGTCCCAAGGGCGGCCCCGATCCCAAGTATTCACTCGCCCCTGTGGCCAAGCGGCTGCAGGAGTTGCTTGGCAGGCCCGTGGCGTTCTGCCCGACCGTGGTCGGCGCCGAGGCGGAAGCCGCGTCCCGCGCGCTCAAGGATGGCGAGGTGCTCCTCGTCGAGAACACGCGCTTCGAGAAGGGCGAGGAGAAGAACGACGCTGCGCTCGCCGAGGCGATGGCGAAGCTCGGTGATTTCTACGTCAACGACGCCTTCGGCTCGGCGCATCGCGCGCACGCGAGCACCGAGGCCGTGGCCAGGCTGCTGCGCCCGGCTGTCGCCGGGCTCCTGATGGAAAAGGAACTCGAGTACCTCGGCGGCGCGCTCGACCATCCGAAGCGTCCGTTCGTGGCCATCCTCGGCGGCGCCAAGATCTCGGGGAAGATCGACGTCATCGAGGCACTCCTCCCCAAGGTGGATGCGCTGCTCGTCGGAGGCGCGATGGCCTGCACCTTCTACAAGGCGATGGGCTTCGAGACCGGCAGCTCCCTGGTGGAACCCGACCGCGTCGAGATGGCGGCGGCGCTGGTGGAGCGCGCGGGCACGGTGCTCATCCTCCCCCACGACGCAACGGTCGCGCCCGCCATCGCCGAGGGCGCCAAGGCGCACGCGGTGAAGCGCGACGCGATTCCCGCCACGGAGGCGATGCTCGACATCGGCCCCGACACGGCGGCGTCGTACGCGCGCGCGATCCTGAGCGCGAAGACGGTGGTGTGGAACGGCCCGATGGGCGCGTTCGAGACGCCGCCGTTCGACAACGGAACCAACGTCGTGGCGCGCGCCATGGCCGACGCCACGGCGAAGGGGTGCATCACGGTGGTCGGCGGCGGCGACTCCGCCGCCGCGGTTGAAGGCGCGGGACTCGCCGCGCAGATGAGCCACGTCTCGACGGGCGGTGGCGCCTCCCTTGAATTCCTCGAGGGCAAGGTGCTGCCGGGCGTCGCGGCCCTGGATGACAAGTGATGAAGCAACCGATCTTTGCCGCCAACTGGAAGATGAACCACGCGCCGGCCGATGCGACGGCGTTCATGCGCGCGTTCCTTGCGCATTTCGGCAAGCGCCAGGACCGCAGCGTCATCTTCTTCCCCCCGGCGCTCTCGTTCGGCGCCGTGGTCGGCGCGCTGAAGGACCGGCCCGACATCCAGCTCGGCGTGCAGAACATCTACTGGGAAGACAAGGGCGCGTTCACGGGGGAGAACTCCGCCACGATCGCGCGTGCATCGGGGGCCAAGTACGTGCTCGTGGGCCACTCCGAGCGCCGACACATTTTCGGCGAGACGGAGGAGGAGGCCGGCAAGAAAGTGGCGGCGGCCACGCGCGCGGGACTGACGCCGATTGTGTGCGTCGGTGAGACGCTGGCGCAGCGCGAAGCGGGCGAGACGGAGCAGGTCGTGCTCCGGCAGTTGCGCGCCGCACTTGGCACGGTCAGCAGTGCCGATGCCGGCAATGCGATCATCGCCTACGAGCCGGTGTGGGCCATCGGGACGGGCAAGACCGCAACGCCCGCCGATGCGAGCGCCGTCCATCAGGCCATCGGCGAGGAACTGCGTCGCATCCTCGACAGCGGCAGCTTGGCGGTGCCGATTCTCTATGGCGGCTCGGTCAACCGCGGCAATGCGGCCGACTTGCTCGCGGCGCCCGAGGTGGATGGACTGCTCGTCGGAGGGGCGAGCCTGGACGCCCAAGGGTGGGCATCCATTGTCCTCACTTGATCTGGGCATGTAAGTCGCCTATGTTTCAAGGCTTACCTACGGAATCACTCCGGAACCTCGATGCTCACCAGATTTCTCGTCATCCTGCTCATTGTTGACAGCATCGTGCTCGTCGCGGCCATCCTGCTTCAGAGCGGGAAGGGCGGCGGGCTGGCTGCCAGCTTCGGCGGGGCTTCGTCCTCCGCTGACGCCCTGCTGGGCACGCGCCAGGCCGGCAACCTGCTGACCAAGACCAGCTGGTGGGCCGGCGGCATCTTTATCCTCCTCGCCTTCGTGCTGCAGGTCGCGTCATCGCGCGGTCGCACGCCGACCTCGGTGCTCGACAAGGCGATAGCGGTTCCGAAAGCCGCTCCCACGGCGCCCGCGACGCAGGGCGGGGCCAGCCAGACGGTGGTGCCGCTCCAGACGGCGCCGACGACTCCCGCTCCCGCCACGCCTGCTCCAGCGAAGCAGCCCTGACGACGTGGTGACTACGCTCCTCGACGAAAAGCCGGGGTTCCTCCTCCTAGAGGACGGGACCCTTTTTCGTGGCCGTCTCGCGGCGCCGATCGGCGCGCCATCGGTGGCCGAGGTGGTCTTTACGACGAACATGAGCGGCTACCAGGAGGTCTTCACCGACCCCTCGTTCCGCGGCCAGATCGTGGTGATGACCGCTCCCATGATCGGCAACTACGGCACGAACTTCGACGACCCTGAGTCGGCCGAGCCTCAGATCAGCGGGGTGGTGGTTCGGGAGCTCTCGTCGGCGCACTCGAACTGGCGCGCGACGGGCAGCCTACTCGACTACTTGACAGACGCACAAGTACCTATCCTTACAGAAGTTGATACGCGCCGCCTCACGCGTCACTTGAGGACTATTGGCGTCCTACGTGGGGTCATCGCGGCGGGTTCGGAAGTGAGCAGGGAAGTCCTCGCGGTGCTCGACGCCTGCCCGCCGATGGCAGGGCTGGACCTGGCGTCAGTGGTCACCACGGATGCGCCCTACGAGTGGTGCGCCGGCGCGAAAGGCGCGCCGCACATTGTCGCGATCGACTACGGCATCAAGCGCAACATCCTGCGGCTGTTCGAGGAACGCGGCTGCCGCGTCACGGTGGTGCCGTCCAAGACCTCTACCAACGAGGTCCTGGCGCTGCAGCCGGCCGGCGTCTTCCTCTCGAACGGGCCCGGTGACCCGGAGGCCGTCGGGTATGCGCCAGCCATCATCAAGTCGCTCGCGGAGCGCAAGATACCGATCTTCGGAATCTGCCTTGGCCATCAGCTGCTCGGGCTCACGTTTGGCGGACGCACGACGAAGCTCTCGTACGGGCATCGCGGCGGCAACCACCCGGTGAAGGACCTTGCGACGGGACGGGTGCTGATCACGTCGCAGAACCACGGCTTCACCGTCGAGGGCGGCGTGGACGGGATTCCCGGAGCGCCGGACCTTGAAGTGACGCATGTGAACCTGAACGACGGCACGATCGAGGGATTGAAGCACAAGTCGTTGCCAATCTTCGCGGTGCAGTACCACCCCGAGGCGGCGCCGGGACCGCACGATGCGCGCGCTCTCTTCGACGACTTCATGCGGGCCGTCGGCGCGTAACCGAAACCCAGCACTTGCGTTAGCTGAGAAGCCCGGTTCCCCTCGAAAAAAGAGAGCCGGGCTCATTCGTGCTTGACACCCCGGGCGTAACATCCTACGTTTTCGTCAGTTACGGCATTCTCGAGCCCCTTCCGAGGAAGGAAATGACCAAAGCTGATCTCGTCGAGCGTGTTACCGAGGCGATCGAACGGACCTCCGGCCCGATGATTTCGAAGAAGGACTGCGCCCGAGTGGTGGACGCGTTCCTGGACGCCATCAAGGATGCGCTCAAGGAGCAGCGCAATATCGAGGTGCGCGGGTTCGGGACCTTCAAGATCCGCCAGCGCAAGACGCGCATGGCGCGCAATCCCCGCACCGGCGCTCCGGTGGAGGTGTCGGCGCGCCCGGTGCCGGTGTTCAAGCCATCCAAGGAGCTGCGCGCGATGGTGGCGGGCGTGGATGAGTCGGAACTCGCGGACGACTGACGTGATAGGCAGTGATTCAGTGGCTCCGGGGGCGGTTCACGCTCCCGGAGCTTTCGCGTTAGCTTGCTAGGCGAGATGCAAATCGACGTCCTCCTCTTCGCCTCGTACGCCGACGCCGCCGGTGCGGCGAGCGTGCGCGTGGCGGTCTCGGACGACGCCTGCGTGGCGGACGTGGTGCAGGCGGTGCGCACGGCTGCACCGGCCGTTCGCCTCCCCGCGCGGCCGCTCGTGGCGGTCAATCATCGGTACGCCGGCGCCGACGTGCGCGTGGCGCCCGCCGACGAGGTGGCGCTGATCCCGCCGGTGGCGGGCGGCTGATGCGCACGGCACTCGTCGGCACGCGCATCGATGTCGCCGCCATCGCGGCGGACGTGGCGTCACCGACCAACGGGGCACTGTCGCTCTTCGTCGGGACCGTGCGTGACAGCAACGACGGCCGTCCCGTGGATGGCATCGAGTACAACGCCTACGCGCCGATGGCGGAGCGCGAGATGGCCGCCATCGCGCGCGAAGCCGCAGACCGCTTCGGCTCCGAGCACATCGTGATCGAGCACCGGACGGGCTACCTGGCGCTGGGCGAGGCGAGCGTGGCCATCGCCGTGGCGCATCCGCGCCGCGCCAACGCCATGGACGCGACGCGCTGGATCATCGAGGCGCTCAAGCAGCGTGTCCCCATCTGGAAGCTCGAGCACTACACCGACGGCACGCGGCAGTGGGTGGTGCATTGGCAGGGGCACGGTGGGGTGCAGGGGCAGGGGCACGGTGGGGTGCAGGGGGCAGGGAACGACGGCGACGAGGGACGAGAGGGCGCTGCTCATGCGTGACCAGTTTGGGCGCAGCATCGAGTACCTCCGTATTTCCGTCACTGACCGCTGTAATTTCCGCTGTGTCTACTGTATGCCGGAAAGCGGGATGGCGTGGCTGCCGAAGCTGCAGATCCTCTCGTACGAGGAGATCACGGAGGTGGTGCGGCAGCTCGCGCCGCTCGGGCTCCGGCGATTGCGCATCACCGGGGGCGAGCCGACGGTGCGCCCGGACCTGCCGACGCTCATTCGCGCATTGCGCGCGGTGCCGGGCATCGAGGACATCGCCCTCTCGACCAACGGCGTGAAGCTGCCGCAGATGGCGCACGCGCTGCGCGACGCCGGGCTGGACCGCGTCAACATGAGTTCGGATTCGCTGCGCCCGGAGCGCATCGCCGAGATCGCGCGGCGCACCCTTGCCTTCGATCCCATTGCGGCCGCCACCGCCGCCACCGAGGCGGGGCTTGATCCGGTCAAGATCAACGTGGTGGTCATCCGCGGCGCCAACGACGACGAGGTCGAGGACTTCGCCGCGCTCACCGTGAACCGGCCGTGGCACGTGCGCTTCATCGAGCTGATGCCGGTGGGCGACCTGGCCAGCACCGAGTTCGCGCGCGTGGTGCCGAGCGATGAGGTGCTCGCGCGCGTCGCGGCGCGCCATGGTGCGCTTGAGCCCGCCGACGGTCCGTCCCGCGGCAACGGTCCGGCGCGCTACCTGCGCATTCCCGGGGCGAAGGGCACAATCGGCGTGATCACGCCGCTCTCCCACACCTACTGCGACACCTGCAACCGCGTGCGGCTCACCGCCGACGGGCGCCTGCGGACCTGCCTCTACGGCGACCACGAGGTCAACCTGCGCGATCCGCTGCGCGCCGGCGCGCCGCTCGCCCCGCTGTTCGAGAAGGCGCTGGCCGAAAAGCCGCGCGAGCACGAGCTGTTGAAACTGCGCGTCGGGGGGCTGAAGGCGCTGAGCGAGGTGGGGGGCTAGGTCATTACGGTGCCGGTGCAGCGCGCAGCGCGCTAGGCGGCTTTCTTCCAGGCGAGCATCGCCATCGTCAGCTTGGCCGATGCGCCGGCGAACGCGGTGCCAAGGCCGATCGCCTTCTCGGCTGACGAGATCCTGCCGGCCTGGAGATCTCTCAGGACGCCGGCAATGGTGCGATGGAACTCCGTGTGCAGCTGCTGGACCGTGGCATGGTGCACGGCATCCGCCCCGGTGTGTTGCGTCGAATTCAGCCATTTCCCAAAGGCGCAGAAATTGTCAGCTCCGGCTGAGGCGATGTCTGGAAGGACGCCACTCTCAATAGCGGCCTTCAGCTTCGATTTCCACGTCCCATGCGCCGCAATTGCGGCATCGATCTCTCCTTTCATGCCCCCCCTCCAGTAAGGAATTGCGTGTGCTGCTGTCCACCGTATCGGCCTCGGCGCGTGCGAAGTGAAGCAACGGTGGCGAGCTGGAGCACCGCCGTTTGTGTCGAGTAAGGGTTTGGAGTTATGGTCGTAGGGCAAATGGAGCGCGAAGTACGGGACCACCTGCGTTTACATCTGCGTGTGCAATCCGTAATTTCTTTCCGTTCCGACAGCATCGCAGCGTACTCTCTTCCTGCCACTCCTTATGGTTAACAAGATCACCGTGGTCGGGGCCGGCAACGTCGGCGCCACGACCGCCCAGCGCATCGCCGAGAAGGAACTCGCCCGTTCCGTCGTGATGGTGGACATCGCTGACGGCATTCCGCAGGGGAAGGGACTCGACCAGTGGGAATCGGCGCCCATCGAGCTCTTCGACTCCCGCGTCACCGGCACAACCGGCTACGAGGAGACGGCGGGGTCGGACATCGTCGTCATCACCGCCGGCATTCCCCGCAAGCCGGGCATGTCGCGCGATGACCTACTCAACACCAACGCCGGCATCGTGAGTTCGTGCGCGGCCGAAGTGGCGAAGACCTCGCCCAACGCCATCATCATCGTCGTGTCGAATCCGCTCGACGTGATGTGCTACGTCGCCATGAAGGTCAGCGGATTCCCGCGCGAGCGCGTGCTCGGCATGGCCGGCATCCTCGACACGGCCCGCTTCCGTTCGTTCATCGCCGAGAAGCTTGACGTCTCCGTGCGCGACATCCAGGCGATGGTGCTCGGCGGCCACGGCGATACGATGGTGCCGCTCATCAGCTACACCTCGATCAGCGGCATTCCGATCACGCAGTTCCTCTCGAAGGAAGAGCTGGAGCCGCTGGTCGTCCGCGCGCGCAACGGCGGCGGCGAGATCGTGAAGTACCTCAAGACCGGCTCGGCGTACTACGCGCCGTCGTCGGGCGCCGTGCAGATGGTCGAGGCGATCGTCAATGACCAGAAGCGCATCCTGCCCTGCGCGGCCTGGCTCGAGGGGGAGTACGGCATGAAGGGGCTGTTCCTCGGCGTCCCCTGCAAACTCGGGCGCCAGGGGCTCATCAAGGTCGTCGAGATCGACCTCACCGCGGACGAGAAGGCGGCGCTGGCGAAGAGTGCCGACGCGGTGCGCGAGCCGATGAGTGTCGTGAAGTTGTAGAGTGGTGGGGCGGGGTCGGCCGAGGGCCGGCCCCGCGCCGCATCCAGGTCCACGAGCAGCGGATTCCGTGCGGCAACGCGCCGCACGCGGCCCGGGTTCGCTCCCAACCTCAGGAACATGCTCAAGTTCTGGGACTCCTCGGTCGGCAAGAAGGTGGTGATGGGGCTCACGGGGCTCATCCTCGTGGGCTTCGTCATCGGCCACATGGCCGGCAACCTGCAGATCTTCCTGGGGATGGAGCGCTACAACGCGTACGCGAAGCTCCTCCAGGAAGACCTCATCGAAGTCACGTGGGCGGTGCGGGTCGTGCTGTTCGTCTCCGTGGTGCTGCACGCCCTCTCGGCCTGGCAGCTGACGCGCCGCAGCTGGGCCGCGCGCCCGGTGGAGTACGACATGCGCGAGGCGCAGGTGAGCACGTACGCTTCACGGACGATGCGCTGGGGCGGCGTTTTCCTGTTCGTCTTCATCGTGCTGCACATCGGCCAGTTCACGCTCGGGTGGAAGTGGCTGCTCCCCGAGTTCGCCAGGGGCGCCGCCTACGGCAACGTGGTGCTGGCGTTCGAGCGCCCGCTCTGGGTGGCGTTCTACCTCGTGGCGATGTTCTTCCTGCTGCTGCACCTGTTCCACGGGACGTGGGCGGTGCTGCGCACGCTGGGCCTGGCCAGGAACGCCGCCGAGCCCCTGCAGCGGCGTGTGCCACTCATCATTGCCATCGTCGTGACCGTGGGCTTCAGCCTCGTGCCGCTGGGCGTCGCCCTCGGCATCGTGCGTTGAGGCGGAGACGAACATGAAACTCGATTCCAGGATTCCGTCCGGCCCCATCGCCGAGAAATGGGACAAACACCGCTTCGAGATGAAGCTGGTGAACCCGGCGAACAAGCGGAAATACCACGTGATCGTGGTCGGCAGCGGCCTGGCCGGCGCGAGCGCGGCCGCGTCCATGAGCGAACTCGGATACAACGTCAGCTGCTTCGCGTTCCAGGACTCGCCGCGCCGCGCGCACTCGATTGCCGCCCAGGGCGGCATCAACGGCGCCAAGAACTACCGCAACGACGGCGACAGCATTCAGCGGCTGTTCTACGATACGGTGAAGGGGGGTGATTTCCGTGCGCGCGAGGCCAACGTCTACCGCCTGGCGCAGGTCTCGGTGGACATCATCGACCAGTGCGTGGCGCAGGGCGTGCCGTTTGCGCGCGAGTACGGCGGCCTGCTGGCGAACCGTTCGTTCGGCGGCGCGCAGGTGAGCCGCACGTTCTACGCCCGCGGCCAGACCGGCCAGCAGTTGCTGCTGGGCGCGTACCAGGCGCTGGAGAAGGAGATCGCGCGCGGCGGCGTGAAGATGTACAACCGCCACGAGATGCTCGAACTGGTCACCATCAACGGGGTGGCACGCGGCATCGTCACGCGCGACCTCATCACCGGCAAAGTCGAGGCGCACGTGGCCGACGCCGTGGTGCTGGGCACGGGCGGTTACGGCAACGTCTTCTACCTGAGCACCAACGCGCAGGGCTGCAACGCGACGGCGATCTACCGCGCGTACAAGAAGGGGGCGGCGTTCGCCAACCCGTGCTACACGCAGATCCACCCCACGTGCATCCCGGTGGCCGGCGAGCACCAGAGCAAGCTGACGCTGATGTCGGAATCGCTGCGCAACGACGGGCGCGTCTGGGTGCCGAAGAAGCGCGAGGATGTCGGCAGGAAACCGAGCGAGATTCCCGAGGAGGACCGCGACTACTTCCTGGAACGCAAGTATCCGAGCTACGGCAACCTCGCGCCGCGCGACATCTCGAGCCGCGCCGCCAAGGAGGCCTGCGATGACGGCCGTGGGGTCGGCCCGGGCGGGCGGGGCGTGTACCTCGACTTCGCCGACTCCATCAAGCGGCTCGGCGCCAGGGAGATTGCGGAGCGGTACGGCAACCTGTTCGAGATGTACCAGCGCATCACGGACGAGAATCCGTACGAAGTGCCGATGCGCATCTATCCGGCTTCGCACTACACGATGGGCGGGCTCTGGGTGGACTACAACCTGATGAGCACCATCCCCGGGCTGCACGTGATCGGCGAAGCCAACTTCAGCGATCACGGCGCCAACCGGTTGGGAGCGAGTGCGCTGATGCAGGGGCTGGCCGACGGCTACTTCGTGCTGCCGTATACCATCGGCCACTACCTGGCGAGCAACCAGTTCGAGAAGGTGACCACCGACCACCCCGAGTTCCGTGCCGCCGTCGAGGCGGTGGAGCAGCGCACCGCGCGCCTGCTCGGCATCAACGGCAAGCGCACCGCCGACTCGTTCCACCGCGCGCTCGGCAGGATCATGTGGGAGCAGTGCGGCATGGCGCGCAACGAGACCGGTCTCAAGCAGGCGTTGCGCGAGATTCCCGCAGTGCGCGAGGAGTTCTGGCAGAACCTCACCGTGCCGGGCACCGGTGATTCACTGAACCAGCAACTCGAGAAGGCCGGTCGCGTGGCCGACTTCCTGGAGTTTGGCGAACTGATGTGCCTCGACGCGCTGCACCGCGAGGAGTCGTGCGGCGGCCACTTCCGCGAGGAGTACCAGGACGCCGGCGAGGCCAAGCGCAACGACGACGCCTTCTGCTACGTGGCGGCGTGGGAGTATACCGGCGACACGTCCGCGCCGGTGCTCAACAAGGAACCGCTCGCGTTCGAGAACGTGCATCTCGCCACCCGCAGCTACAAGTGAGTGACCGACGAATGTCTGGAACCATGAATATCAAGCTCAAGGTGTGGCGGCAGGCCGGCCCCAAGGCTCCCGGCAAGTTCGAGGAGTACACGGCGACCGAGGTCAGCCCGGAAAGTTCGTTCCTCGAGATGCTCGACGTCGTCAACGAGAAGCTCGTGCTCGAGGGCAAGGACCCCATCGCGTTCGATCATGACTGCCGCGAGGGGATCTGCGGCATGTGCGGCATGATGATCAACGGCGTGGCGCACGGGCCGAGCAAGCTGACCACCACGTGCCAGCTGCACATGCGCTCGTTCAAGGACGGCGACTCGATTACGCTCGAGCCGTGGCGCGCCAAGGCGTTTCCGGTGATCCGCGATCTCGTGGTGGACCGCTCGCCGCTCGATCGCATCATCCAGGCGGGGGGCTTCATCTCGGTGGCCACCGGGTCGCCGCAGGACGCGAACGCGCTCCCGATCAGCAAGATGGACGCCGACGAAGCCATGGACGCGGCGGCTTGCATCGGCTGCGGCGCCTGCGTGGCGGCGTGCCCCAATGCTTCGGTCTCGCTATTCACCGCGGCGAAGATCAGCCATCTCGGGCTGCTGCCGCAGGGCCAGCCGGAGCGCTACCGCCGTGCGCTGAGCATGGTGGCGCAGATGGACCTGGAGGGCTTCGGCGGGTGCACGCTGTTTGGCGAGTGCATGGCGGCGTGCCCCAAGGGGATCAGCATCGATTTCATCAAGCGGATGAACGGCGACTACATCTGGGGCGCGATCACCGAGAAGCCGGAGAAGGTGACGCTGGGCAGCGGCTAATCCTTGGTGCAGGGGAAAGGTGCAGGGTGTGGTGCAGGGGATACGCTCATAGCTGACGGCCCGACAGCCGTGTGCTACGTTATGACGCGGTTCCAACCCCCTGCCTGGAGATGGTCGCCATGCGTGTGCCCTCCCGTGTCGCGTTCACTGCGGTCGCCGCGGTGCTGCTCGCCTCCCCGCTGTTCGCGCAGCAGCGTGAGATTCCCATCGAGCAACTGATGTCCGCGCCGTACCCCGGCGGGCTCACGGCAGCCCCGAGCGGCGGGCTGGTGGCGTGGGTGCTGAACGACCGCGGCGTGCGCAACATCTGGGTAGCGGCGCCGCCGGAGCATCGCGGTCGGAAGCTGACGTCCTACACGCAGGCGGACGGACAGGAGTTGGGCGGGATCATCTGGTCCAAGGACGCCTCCACGATCTTCTTCACGCGCGGACAGGGACCGAACCGGGCGGGGGAGAACCCGAATCCCACGAGCGATCCTGCCGGCGCCGAAATGGTGCTTTGGCGCGTGCCGGTGGCTGGGGGCGTGCCGACGAAGGTGGGCGCTGCGAGCAGCGTCGCGATGTCGCCCGACGACGCCACGATAGCCTTCGTCCGCCGCGGCGCCATCTGGACCGCGCCGGTGGACGACAGCAAGCCAGCCACGCAGGTGGCGACCGTGCGCGGTGGCATTGGCTCCCTGTCGTGGTCGCCTGAAGGCGGCCGCCTGCTGTTCGCGAGCAATCGCGGGACGCACGCCTTCATTGGCATTCTCGATCTCGCGGCAAAGTCCGTTCACTGGCTGGCGCCAAGCGTGGACACCGACGAGAGCCCGGTCTGGTCCACCGACGGCAAGCAGGTCGCGTTTCTCCGTACGCCCGCAGCCTCATGGCACATGATGTTCACGCCGGAGCGGCGCGCCGAACCGTGGTCCATCGTCGTCGCCGACGCGTACACGGGGAAGGGACGCACCGTCTTCCGCGCCGATACGGGGCGCGGCTCGGTCTTCCGGGGCATTGTCGGGCCGCAATTGACGTGGGCGGCGGGCGACCGGCTCGTCTTCCCGTGGGAGAAGACGGGATGGACGTCGCTGTATTCCATCTCCGCCAATGGCGGTGCGCCGGTGCTGCTGACGCCGGGCGCGTTCGAGGTAGAGTACGTCACCTTCACGCCCGACCGGCGCGAGGTGATCTACAACTCCAATCAGGACGACATCGACCGTCGCGATATCTGGCGCGTGAGCGTCACCGGCGGACCGCCGCGCGCGGTCACGTCGGGCGCCGACATCGAGTGGCAGCCGGCGGTCACCAGCGACGGCGCCGCGATTGCGTTCCTGAAGTCGGGCTCGCGCCGTCCCGCACACGCCGTCATCCAGATGGGCCCCGCGGCACCGCGCGAACTCGCGTCGGGGACCATCCCCGCCGATTTCCCCGAGCGGGCGATGGTGGATCCGCAGCCGGTGGTGATCACGTCCACCGACGGACTCAAGTTCCACGGGCAGCTCTTTCTGCCGCCCGGCGCCAAGCCCGGCGATGCGCGCCCGGCCGCGATCTTCATGCATGGCGGCTCACGCCGCCAGATGCTCCTCGGCTGGAACTACTCCAGCTATTACGCCAATGCGTACGCGTTCAACCAGCACCTGGCGAGCAAGGGATACGTGGTGCTGTCGATCAACTACCGCAGCGGCATCGGCTACGGCATGGAGTTCCGCGAAGCGCTCAACTACGGTGCCTCGGGGGGCAGTGAATTCCAGGATGTGATGGCGGCCGGGCTGTATCTCGCCGGGCGCGCCGATGTTGACCCCAGGCGCATCGCGCTCTGGGGCGGCTCGTACGGCGGCTACCTCACGGCGATGGGTCTCGCGCGCGCCTCCGATCTGTTCGCGGCCGGCGTGGACTTCCACGGCGTGCACGACTGGAACGTCGGGGTGGCGACCTTCGTGCCGTCGTACAACCCACTCGAGAATCCCGAACGCACCCGCACGGCGTTCAACGCATCACCAATGTCGAGTGTGGACGGCTGGCGCTCGCCGGTGCTCGTCATCCATGGCGACGACGACCGCAACGTGCGCTTCGTGGAGACCGTGACGCTCGTCCAGGCCCTGCGGGCGCGGAACGTGGAGGTGGAGCAACTCGTCTTCCCGGACGAGATTCACGGCTTCCTGCGCTGGGATCGCTGGGTGGAGGCCTACAAGGCCTCGGCCGAGTTCCTGGACCGGCGGCTGGGCGGTGGCAAAAAGTGAGCCTGTGGGGTAGTACAGGTATGACGTGCTATCCGGGAGGTATCACCGTGTCCATTCGCTCATTCTCCGCCGTCGTGGCTCTGTTGGCCGCGGCGGCCTGTTCCACGTCGCCCACCGAGGGCGGCTCGTCCAAGCCGCCGACCGCCCTGACGGCCTTGCCGCGCGCACTCACCGCCAGCGAGATCAAGGTGCGTGACGCGGCCAACGCCTTCGCGTTCGCCTTGTGGGGCAAGATCAACGCCGCGCAGCGGGACTCGAACGTCTTCGTCTCCCCGCTGAGTGCGTCATTCGCGCTGGGGATGACGATGAATGGCGCGGCCGGACAGACCGTGGACCAGATGCGTGCTGCGCTTCAGTATGGCAGCGCCACCGTTCCCGAGATCAACGCCGGCTACAAATCGCTCATTACGTTGCTTACCTCACTCGATCCCGGCGTGCAGATGCGGATCGCGAATTCCATCTGGTACCGGCAGGAGTTTCCGTTCCGGCAGTCGTTCTTCGACACCACCAGGGTGTACTTCGACGCCGCGGTGCGCGGCCTGAACTTCAACAACCGCGACGCGTCGCTCGCGACCATCAACGGCTGGGTGAACACCGCGACCGCGGGGAAGATTCCGACGGTGCTCAAAGACATCACGGCGCAGCAGGTGATGTTCCTGATCAACGCCATCTACTTCAAGGGAAGCTGGCGGCTGAAGTTCGATCCCAAGTTGACGGCGCCGGCTCCTTTCTATCCCGCGGTTGGCGCATCGCAGCAGATGCAGATGATGCATCGGCTGGATTCGCTGTCATACGCCGAGACGGCAACGTATCAGGCCGCGGACCTGCCATACGGCAACGGCGCATTCACCATGACGGTGCTGCTGCCCAAGGCGGGCACTGACGTGGAGACGCTGGCGGCGTCGCTCACGAGCGCGTCGTGGCAGTCGCTGACCTCCGCGTTCCGCACGCAGAAAGCCTACTTCTACCTGCCGCGGTTGACCCTCAAGTACGAACGGCGCCTCAATGACGACTTGCAGGCCCTCGGCATGACCGTGCCCTTCGTGCCCGGCGGCGCCGACTTCACGCAGATGGCGGCCGCCCCGGTGGGGTACGAGCTCTTCATCGAGTTCGTGAAGCAGAACACGTTCGTGGACATCAACGAAGAGGGAACCGAGGCGGCGGTGGTGACGACCGTCGGCATCGGCGTCACCTCGATGCCGTCGTATCCGACGATGCGCGTGGACCGGCCGTACCTGTTCGTGCTGCGCGAGCGGCTGACGGGGACGGTGCTGTTCATGGGGAAGATCGTGCGGATGCCGGACTAGGCGGCGGCTTCGTCTGGTGTGCGCGACGGCTCGGCGTTCGCAGGCCCCGCAAACAAGGTGAGGACGAGCGTGGTAGGGAGTGAGCGGCAGACAATCCTAGATCTTCGGCAGCGTCACGCCCACCTGCCCCTGGTATTTTCCCTTCTTGTCCTTGTAACTCACCAACGGCGGCGCGTTGCCCTTGAAGAAGAGCACCTGCGCGATCCCCTCATTGGCGTAGATCTTCGCCGGCAGGGGGGTCGTGTTGGAGATCTCGAGCGTCACGTAGCCTTCCCACTCCGGCTCGAAGGGCGTGACGTTGGTGATGATGCCGCAGCGCGCATACGTGCTCTTGCCCACCGTGATGGTCATCACGTCGCGCGGGATGCGGAAGTACTCCACGCTGCGCGCCAGGGCGAATGAGTTGGGCGGGACGATGCAGACGTCACCCTCGAACTCGACGAAGCTCTTGGGGTCGAAGAACTTGGGATCCACGATGGAGTTC
>PNKL01000033.1 GCA_013822425.1 Gemmatimonas sp.
GCAACCGTTTGGCCGCGAGGTGGTATAGCCCGGGAGAGTTCCTACCAGACGCCGGGAATCAGTCGATGCGGCACGCGCAACATGTAAGCGTGGTACCCCGGCAAGTTGCGTTGGAGAAAGCGTTCCTCCAAAGAGAGGCGGACGAGCATGAACGTGAGCGGGATGATCGCGACGAGCACGGCGAGGTAGGACTCCAGCCACAACCCGAGGCCGAAGAAGATCAGCGGATCTGCGGCGTAGAACGGATGACGAATGACGCCGTACACACCCGAGGCGACGAGCGAGTGCGCGCGCTGCAGGCGGACGACGGGGACGGCGAAGGCGTTCGCGCGGAGCGCCAGGCTCTTGAGACCCCACCCAAGCGCGAACAGCACGAGGCCGAGGCCGGTGAGCAGCGACGCAGGCGGCGGGAATGCATGCCAGCGGAACACGTCGCGTGCAGCGACTATCGGAAGCCCGAGCATCCCCGTCGAGAGCACGGCGATCAAGAGCAGCCGGTCGGTCCAGGGCTGATCGGCATGGATCGGCAGCTTGGCGCGGTCGCGAAGGAGGGCGGGGTTGATGCGGTACACGGCGAGGGCACCAACGGCCCTGACGAATAGCAGTACCGCCAATAGCGCCCACGCACGTCCCCACGCGAGCGTTCTGGCCGTCGTGAACAGAAGGATCCCGACCAGTGCTGCGTCCGCGATCAGTCGGGCCACTATGCTGTACATGGGAAGCGTCGCCCGTAGGCTCGCTCACCGCGCGCCGCCAAGCGGTAGGGACAGCGGGCCTACGTCGGCGCTTGGCCGCGCGTCTGAACTCGAGGTCGCAACCGGGACGAGCACATCGGCGGACGGCGGGACAGCGCACATCGCAGCACCTCGACAGGGCCCCAGCCCCCCGACTCCCGACGCGACGGCGACGAGGTCCCCGCAGAGCGGGGGCGGCGCGCTCCGCGCTGTGGCGAAGACGACCAAGTCCGCACCCCGCAACGGGATTTCATAATGCGTTAGCCCTGGGGGGTTGAGGAACCGGTAGCCGAGGAGGGGGGTATGCCTTAGCTTCCGGAAACCTCCGCCGCCGCCCCAAACGCAGCGGCGCTCTCGTCTCCCAGCCCGAGCGTCAGTGACCGGTACGCACCGCCTGTTTCCCGCCCTGCTTGCCGTTGCCCTCCTCGTGGCACCGGCCGCCGTGGCGTCGGGACAGGGGACGGCCGCCCAGGCACCGGCCACCGCGCCGACAGCCACGGACACGATCTTCGGGCGCAGCGGCCGCCTGCTCGCCCGCTTCTTCGCGCCGCCGCGCTCCATGGAAGTCGAGCCGATCGCCCGCCTCTTCGGCAAGCGCGAACAGAAGAACACCTCGACCATTGCGGTTACCGATTCGGCCAGCGGACGCCAGTTCTCCCTGATCACGCTCCTGCCCTTCGCCAACAAGGTGAATGGCCGCGTCGGTGACTACCATCTCGGCCGCTTCCCCGCCGAGAAGCGCCCCCCGCGGTCGGCGGCCTACGAGAATCCCGACGGCTTCATCGAGGTCACCCTCGAGAACAAGGACACGCCGGTCTCGGAGCATTTCCGGCTCAGCGACTTCCTGACGCACGACCAGAAGAACGTCTGGCCCAAGTACCTCGTGCTGCGGGAAGCGCTGGTCGACAAGCTCGAACTCGTGATGGTCGAACTCCAGCAGCGCGGCATTGACGCGCGCCGGATCCGCGTGATGAGCGGCTTCCGGAGCCCGCAGTACAACCAGCGGGGGGTGACACGCGGGCGTGCCAGGGACAGCCGCCACCAGTACGGCGATGCCGCCGACATCATGGTGGACAACAACGCCGACAACCGGCTCGACGACCTCAATCGCGACGGGCGCGTGAACTCGAGGGACATGCGCGTCCTCGCCGAGGCGGTCGAGTCGGTGGAGCGCCAGTACCCCGAGCTCGTCGGCGGACTCGGCCTGTACCGCGCCAACAGCGCCCGCGGCCCCTTCATCCACGTGGACGTGCGCGGCCAGCGTGCGCGCTGGGGGCGGTACTAGCAGTGACCCTTCCCAGCCAGTCCGCCAACGGCGGATGGCGGGCCGGATGGTGGGCGCTGCTGCTCGGTGCGCTGGCGCTCCTCGGAGCCGTTGTGCTCATCCTGCATCCCCCCGACATGCTGCTCGCGTCGCCCTTTGCGCGCGAAGCGCGCGCGCCATCGGTATCTGCGTCGCCGGCGGTCTTCGGGCGGAGCGGCCAGGTGCGTGTGCAGATGGTACTGCCCAACGAGCGCTTCGACTTTCCCCTCGAGGTACGCGGCGATCCAGGCGGGCTCGGCTATGCCTGGGTGCGCGCGCAGGACAGCGCCGTCGTCACGCCGTCGCAGCCGCTGGCAGGGGCCAGTGTCGTCGCCCCCGGCTTCTCCGGCTTCTACCGGCTCGAGGTCGAGGCCGAGTCGGGGCGCCGTCTCATCGACTCGATTCTCGTGGCGGTGATGGTGCCGTACGCCAACAAGATCGGGCAGTCGCTCAACGGATACCGCATCGGCAATTATCGGTCGGGCATCGATGGCGACGCGCCGCCTCCGCCGCGCGGCTTCGTGGAGGTGACGCCCGAGGCGGCGGAACTGGCGGTGAGCAGGCACATGCGGCTCTCCGACTTCATCACGCACGACGAGCAGCAGGACCGCTGGCCCAAGTACGTGGCGCTCGACGCCCGCGTGCTCGACAAGGTGGAGCTGGTGATCTCGTACGTCGGGGCCTTCCGTGGCGGGCGCGACCAGCGCGTCAGCGTGAACGTCCACTCGGGCTTTCGCTCGCCCGTGCACAACCAGCGCGTGCCCCGCGCGGCGCGCGACAGCCGCCATCAGTACGGTGACGCCGCCGACCTCGCCATCGATGCCGACGGCGACGGCCGCGTCACCTGGCGCGACGGCATGCTCGTGTCGCTGCAGGTCGAGCAGGTCGAGCGCGACTTCCCGCAGTACGTCGGCGGCCTCGGGCTCTACGGTAACCAGAACGGCGTTCCGTACGTACACATTGATGTGAGGGGAAAGCGGGTGCGGTGGAAAGGCTGACGGGAGATGGGAGATACGGGCTGATCTGTGCGTCCGCCCAAATCCCCGCCGTCCGTCGCACCAGGGCCGTCGTCCTACCTCTTCCGTCTCCCGTCTCCCGTCTCCCGTCTGCCGTCCCCATGAATCCCAACCTCCGCGACCGAATCACCCGACGACTCGAGTCTCTCTCCGACGACCGAGCCTACCAGGTGCTCGACTACGTCGAGTTCCTCGAGTCGAAGTACGCCGAGCGGCAGGCGCCGCCCCCAAACGTCTTCCAGCGCTTCGCCGAGGGTGTGGAAGACACGATGCGCGCCGGGCGGATCTCGACCCAGGCCATCGGGCAGACCATGGACCTGATGAACAAGGCCATGGGCGTGCTCAGTGGGGTGACGGCGGCGGGGAAGTCGGTTGCCGACGACCTGATGACGACTGCGTCGCAGTTCACCACGAATCCGCTGCAGAACCCGCCGCCCGCAGCGCCAATTCCTCCCAGCGTCGCGGCGAAGTCGGCACCGCCGACCGCACCGCCGACCGCACCGCCAGCCGTGCCGCCCGCACCGGCGACACCGCCCGCGCCGTCCGCGGCCGCAGCGCCTCCGAGCCGTTCCGATACGCCGTAGTGCCCCCGGCGCGTCCGCACGGACGGGGGCGATAGGTAAGCTTGACTAACAAAGTTGAGCTAGCTTAACATTCTGGTATTCCTGATCCTTCCACCCTCGGAATACCATGACCTCGTTTCTCCGACTGCTCTCGGCGGCCCTCGTCTTCGTACCGGTGCCGAGCGCGTCAGCGCAGGCTCCTGCGCACGGCATGCTCCTGGTTGCGCACGGAGGCGGTCCTGCCTGGAACAAGCAGGTGCTTGACCTCGTCGCCGCAGTGCGGTTCGCTGGTCCCGTTCGCGTGTCGTTCCTGATGGGTCCCGGCGCGAGCGAACGCCCGTTCCAGCGGGAAGTTGCCGCCTTGCGCGCCGCCGGGGTCACCCGTGTCGCCGTCGTGCCCCTCTTCATGTCGAGCCATAGCGAGCACTTCGACCAGTTGCGCTACCTGGTCGGCCTGCGCGATTCGCTCGACGCAATGATGTTGCACCACCTCCACATGGGCGGCATCGAGCGCCCAGCGGATCGAACGGGCCTGACGCTGCTCTCTGCTCTCGACTCGGCGCCAGAACTCGCCGATGCGCTCGCCGAACGGGCCGTGGCCCTCGTTCCCGACCGCGCGCAGCGTGCGTTGCTGGTGCTGGGCCACGGACCTAATGGCGCCGAGGACTACGCCCGTTGGATGGCGGCCCTCCGCCCCGTCGCCGAACGCGTGCGTCAGCGCGCCGGCTACCGACTTGCTGCCGTCGAACTCGTCAGGGATGATGCGTCCCCGATGGTGCGCGCGGAGGCCGTCGCTCGCGTGCGCGAGATAGTGCGCTGGCTCAACCAGGTCACCGGCGCGCCGGTGGCGGTGGTGCCGGCGCTCGTCGCCACGGGTGCGGTCAGTCAGGTGACGCTGAAGCGGGACCTCGAAGGCCTCCCGGTGGTGTACGCCGGCGATGCCGTCTTGCCGAACCTCGGGATGGCGAGGTGGGTGGAGCGCGTGGCGGCCGGAGCGCTCGCGGCTCCCTAGACCGCGGGGCCGACGCACGCTACAATTCGCCATGGCGACCACGATTGTCCCACCAACGGCCCGCACCGGTGCATTCCGGCTGCGGGCCGTCGCGCATTAGAAGGCCTTTCATGACCCATGCACGCATTCGCGACGACCAGGCGCTCACCTTTGACGACGTCCTCCTGACGCCCGCCCACTCGCTCGCGCATCCCAAGAACGTTGACACGACCTCGCGCTTCACGCGCGGCATTCCCCTGAACGTCCCCCTCGTCTCGGCGGCCATGGACACCGTCACCGAGAGCGAGATGGCGATCGCGATGGCAAGGGCAGGGGGGATCGGGGTGCTCCACAAGAACATGTCCATCGACCGGCAGGCAGCCGAGGTGGACCGAGTGAAACGGTCGGAGAGCGGCATGATCCTGCACCCCATCACGCTGCAGCCCGACGCGAACCTGCGCGAAGCCGTGGCGATGATGGCAAAGTTCCGCATCTCCGGCGTGCCGATCGTGGACACGACGGGGACGCTGGTAGGCATCATCACCAACCGCGACCTGCAGTTCGAGCGCGAGCTGGATCGCCCCATTCGCGACGCGATGACGAGCCATCCGCTCATCACTGCGCCGCAGGGGACCACGCTCGACGAAGCCGAGCGGATTCTCGGCAAGCATCGCATCGAGAAGCTCCCCGTGGTGGACGGCACGGGCAAGCTCATCGGCCTTATCACCGTCAAGGACATCCACAAGCGCCGCCAGTACCCCGAGTCCAACAAGGACCAGCATGGGCGCCTCCGGGTGGCCGCGGCCATTGGCGCCGCCGGCGACTTCATGGACCGCGCACGCGCCCTCGTGGATGCCGGCGTGGACGTGCTCATCATCGACACCGCGCACGGCCACGCGGATGGTGTGCTGCAGGCCACGGCGCAGGTGCGCCAGGCCCTGCCGCACGTGCAGCTCGTCGCGGGCAATGTGGCCACGCGCGAGGCGACGGCCGCACTGGTCGAGCGCGGCGTGGACGCGGTGAAGGTGGGCGTCGGGCCGGGCTCCATCTGTACGACGCGCGTGGTGGCCGGCGTCGGCGTGCCGCAGCTCACCGCCATCCTTGACGCCGTGGAGGGAGCGGGCGACGTGCCGGTGATTGCGGACGGTGGCATCAAGTACTCCGGCGACATCGTCAAGGCGCTGGCCGCCGGCGCATCGTCGGTGATGATGGGCTCCATGCTGGCCGGCACCGAAGAGAGCCCTGGGGAATCGTTCCTGCTCGAGGGGCGCCGCTTCAAGATGATCCGCGGCATGGGTTCGCTGTCGGCCATGCAGGACGGCAGCGCCGATCGCTACTTCCAGGACGGCGAGCTGGGCGCCAAGAAACTTGTGCCCGAGGGCATCGAGGGGCGCGTGCCGTACAAGGGACCCGTGGGCGACGTGCTTTTCCAGATGATCGGCGGCCTGCGCAGCGGCATGGGCTATGTGGGGTGCGAGAGCATTTCTGCACTCTGCACTCGACCCACGTTCGTTCGCATCACGACGGCGGGGCTGCGCGAGTCGCATCCGCATGACGTGACGATTACGAGAGAGGCGCCGAATTACAGCGTCTGAGGGGCTGCCGTCACTCAGCCCTTCGGCCGTTCCGTCTCCGCAGGCTTCGGTGGCGCCGCCGGTCCGATGCCGTCCGGATCGAAGTGCTGCTTGTCCTGCAGCAGCTTGTAGAACGCCCAGAACGTGAGGCCGAGCACGAACGCCCAGCTGCCGGCCATGAAGACAATCGCTGAAGTGGACATCAGGCGGCCTCCCCACTGTGGTCGACTTCCACGAAGCCCTTGCGGTCGTCGTACTTGTTGCGCTGCCACGCCATCCGGATCAGCACGACGGAGACGATCGCGAAGAGCACGATGATGGCGCGCGAGAACGTGACGTACGGCGAGTTCGCCGGGTCCAGCGCCCCGCCGCCTGCCGACTTCTCGTACAGGAGAATCGGCAGTGCATCCACCCAGCCCCACCAGCCGAGGATGAAGAGCAGGTAGACGGGCGTCACGTAGGTCATGATGAACTTGAAGACTTGCGGTATGCGAAGGTCGGCGCCCTGGTGCATGCTCTCCCACGCCTTGGACGGCGTGAAAATCCACATGAACAGGATGACCTCCATCACCGCGACGACCACGAGCCCGAACGTCCCGGCCCAGTAATCCCACTCGTCGAGCACGCCGTGTTCGAGCCACGCGATGTGCATCAGGCCGAACACGAGGCAGAGCGCGCCGAGCGACCACGCGACCGTCTCGCGCTTGAAGCCGAACTCCTCGCGGAAGAACGCCGTGATCGGCGTCAGCATCGCCACCGACGACGTGATGCCGGCAAAGAACAGGAGCCCGAACCAGGCCGTGCCCAGCAGGTTGCCGAACGGGATGTGCTGAAAGACCACGGGCATCGTGGCGAAGCCGAGGTCAAACGATCCGCCCTGCGCGATGGCCATCGCGCCGGAGACGCCGAAGAAGACCACCGCCGCCGGGATCGCGATCGTGCCGCCCAGCACCACTTCGGCCGTCTCGTTGGTCGCCGCCGTGGCGATGCCGTTCAGCGTGATGTCGTCCTTCTTGGACAGGTACGACGCGTACGCCGTGAGTGTGCACATGCCGACCGAGAGCGTGAAGAAGATCTGGCCCGCCGATGCCAGCCAGACCCCGGGCTCGTCGAGCCGCGAGAAGTCGGGCTTGTAGATGAACTCGAGTCCGTTCCACGCCGTCGTGCCGATCCCCGCCTGCGCCGGAAGCGTGAGTACGACGATGGCGAGAATGATGGCGAGGCCGAAGAGGATCGGCATGCCGATCTTGGCCAGCTTCTCGATGCCGCCGGAGATCCCCTTCGACAGGACCCAGATGTTGATGAACAGCGTGCCGAGGAAGAACGCGTACGCCGTCCACGGCTGGTGGTAGACCGTCGCGCCCTCAGGCGAGATGGTCTGGAACGACTGCAGGTAGCCGACCATCCCCTCCTGCGTCGTGATACCCCAGTAGTCCTTGGTCAGCGAGAACCAGGCAAAGGCCGCGGTCCAGCTCTCGATGTAGGTGTAGTAGATCATCACGACCAGTGGCACGACAAGGCCGACCGCGCCGAAGTACTTCGCTGCCGGGTGCTTCCAGATGGCGGCGAACATCCCCGGGATGTGCCCCTTGCGATACCGCCCGCCATTGCGCCCGATCCCCCACTCGATCCACATGAGCGGGATGCCCAGCAGCAGCAGGGCGATGAAGTAGGTGATCATGAACGAGCCGCCGCCGTTCACGGCGGCCTGGCGCGGGAAGCGCAGGAAGTTGCCGAGCCCGATCGCGTTGCCCGCCATGGCGAGGATCAGCCCGATGCGGCTTCCCCAGGCTTCGTGTGAGGTGCCGCTGCCGCTGGATGCCAAATTCCGAACTCCTGGTCGGAGGTGAATCGGTAAATACTGGGTGCGGGGCGCGAGGGCGTCCAGCCTTGGGCTGCCGAAACTGGCCGACCGGGTACCGGACACCGATCAGCGCTCCGCCCCGCCCGTGCGTAGGCGATGAGTTCGTTGCTCCGCATTGACGGCAGCCCGCGCGCCACACAGCTTCACCCGGTTCGTTTGGCCGTTCCCCCCGCCACGGAGCGCTGTTCCGCTCCGCCCGCCACATAACACCCGGAGTTTCGCATGGGCCTCTTCGTCAAGAAGCCGATGTCCATCCTGATGCAGGAGGCGAGCAGCGAGGGAGAGCATTCCCTCAAGCGCTCCCTCAGCGCGTTCAACCTGACCGCGCTCGGCATCGGCGCCATCATCGGCGCCGGCATCTTCGTGCTCACGGGGACGGCCGCCGCCACGCACGCCGGCCCGGCCATCGTCCTCTCGTTCGTCTTCGCCGGCCTCGGCTGCGCCTTCGCGGGGCTGTGCTACGCCGAGTTCGCGTCCATGATTCCGATTGCCGGCTCCGCGTATACGTACGGATACGCGACGCTCGGCGAGTTCTTTGCCTGGATCATCGGCTGGGACCTCGTTCTCGAGTATCTCTTTGCCGCCTCCACGGTGGCCGTGGGCTGGGCCGGGTACTTCTCGCGCATCATGGCTGACATCGGTTACCCGATTCCCGCGGCGCTGTCGAATGCGCCGTACCGGGTGGAGGGGACGCACACGCTGATCCGGACGGGGGCGATCATCAACCTGCCGGCCGTCCTGCTGGTGCTCGCGCTCACGACGCTTCTGGTGATCGGCATCAAGGAGTCGGCGCGCTTCAACAACTTCATCGTGGCGGTGAAGGTGTCGATCGTGCTCCTCGTGATCGGCTTCGGGATCATGTTCGTGGACCAGGCCAACTGGCACCCGTTCATCCCCGCCAAGGAAATCGCGGACGCCGCCACCGGCACGACGCGGTATGGGTGGACCGGCATCTTCGCCGGCGCGGGCGTGATCTTCTTCGCGTACATCGGCTTCGACGCCGTCTCCACCGCGGCGCAGGAAGCCAAGAATCCGCAGCGCGACCTCCCCATCGGCATTCTCGCCTCGCTCGCCGTCTGCACGGTGCTCTACATCCTGATGGCGGCCGTGATGACGGGGCTGACGCCGTTCCGCAATCTCGCGGTGCCGGATCCCGTCTACGTCGCACTCGACGCCGCCGGTCCGGGGCTCGCCTGGCTCAAGTACCTCACGACGATCGGCGCCGTGGCCGGCCTCGCCTCGGTGGTGCTCGTGATGCTCATGGGCCAGCCGCGCATCTTCTACGCCATGGCGCGCGACGGCCTCCTGCCGCCGCTTTTCGGCCGCGTGCACAAGCGGTTCAAGACACCGTACCTTGCGACGATCATCACCGGCGTGGTGGCCGCCGGAGTCGCCGGTGCGTTCCCCATCGACCTGCTGGGCGCGCTCGTGTCCATCGGCACGCTCCTCGCGTTCGTGATCGTCTGCGCCGGCATCCTGGTGCTGCGGTACGTCCAGCCGGAGCTGCATCGTCCGTTCCGTACGCCGTTCGTGCCGTTCGTGCCGCTTGGCGGCATCGTCGTCTGCGGCTGGCTGATGTGGTCGCTGCCGCGCGACACCTGGCTGCGGCTGCTCATCTGGATGGGGCTCGGCCTCGCGATCTACTTCCTCTACAGCCGTCGCCACTCCAAGCTGCAACAGGCCAACGGCTGAACGAATCGGTTATCTTTGCGGCGGCGCCCGAGTGACGGGCGCCGCCGCATCGCGTTCCCCCCCAGGCTTGTCCGTGATCACTGACCTCTTCTCCGTTCCCCCCGGCCGGCGCGCCGACATCGAGCGCCTGCTCGCCGAGCTGACACCCGGCCAAACGGTGGCGCTGAGCACGCACATCAACAGCGACGGCGACGGCTGCGGCTCCGAGGCCGCCATGGCCGGGCTGCTGGCCCAGCGCGACATCACGGCCTTCATCGTGAATCCCACGCCGTGGCCCGCGATGTTCCGGTTCCTGCTCACGGAAGGCGGTATCGAGGACCGCAGCGCGCAAGGGGCCAAGGCGCTCGCCAAGGCCGACCGCCTTCTCGTGCTCGACATCAGCGACGTGAAGCGGCTGGGCAACCTGGCCGACGCGGTGCGCGCGCTCCCCAAGCCGCCGCTCGTCATCGACCATCACCTGCCGGGCGACGAACCGCCGGGCACGCTGCATGTCACCGACACCACGGCCTGCGCCACCGGCGAGTTGATCTTCGACGTGTCACAGGTAATGGGGGCTGAGCTCACGCCCGCCATCGCCACCGCCATGTACACGGCCATGCTTACTGACACCGGCGGCTTCCGGTACGCCAACACCTCGCCGCGTTGCCACGCCGTGGCGGCCGCACTGCTGCAGGCGGGGGTGGATCCCGAGATGATGTACCAGCGCATCTACGCGTCGGTGCCGCGCGGACGCCTCAACCTCATTCGCGAAGCCCTCCAAACGCTCGGCGTCGACGAGGAATACGGCATTGCGTGGATTGATGTGCACAACGGACTACTGGACCGTCACAATGTGACGGCCGAAGATCTTGACGGGGTGGCCGAGTACCCGCGATCTATTGAAGGGACGCGGCTCGCCCTGCTCTTTCGTGACCTCGGTCACGGCAAGGTGAAGGTGTCGTTCCGCAGCGTAGGAGACGTGGACAGCAACGCGCTCGCGCGCCAGTTCAGCGGTGGTGGGCACGCACGCGCGTCGGGCGCGCTCATCGCCGGCTCGCTTGACGAGGTACGGACGAGGGTGCTCGATCAGGCGCGCGCGTTCATCGGCCGTCGCAGCTGACGGCGCAGGAAGGGCGGGCGGACCATTTCGCCCCGGAAAGTGGAGGCCGCGCATGATCCAGCTGAGTACGCAGCGTCGCACACGGCGCGGTGGCTTTACGGCCATCGAGCTGCTGATCGTGGTGGTCGTCATCGGCGTGGTGGTCGCGTCTGTCATGCCGCGCATCAGCCGCATTGTCGCGGACCAGCGGATCCGCAGCCTCCAGTCGGCGGTGGCGTCGGATCTCGAGGTGGCCTTCGCGCTGGCCCAGCGCCGGCACCAGCCTGTACGAGTCACCTACAGCACGAGCAGCAAGGTGCTCACCATCACCGATCGCGTGTCAAACACCGTACTCAGGACGCGCTACCTCGGCCAGAACGCGAATTTGTCCACCACCGGCGTCACGTTCGCGCCGAGCGCCGGCATCACCATCTTCCCGATGGGCCTCGCAACCGCCGCGTGCACCGTGACGGTGACGAATGGCTCGTTTACCCGCCGTGTCGCGGTGACTCGCGCCGGACTGGTGACCAAGTCATGAGCCGACCTCGCCCCCGCCGCGGCGCCGGCCTCGTCGAGATCATGCTGGCGATGATCATCTTCGCGCTCATCGCCACGTCGTATGCCGCCGTGACGCTGCGCTACGCCACGCGCATGAAGACCATCAGCGCCGGCGCGGCGCGATCCGCGGTGCTCAGCGAGTACCTGAACCGGCTGATGGCCGTGCCGTTCGATGATCTGGCCGGTAAAGCCGGCACCTTCAGCACGACCGCTGGCGCATTCCCCAACACCGTCACCGTTGCGGTGGCCGGCTCGGGCAACATGCGCACGGTGACCGTCACCCTCACGCCGGCGAACACGGCCATCCAGCCCGACGTCGTGGTGCTCACGCGGGTGAAGGCCTCCACCACGAGTCCCCTGGGACCATGATCGCGACCACGCACCGCGCACGGGGCGGCTTCTCGCTCGTCGAGCTGCTCATCACGCTCGTCCTCGTCTCCATCATCGGGGTGGCCGCAGGCAGCATGCTCATGAGCCAGACCCGCTTCTACACGCGGCTGTCGGGCCAGCGCGACGCGCGTTCCGTGACGCGCAACGCGCGCAACATCATCCAGACGGAGCTCTCGATGGTCGAGGCTGGCGGCGGGGTGGCCGGCGCCACCAACGACTCCATCACGGTGCGCATGCCGTACGCCTGGGGCGTCTTCTGCTCGTCGCATACCATGATGCTGTTGCCGGTCGACTCTGCGATGTATGCCATGGCGACGTTCGCCGGCTTCGCCATCAAGGACATCACGGCAGACGGCGTGTACGCGTATACCGCATCCAGTACGGCGCCGGCGGCCGGAACGGAGTCCAACTGCACCGGCACGCCCGCCATCACGGCGCCGACCAACGGCGCGTATCTCTCCGTGTCCGGCAGCGCCGGCACCGCCGGCGCGCCGATGTTTCTCTACCAGATCATCACCTACAAGTTCGCCGCGTCCACGCTCTTCTCCGGCAAGCGGGGGCTGTACCGGCGTGTGGGCACCGGCACGGCCGAGGAACTCCTCGCGCCCTTCGACACGACGGCCAAGTTCCGGTACTACAACCTCAACGCCGACGTAGCGCAGACCGCCGTGCCGGCGCTCGCGAACATCCGCGGCGTCGAAGTCGTGCTGAACGCGCAAAGCGCGAGCCGCGCCAGCAGCCGGACCACGCCGGAGTCGGCGAGCATCAAGACCGCCATTTTCTTCCGCAACAGGGTGGACTAATGACACGGAATCCCATCTTCATCGCCCCTCAGGCGCGCCGCGGCATGGCGCTTCCCATGGTGATCGTGGTGCTCCTGGTGCTCAGCGCCAGCTTCGCCGGCGGTGTGGCGCTGGCCCGTGGTGAGCGGGCGCTGGATGACGCCGGCAAGACCGGCGTCCTGGCCCAGACCTACGCCGAGACTGGTCTGCAGCGCGGCATCGCCGACCGAGCTGCGCTCGGCCTTAGCGGCATGCCGGGCGCCTCGGACTCGACGCGCGTCACGTTTTCCGGCGGCTACTACGACGTGATCACGACACGGCTGCGCGAAGCGGTCGGCACGAGCATTCCGGGGTTGTACTTCGTGCGTTCCCACGCGGTCGTAACCCGCACGGGCGTAGGAGGCGGCCCGAGCGCCGAGTACACGGTGACGCAGATGGCGACGTGGACGGTGGGTACCATGGCGGTGCAGAGCGCCCTGACGGGGTACAACGGCACGGACAAGGCCGGCGCCGCAGGCGCCATCAGTGGCGTGGACCAGTGCCCGGTTGGCTCCGGCGGCAGCGGTGTGACGCTCCCCGCGGTCGCGGTGCCGACCACGGCGTCCGATGGCGGTCCGGGGTACGACGGCAGCCTCGCGCCACTCACGGGAACGCCGCAGGTCTCGTACATCGGCGCCACGCCGGCCGCGGCCGCCGCGGCGTCGCCCATTGACTGGCCGGGGATCTACGCCGGAACGTCCATAGCGCCCACGTTCACCGTCAACGCGGCGGGGGCCACGCTCAGGGCCGATGGCACGCTTGAGACGAACCCCGCCTTCCAGTTGGACTGGGCGACATACTGGACCACGAATCCTACGGACTTCCCGGTCATCTTTGTCAAGAACGGACCACCGAACGCGGGTACCGAGTTCATCCTCAGCTCGTTCGGCAAGGGGATGCTGATTGTTCAGGACGACATCCGGCTCAACGGCAGCACGGCCGGCTGGGACGGCGTCATCCTGGTCGGTGGCCGCCTGCGCACCAACGGCGCCAACCGCGTGCAGGGCGCCACAGTCTCCGGGCTCAACACCCAGATGGGCTACACGCCGGGCCCCACCGACATCAACGACCTCAACGGTACCAAGCAGTTCCTGTACGACTCCTGCAACGTGAAGCAGGCGACCAATGCGCTGGGCAAGCTGCGGGTCTACCGGAACACGTGGTCGAACAGCTTCAAGACATTCTGAGGCAAGTGAAGTGAAGGGAAGGGAAAGAGGTGCAGGGCTTGGTGAAGGGGGACGAGTGGGGTGAAGGGTAAGGGGGGGCCGAGAGGCTCCCCCTTTCCGTCTCGGAAGACGCGATTCACGCATTGCCGACTTCCGACTTCGACTTCCGTCTCCCGTCTCCCGCCTGCCGCCTACCGTCCGCCGCCCCCAGTCCGGTATCCTTCAGAGCACTCCGATCCCCCAGACCGAGCACTCATGTCGCAGGCTCTTACCGCGCGTGTCTCCGCCGCGCTGCAGCAGATCGTCAATCCGCGCACCGGCGAAGACCTGGTGTCGAGCGAGCAGGTGGCCAACATCGGCGTCACGCTGGAGGGCAAGGTGCGCCTCGAGTTGCGCCTCGCGTCGGCCGACGACGCCACGCTGGCCCGCACGGTGCGTCAAGCCGTGGAGAAAGTCGACGGGGTTACGGCAGTGCACGTGGACGTGCGCGACGCCGTGCAGGTGACCGTCACGCCCGACGCGACGCCCGCCCGGCAGCCGCGCACGCTTCCCGTCATGAGCCAGCCGAGCTCGGCGCAGGCGCCGTCGGCGCCGCAGCCAATCGCCTACCCGCACCTCGGGCGCATCATCGCCGTCTCGTCCGGCAAGGGCGGTGTCGGCAAGTCCACGGTGACCGTGAACCTGGCGGTCGCGCTCGCCCAGCAGGGCAAGCGCGTGGGCATCCTCGACGCCGACATCTACGGCCCCAACCTGCCGCTCATGCTGGGGGTCAATGCGCCGCCGGCGGTGGAGAACGAGAAGATCGTCCCGCTCGAGGCGCACGGCATCAAGGTCATCTCGCTGGGGTTCCTGATCGAGCGCGACCAGCCCGCCATCTGGCGCGGTCCGATCGTGATGAAGATCATCACGCAATTCCTGCGCGACGTGGACTGGGGTCAGCTCGACTATCTGTTCGTGGACATGCCGCCCGGCACGGGCGATGCGCAGCTCTCGCTGGTGCAGGCGGCGAAGATCGAGGGCGCCGTGATCGTCACCACGCCGCAGGAAGTCGCCATCGGCGACGCGCTGCGCGGCGCCAAGATGTTCGAGCGCGTCGGTGTGCCGGTGCTGGGCATCGTCGAGAACATGAGCTGGTTCGAGTCACCGGACACGGGCAAGCCCATGGCGATCTTTGGCTCGGGCGGCGGCCAGCGGCTGGCAGACGAACTGGGGGTGCCGCTCCTGGGCCAGGTGCCACTCTACCCCCCCGTGGGCGAGGGAGGCGACACGGGACGTCCCATCGTCATGGCGGACCCGTCGTGCAGCGCCGCCAGGCAACTGGTCGCGGTCGCCGGGAAGCTGTCAGTGAAGTAGGCGCGGCGCGAGTAGAAAGGGGACCGCGTGCCCTTGTGCCATTCCGCTGACCCTGCAATTTGCGCCCATGCCCCTCGCCACCCTGCTCACCGATTTCGGCACGGCCGATGGTTACGTCGGTGAGATGAAGGGCGTGCTGCTGTCCGGTGTGCCCGCCACGCAGCTCGTGGACATCTCGCACGACGTCCCCGCGCAGGACGTCGAGTTTGCCCGGCTGACCTTCGCGCGCTACTGGCGCCGCTTTCCCCAGGGTACCGTGCACATCGTCGTGGTGGATCCGACGGTGGGCACCGCACGGAAGGCGCTCGCCATCGAAAGTGAGGGCCGATTTGCCGTTGGACCCGACAACGGCGTGCTCTCACCCGCCATGCTGGTGCCGGGGGCGCGCGCGGTGGCGCTCGGCATTCCGCACGGTGCTGCGCCCACGTTCCACGGGCGCGACGTGTTCGCCCCGGCGGCGGTGCGCCTGCTGCGCGGCGAGGAGTTCGCGTCGCTCGGCACGCCTTACAGCGACGCGGCGTTGCGGCGGACGCCGGAAGCCCAGCGGCGCCCCGATGGCGGGCAGGATGGCCTGGTGCTCGGCGTGGATCGATTCGGCAACCTGATCACCAACCTGACCGGGCGCGGCGAGGGGACGGTGGAGATCGCCGGCAAGCTGCTGCGCATCGCGCGCACCTACGGCGACGTCACCGAGGGTGAATTGCTCGCGCTCGTCGGGTCACACGGCCTCATCGAGGTCGCGGTGCGCGGCGGGCATGCGGCGCGCACGCTGGGCATCGGCCGCGGCACGCCGGTGACGCTGCGCCGCGACCCTTAGTTTACTGGCGGCGCCTTAGTGCGCGGTGCCGTTCGTCGCTGACGGCGTCGGCGTCGGTCGCCGCGCCGCGACGATCCCGCCGATCGGCGTCGGCGTCTGCCACCCGTCGGGTGAAACGGGCGCCCGACTGACGTGCAGATGCACGCGCCGCACCCCTCCGCGGGCCATCAGCGCGGCGCCAAGTCCGGCGCTCGCGGCCACCCAGGTAATGGCCACCGCCACGATTCGCGCGAGCATCCCGCCCCACTGACTGTTCACGAGGAGAGCCGAGGCGAGCCAGGGCAGCGTGAGGAGCATGGTGCCGGTCACCATGGACTGCACGGCGCGCGTGCGCACGTTGCGTCCCTGTCGCACCACCGGGTGTCCGGCCACGGACGCCGCCGCGAGCGCACCGAGTGTGACCAGCCCCGCCACGCCCAGGATGTAAGCCACGATGGCGAACGGGATGAGCAGAATGCCCACGATCGTGAGCGCAAGCGCGAGGCAGAGCAGCGCGAGCAGCGGAACGGCGCCCACCTGCGCGGCGACGCCCACGACGAACGCGGTGGAGAAGCGGTTCTCGAGCGCCTGCACCACGGCCTCGAGTTGCGCACCGGAAAAGACGATCACCCCGAGCCCCACGAGCAGCACGACGACCAGCCAGCCCGCGGAGATCTTGAGCGCGTGTATCACGGCGGCTGATCCGGTGAGCCTGGGCTCCGCCTCCGCGGCGGCGATGCCGAACGGCGCAGTGGCCTTCATTCCGCCACCCACGCGCCCGCCGTCCACGACCACCTTGCCCTGCAGGGCGAGCGCCGAGCCCGTCACCTCACCCCCGGCATGCACAACGACGTCTCCACCGATGGCGAAGACGTCGCCATTCACCAGTCCACGGACGCTCACGTTGCCGCGCGCGGCGGCCACCGGGCCGTCCACCGCGGCACCGGCCGGAATGGACAGGTCGCCCCACGTGAAGCGGTCAATCGCGGGGAGCGAGCGACCGGCGGGTGTCGCCCGCACACTGTCGAGAATCGGCGCGAAGGAGTCGCGCGCCGCGGATGACGGCGGCACGGTGGCTTGCTGGGCATGCACGCGAGAAGGGCCACCGATCGCAAGGAGCGCGACGGCCGCCATCAGGACAGGGCGCATGGTCAGCTCCCGCGCTGGCGGGAGGCGGACGCGAGAGCGCGGAACCCGAAGGCCGCGGCGCCGACGGCAGCCAACAGCGCGACGCCGGCCGCGACCATGGCCACCGGGCCGCCGGCCTGCAGGGCCTGCGCCGCACTGGCGCCGAGCACCGCCTCGAGCCCCTGCTGGATGCCCGCCACGAACGCGGCCTGCAGGCGGCCGGTCGCGACCGTGGCTGATCCGACGGTGAGGCTGGCGCTCAGGGCGATCCAGACGGCGCTGGCCGAGATGGCCACGGACGTCAATCCGACGGTCGCCAGTGCGACGGCGCGCAGGGGGCGCGAGTCCGGCACGAAGCGACGGACGGAGTTGAGCGCGGCCACGTGCCACGGCTCGACAATCTGCACCCGGCGCAGCACGCGGTCGGCGAAGCCGGTGCGTGGCGCGAGATGCGGGAGGCGCTCCAACGCGTCGGCCACCAGGCGCGCCTCATCGAGGCGCGCGCGGCAGTCGGCGCACGCATCGACATGCGCGCGCAGCGGGGCGACACCGAATCCGGCTTCGCCATCGAGCAGCAGGTCGATTTCGTTGGATAGCAAATGGCGGTGTTGCACTGGTCCTCCTGTGGCGCCCTACGGGGCGGTCATGACTCGGGTTTCAGGGGTGGGGGTGGGGCTGCTTGTCCCTCATTCCCTGAGGTGTTCAAGGGCTTCCCTGAGCTGGTGCCGGGCCCGGTGGATGTAGGTCTTCACCGTCCCAAGGGGGAGGTCGAGGGTGGCCGCGATTTCCTCATACGAACGACCCTCGACGTGGCGCAGCATGATGCAGGACCGGTACTCGGGCCGGAGCGCGCCGATGGCCCGTTCAATGGCCGAGCCCAATTCCTTGGCTTCCATGATCTCGAGGGCCGATTCCGACTTGTCGGCGATGTCGAAGGACGTGGCCTCGACATCGGCCGCGGTGGCGGCATGCGGGGAGCCGTCCACGGAGATGGTGTCCAACTGCCGGCGCCGGAGGTGATCGATGGCGACGTTGTTGGCGATCTTGAACAGCCAGCTCGAGAACTTGAACTCGGGCCGGTACTTGTCGATGTGGTTCAGGATCTTGATGAAGGTGTCCTGGGCCAGGTCCTCGGCGGTCGCGCTGTCGCGCACCATGCGGAAGACGAGCGAGAAGACGGGCCGCTCATAGCGGCGGACGAGCTCTCGAAAAGCCGCCTCACGCCCTTGTTGGGCCAGGCGGGCGACGTCCGCGTCGGGAAGGTTGGGGAGGTCGAGGGCGGGAGCCATGCGCAGCGGCGGAAAGGTAGCCGCGGCGCGGACGAGCGACCAGCACGTGCGGGAGAGCACGTGCGGGAGATTGGAGAACTGCCCGGCGCGCTGCCCGCGGTCCGAAGCCGTGCGCTTGCTCCGGTGCGGCGGCCCGGCGAGCTTTCGAGGGTGATACCGACGACCGACCTCGAGGCGCGGGAGGCGAGCGCCGCGGCGGCCGGCGCCGCGGTGAAACGCGCCTACGTGCAGCGCATGTTCTCCGACATTGCGCCGCGCTACGACCTGCTCAACCGCGTGCTCAGCCTGGGCATCGACCGGTACTGGCGTCGCGTGGCGCTGGCCCGGCTCGGCTGGGAACGGCATCCCGGTGGGACCTTCCTGGACCTCTGCGCCGGAACCCTGGATGTCGCCGCCGCATTGAGTGCACAGGCCGGGTTCTCGGGTCATGTCGTGGGCGCCGATTTCGCGGAGCCGATGCTGCGCGCCGGGCATGCGAAGCTCCGCGGCAGGGCCATCACTCCGGTGGTGGCCGACGCGCTGTCGCTGCCGGTGGCAGCCAATACACTGGCGGGGGCGATCGTCGCCTTCGGCATTCGAAACGTCGCCGACCTGGAGGCGTGTCTGCGCGAGGTGCATCGGGCGCTGCAACCGGGCGCGCGGTTCGTGATCCTCGAGTTCTCGACGCCGCGCCGGGCGCTGGTGCGGTCGTGCTATCACGCGTATTTCCACCACGTGCTGCCGCGCATCGGCGGCCTGGTCAGTGGGCATCGCACGGCGTACACCTATCTGCCGGCGTCGGTGCGGAGTTTTCCCGAGGGATCGGTGCTTGCCGAGCGCATGGAACGTGCGGGGTACGGCGACGTGCAGTGGCGTTCGCTCACGTTTGGGATTGCGGCGGTGCACGTGGGGACGAAAACGGCGGACGGCAGACGGGAGACGGGAGACGGGAGACGATGAGCCTCGATTCGGTAGCGGACTTCATCCAAGCCATCGACGGCATCGGGGAACTGGTGCGCGTCGCCGAGCCGGTCTCGGTGCATCTCGAGATGTGCGAGATCGCGGACCGCACCATGAAGCTTCCTGGCGGAGGGCCGGCGCTGCTGTTCGAACGTCCCCTGCTGCGCGACGGCACGACCTCGGCGTATCCGGTGGCGATCAACCTCTTCGGGTCGATGAAGCGCATGGCGCTCGCGCTTGGCGTGGAACAACTGGACGAGCACGGCGCGCGCATCACGCAGTTGATGGACCTCAAGGTCCCCGAAGGGCTCGTGGGCAAGCTGTCGCTGCTGCCGAGACTGTTCGAGGTGTCGAAGTTCCCGCCGCGCCTGAAGCACGGGGCGCCGCCGTGCCAGGAAGTCGTCTGGCAAGGCGACGAGATTGACCTCGACAGAATCCCGGTGCTCACCACGTGGCCGGAGGACGGCGGGCCGTTCTTCACCATGACCGCCGTGGTCAGCAAGGATCCGGCGCGCGGGATTCGCAATGTCGGCATGTACCGCGTGCAGCAGCTGGACAAGCGCTCCGTGGCGATGCACTGGCAGCGCCACAAGACCGGCGCGGCGCACTGGCGCGAGATGGCAGCGCGGGGCGAGAAGATGCCGGTGTGCATCGTCGTCGGCGCCGACCCGGCGTCGATGTACTCGGCCAGCGCGCCGCTGCCGCCCGGCGTGGACGAGTTCATCTTTGCGGGCTTCCTGCGCCGCAACCCGGTGAAGCTCGTGAAGGCCGTGACGTGCGACATCGAAGTGCCGTGGGACGCCGAGCTCGTGATCGAGGGCTACATCGATCCCGCGGAGGAGCTGGTGGTCGAGGGGCCGTTCGGCGACCACACGGGCTACTACTCGGAGGCGGACCTGTACCCGAAGGTGCACGTCACCGCGGTGACGATGCGGCGCGACATGACTTACGTCGCGACCATCGTGGGGCGTCCGCCGATGGAGGATTTCTACCTCGGCCACGCCACCGAGCGGATCTTCCTGCCGCTGCTCAAGCTGACGACGCCGGAGATCGTGGACTACCACATGCCCGCCGAGGGTGGGTTCCACAACCTCGTGTTCGTGTCGATCAGGAAGAGCTATCCCGGGCAGGCGTACAAGGTGATGAACGCGCTGTGGGGTGCGGGGCTGATGTCGCTGGCCAAGGTGCTCGTGGTCGTGGACGACTGGGTGAACGTGCGCAACACGCAGGAAGCGTGGTGGGTGGCGCTCAACAACATCGACCCGGAGCGCGACGTGCGCTTCACCCTGGGCCCGATGGACGTGCTCGACCACTCGAGCCGCGCGTTCACGTTCGGGTCCAAGATGGGGCTCGACGCAACGAAGAAGATGCCCGAGGAGGGATTCACGCGCGCCTGGCCGACGGTCATCGAGATGGATGCGGCCACCAAGGCGAAGATGGACGCCGCGTGGGCCAGGCTGGGGCTCGCGAAGTGACCGCGACGGTGCGCGAGGGGCAGACGTACGGGGGCGCGTCGCGGCTGGTCCGCTACGTGAACTTCGTGAAGCTCCCGCACACCGTCTTTGCGCTGCCGTTCGCCCTCGTGGGCGTCACGCTGGCGAGCTGGATCGTCCCGGTCACCGCGGCGACGGTGGTCTGGGTGGTGGTGGCGTTCACCGCCGCACGGTTCGCGGCCATGGGCTTCAATCGCATCGCCGACCGGAGCTTCGACGCGCTCAACCCGCGCACCGCGATGCGCGAGATCCCGAGCGGCGCGATGAGCGTGCCGGAAGCGGCGGCGAGTGTCGCCGTCGCATCGCTGGTGTTCATCTTCGCGGCGGGGCGCATCAACCCGCTCTGCCTGGCGCTCTCGCCCGTGGCGCTCGCATGGGTACTGTTCTACAGCTACACCAAGCGGTTCACCCGCTGGGCGCACCTGGTGCTCGGCCTCGGCCTCGGCATCGCACCGGCGGGTGGATACCTCGCAGTGACCGGCGCCTGGAGCGATCCGTGGTGGCTGCTCCCCGCGCTAGCGATCGCAGTGATGAGCTGGGTGGGCGGGTTCGACATCCTGTACGCACTGCCGGACGCCGAGTTCGACCGGTCGCAGGGGTTGTACTCGGTGCCGGCGACGATGGGCATCGGCAAGGCACTGCGGGTGGCGCGCGCGCTGCACGCGCTGACCATCGCGGCGCTGTCGGCGGCGGGCGTGGCGTCCGGTTCGAGCGTGCTCTACTTTGCCGGTGTAGTGGTCGCGGCGGGCATCCTCGGCTGGGAGCACTCGCTGGTCTCGTCCGATGATCTCTCGAAGCTCGACGCCGCCTTCTTCAGCGTGAACGGCGCCCTCAGCGTCACGTTCTTCCTCTTCGTGCTCGCCGAGCGGGTCTTTCTATGAGCGACATGCGCCCGATTGTCATGGCAATCACCGGCGCCTCCGGCGCGCCGTACGGCGTGCGGCTGCTGCAGGCGCTCGTGCAGACGGAGCGGAGGGTGTCGCTAATCGTAAGCAGCCACGGAATGCGGCTGATCCAGACGGAGACGTCGCTGGGGTCGGTGGAGGGGCTGCGCGAGCACGTGGGTGCGGCGGCGTGGGACCGTTGGGTGACGACGTACGACGACGGCGACCGCGGCGCCGGTCCGGCCAGCGGGTCGCACCGGGCGAGCGCGATGGTGGTGTGCCCCTGCTCGATGGGGACGCTGGCGGCAATCGCCGCCGGAACGAGCCGGTCGCTGGTGGAACGCGCGGCCGATGTCACGCTCAAGGAACGCCGGCCACTGGTGCTGGTGACCCGAGAGACGCCGCTGTCGCGCATTCATCTGGAGAACATGCTGCGCGCAACTCAGGCGGGGGTGGTGGTGATGCCTGCGTCGCCGGGGTTTTACAACAGGCCGACGAAGATCGAGGAACTGGTGGACTTTGTGGTGGCGCGGGCGCTGGACCATCTGGGAGTGGAGAATGGGTTGGCGCCGAGGTGGGGAGAAACTTCGTAGGTGCAGGGGAAGGGTGCAGGGTGGGGTGCAGGGTGCAGAGTGGGGTGCAGGGGCAGGGGCACGGTGGGGTGCAGTGGCACGGTGAGGTGCATAGGTACGGGCACGGTGGGTGCAGTGGCACGGTGAGGTGCATAGGCACGGGCACGGTGGGTGCAGTGGCACGGTGAGGTGCATAGGCACGGGCACGGTGGGGTGCGGGGTGCGGGGGATAAGGACTGGGTCAGCTCACGCTGGCCCTTTGTGTTGGCGGGGGGCATCTTCGTGCGATTCGCTGCTGCTGTAATCGTTCATCGCAATCCGGATTCGCGATCCTGAATCCCAATCCGGATTCCAAATCCTAAATCGTGCTCTCGTGAGTCATCCCTCACTGTTCGGCATCCTCTACTTCCCGTACGGCCTGATGGTCGGCGTGCCAGCGGTGATGCTCGGGTGGCTCGCGACGCGGGCCGGCCTGCCGGTAAGCGCGGCGGCGACGATCGTCGGCATCGCATTTGCGCCGGCGGCCTTCAAGTTCCTTTGGGCGCCGGTGGGCGACCTCACGCTGACGCGGAAGCGCTGGTACGTGCTGGCCAACGCCTGCTGCGCGGGCGTCTTCTTCGGCATGTGCACGGTCCCGATGAACGCGAAGACGCTGCCGGTGCTCACGGGGCTCGTGCTCACCGGCGCCGTGTCGGCGACATTCATCGCCTTCTCGCTGCAGGGACTGCTGCTGCACAACTGCGACCCGACAATGCTCGGGCGTGCGGCGGGATTCTACCAGACGGGGAACATGCTGGGGCAGACGCTCGGCGGCGGCGCGGCGCTGTATCTCGTGCGGCACCTGCCGTCGCCGTGGATGGCCGGTACGGTGCTGGCGGCGGCCGTGCTCGCGTGCAACCTGCCGCTGTTGGTGCTGCGAGAACCGCCACGAGTGGGCCACGGGCGTCTGGGCGATCGCGCGCGCGAGGTGTGGGGTGAACTGCGCGCGATGCTCTCCAGGATCGACGGCCGGTTGGCGCTGCTGCTCGCCTTTCTCCCGATCGGCACCGGGAATGCGCAATTCCTGTTTTCCGCGGTGGCGCGCGAGTGGAAGGCCGGACCGGACTTTGTGTCGCTCGTCCTCGGGCTCGTGGCCGGCATTGCGATCACCATCGGCACGCTGGCGGGCGGCTGGTTCGAGGATCGCCTGCCGCCACGCCGCGCCTACTTCTGGGCCTGCGCGGCACAGGGCGTGCTGGCGCTCATGCTCCTCTACTCGCCGCGCGAGCCGTGGGCGTTTGCCATCCTGACCGCGACGTACACCGCGACGCTGGGCGCGTGCACGGCGGCGCTCACCGGAATGGCACTCGCGCTCGCGAAGAGCGGCGCGGCGTCCACGAAGGTCAGCCTGTTCATCGCCTTCAACACGCTCGGATCACTCGGCCTCGTGAAGGGCGCCGGCTGGGCGCATGACGCGTGGGGAATGACGGGGATGCTGGGCGCGGAGATCGTCACCGTGGCGGTGGCCCTGTTCGTGTTCAGCGGTGTGTCACGCCGCGTGCTGGCATGATCGAGATCGGCCTCATTGCCGACACGCACGGTTTGCTGCGCCCGGCGGTGCATGACGCGCTGGCCGGCGTCTCGCTGATCCTGCATGCGGGTGACGTGTGCGGCGAGACGGTCCTCGACGAACTGGCGCTCATCGCGCCCGTGCAGGCGGTCTGTGGCAACTGCGATGCGCCGTGGGACCAGGCCCTCGCGCAGGAGCGGGTGGTGGAGGTGGAGAGCGTCCGCATTCACGTGTCGCACGGGCACGAGGTTGGCCGCCCCAACGCCGAGCGGCTCATAGCGGCCTATCCGGGGTTTGACCTGCTCGTCTATGGCCACACGCACGTGCCGAAGGTGGAGCGTGTGGGTGACGTGCTCGTCGTGAACCCCGGTGCGGCGGGGCATCGGCGCTTCGACTTGCATCCGAGTGTGGCGCGGCTGCGGATCGACGGCGGACGCGCCGAGGTCGTGGTCGTGGAACTGCCGGAGTGAAGTACGCGGCTGGCACGCCGCCGGCTGTTGCGGTCGGTCGGGGCCGCCTTGCCATACCGCTGAGCCGCCCACCGTTGTGCGCCGCCATTGCCGCGGCCGACAGCACCCCGGCGATCACCGGCCGGCTTGCGCGTCGAGGTGACAGCGCGCCATGTATTATTGGAATCGGGTGCGCGACGTTTCAGGGCGGCGTTGTGACTGCCGCGCTCGAGCAGACCATCACGGACGCCGCCCCATGAACTCAACAATCATCACGCCGCGCAACGTGAAGGGCCCCTCCACTGGCCGTGGCTCGTTCGTGCTCGGTCTCGTTCTCGCGGGTATCGCCTACTTCCTCGCCATCGCTGCGCCGCTGCTCGCCATCGCGTACTGGCATAAGAACCTCGGTGTATGGCCGGCGACCGCCGTCGGGATCGTGGCAATCCTACGGACCCCCGTGCGGCAGCAACCGTGGACCGTCCTCGTGACGGCGACGGCCAATGCGACCGCACTCCTCGCGTTCTCGCCCGGGCCTGCTATCGTGATTGCGGGCCTGGTGCTCGTGCACGTCGTGGAAGAATGGGGCCTGGTTGTGCTCATGCGGCGCTTCGTGAGTCCGCACGTCGATTTTGCACGGACACGCGATCTCATCCGCTTTGCCGTGCTGAGCGTGTGGATTTGGACGCCGATCACCGCGCTGCTCGGCGTGGCCGCGTACGCGACAGCGGCACCGACGGATTTCGCTCTCGACTGGTTCACCTGGTGGTTACCCGACGCCGTGTGGGTCCTGCTTCTGGTGCCGTCGTTCTGGTTCCTCGTTCGCCTCCCGTCGGGGATTCGTCAGGTGAGTCGACGGGCCATCGTCGAGCAAACGACGTTCTTCGCCCTGTTCGCGGCGGCCCTCTGGTGGGTGCTCTATCCCGGCAATTTCATCGCGGAGCGGATGCCGCTTGGCCTCGTCGTGGTGCCGTTCCTGGTGCTTGCGGCCGCACGATTCGGCGTGGGGGCCACGACGTGCGCAGTGGCGCTCTTGGCCTCCTTCTCCATTGCCGCTACCTACATGGGCCTTGGGCCGTTTGTGCGGCCTGCAACGCCGTCGTACGTGCAACTGATTCTCGCGCAGTTGAATGCGGTGGGCGTCGGCAGCGCGTCGATCCTGCTGGCGTCAGTCATGCACGAGCGCGCCGCTGCCGCAGCCCGCATCCGGGCGTTCTTCCGCAGTACGCCGGGAATCATCGCGGTTGTCGATACGGATCGGCGCCTGGTCGCGCGCACGTCCGAGAGCGCGACGGTATCCGAGGGCGTCGACGATGAATCCGCGGGCGACGTCGCGGAGGACGCGCCAGTGATCGCTGGGGACCACGCCGCCGCATGGGATCGTGCCCTCGCCGGCGAGTCGTCAGCGGTCGCGCTTGATCTTGGCCCGAAGGGGCGCTTCGAACTCAACTTCCATCCACTGCGCGACGAGCAGGGAGTGGTCGTGGGTGCGGCCTCGGTGGGCGTGGATGTCACCCGGGCCGAGCGGGAGGCGGCGCAACGCCAGCACGCGCTGCGGTTCGAGGCGCTCGGGCGCCTTGCGGGCGGTATCGCGCACGACCTCAATAACCTACTCACTGTCGTTCTCGGGCAGCTTTGGCTGCTCGACGACGGACGTGGCGCGGCACACCCGCACGCCGGGGATCTCGCTACATTGCAGGGCGCGGTTGATCGCATGAAAGCGCTTACCCAGCAGCTCCTCGCCTTTGCCCGCGCGCAGATCATCTCGCCGCGCGTCATCGCCCTGGGTGCACAGCTGGAGGCGATTCGGCCCCTCCTCGTTCGTGTGATCGAAGAGCGAGTGCGCATCGTGCTGGCGCATGCCGACGATCTTTGGCACGTCAATGTGGACCCGTCGCAGTTCGACCAGGTGGTCCTGAACCTGTGCGCCAACGCACGTGACGCCATGCCTGACGGCGGCGTGATCGAGATCGGGACGGCGAACGTCCGACTCGACGCGAAGGAAGGCCGGCACCTGCTTGTTGCGCCCGGCGAGTACGTGTGTCTGTCGGTTGCAGATACGGGCATCGGCATTCCGCCCGAATCGCTCAGCCGGATCTTCGAGCCGTTCTTCAGCAGCAAGTCGACGTCGAAGGGCACGGGACTCGGCCTCGCCACGGTCGAAGGCGTTGTTCGCCAGGCCGGAGGTGCGATTGAAGTCACGAGCGTTGTCGGAAAGGGGACGCGATTCAACCTGTACTTCCCCCGCGCGGATGGTCCGGTCGCTCCGGAGGTCGCTCCCCCGCCGGCCACGCGTCCGGTACGCAGCGATGGCACGACGATCCTGGTCTGCGAGGACGAAGCCCCGGTGCGACAGCTGGTCGTGCGCATCCTCAGCAAGCATGGGTATCGCGTCGTCGAGGCCGGATCTGCCGACGAAGCGCTCACGATTGCCCGGGACGGCGCGATGACAATCGACCTGCTCCTCAGCGATGTGGTGATGCCTGGCATGGATGGCCCCGCACTCGCGCGCGAGGTGCGCCTGCTGCGGCCGACACTCCCCGTGCTGCTCGTCTCCGGCTACACGCAGGACGTGCCGCTCGCGCCACGAGCGCAGATGGTAGCCATGGATTTGCTGGCGAAACCGTTCTCGGCCGAACAACTCGTCGGTCGTGTGCAGCGTCTGCTCGCCGGTGCCAACCCGATTCAGGGGTGAGTTGGGCCGGGAAGTTTCGCCGCCGCCGACAGCTGTCGCCTCAGCTCGACGGCGCGCGCCGCGGCCGGGCCTGGCGACCGCGGCCCCGTGCTGCCGGGTACGCTGCCGACGTCAAGCAGGACGAACGTCGGTCCCGTCGCGTCAAGGACGCGTACCACGTCCGTTGCCCACCGTTCGGCATCGCGGAAATGGAATACCGATCGGAATCCGCACGCCCGGGCGATCGCCTCGAAATCCACGCTCGTGCCGTCGGCGCGAGCGCCGGGCGAGCCCGGCGTAGGCTGGGCGTCCGTGACTTCGTACACGCCGTTGTCCGCGAGGATCAGGATGAGGTTCGCGGGCGCGGCCGCCGTGATCGTCACGAGTGAACCGAGGTTCATCAACATGGCGCCGTCGCCGTTGACGACGATCACGCGGCGCGCCGGCTGGGCGAGCGCGAGGCCGAGGCCGATGGTCGGCGCGGTGCCCATGCTCGACGGCACGAGCGGGAGGTCGAGCGGCCCTGCGCCCAGCACCATCCAGTCGCGCGCGGCGCCCATGCTCGTGATGACGACGTCGTCCGCGCGCCGGGCGGCATGCAGCGCGCGCAGGGCGTCCATCTGTTCCATCCGTTCTGCGCCATCCCTCATGCCTTGCCCTCGGCGATCAGCGCGGCGCCCGGCTTCGACGCGTCGCGGCATGCCATGTAATGGGCGAGGATCTCGTCGCGCTGCGCGGGTGCGGTGATGAGGCGATACTCGATGCGCCATGCGTCGAGCACAGGCTCCGTGAACACGAGACAGGTGTCGCCGGGAAGCGTGGTCTGGTTGAGATAGCTGCGATATCCGATCACCGAAAAGATCGGGAGCTTCCAGTCGTGCAGGATGTTGCGCAGCGCGTCGCCCGACTCGAACAACCCGGTGCACTGGATCATGACGAGCGGCGTGGCGCCGCCGAGGTAGAGTCCGGCGGCGACCGCCCACGCCTCGCCCTCGCGACAGACGCGAACGAGGCGCAGGCCGTCGGTCCGTTCTATGGCCGGGTGCCAGGGGCCGATGGTGCTGTCGGCGACGGAGACGACGTGCGTAACTCCCATCGCCGTGCACAGCGCCGCCATCTCGTCGCCAGTGAACATCTCGGTTGCACCGGTTGCGTGACGGCTCGCCGCCGCGCACTTGGAATTCCGCCAATACACTCGCACGGAATCTCGCTTGCGATCGACTGCGTCCGCAACCAGTTGAGGCGCTCCACACGCCGACTCCCTCAGAAGGATTACGCAATCCTGCTGGCCGAACGGCAATCCAACCCATCCGCGGTGGACGCCTTCTTCGCCACGCATCCGCTCGAGGAGTCCCGCATCGCGACGACCCTCAAGCAGATCGCGGTCTACACGCCGGCACAACTGAAGGGCCTGCAAGTCGACTCGGACGCGTACCAGTCCATGCGGCGTCGTCTCAATGCCCTCCCCCCGTCGCCGACGCCGACGCCGGCCGCGAAGTAGGCTCTGCATGGTGACAGCTGCGTCGAGGGCCCCCGCCATCCCGGCACGGGGCCCTCGCTACGCTGTACGAGAAGCGAGTGGCGACGCGAACGCTGCGGTGCGCTCGAACTCCTTGGGGAAGCGCGTAAACCAGCTCGAGACAAGCAGCAGCTCGTCGATCTCGTGTGCCGGCACCGTGCCGTCCGTGCGCTCGACGGGGGCGAAGACCGCCGCGATCCTGGCGTCGAACGCGCGGCGCTGCTCCGCGGTCCGTGGGAACGGCAGGATGGCGCGCACACGCCCACGCCGGATGACGTAGCTCACCTCGTCGCCGTGCGTCGCGGCCGGCGTGTACACGAACGAGAGCGACTCCACCGCGAAGCGCAGCCGCGCAAACTGCGCGCGCAACGACTCGAGCCGGGTGATCTTGTCGCGCAGGCTTGCCGCACGCTCGAAGGCGAGCTGGTCGCTCGCCTCCTCCATCGCGTGTCGCAGCGCGGCCACTGGCACGTCGTTGACCCCCTCGAGGAACGCGCGCGCCAGCGCGAACCGCGCCGCATACTCGTCGTGCCGCACCGCCGCCACGCACGGGCCGAGGCATTTGCCGATCTCGTGCCGAATGCAGCCCGGGGTGTGCGGGGCCGGGAAGATGTCGGCCTGGTCGGCGAAGTGCATGGGCTGGTCAAGCGCGCAGTCCACGAGTCCGAGCGCGTCGTTGAGTTCGCGCAGGGCCTCCTTCAACTGTACCGCGCCGTGGAACGGCCCAAAGTAGACCCCGCCCTCATCGTGGCCCGCGCCGCGCACTACCCGGAACGACTCGGCGGCGCCGCGCGCCACGCGAATGAAGGCGAAGTGCCGGGCGTCGCGCTTGCCAGCCACGTTGTGCCGCGGACGATAGCGCTTGATGCGCTGCAGCTCCTCGAGCAGCGACGCGAACTCCGACGGGACATACTCCCACTGGATCTCCGCGGCCTCGCGCAGGATGCGCGCCCCCTTGTCGGCCGGATAGACGGCGCGGAAATAGCTGAGCAATCGCGTGCGGAGCTTCTTCGACTTGCCCACGTAGATGACCTCGCCATCGGCGGAGCGCATCTCGTAGACGCCCGGCAGGTCGCGCGCTTCGCCCTTGACCCGCGCCAGCATCGCGGCGGCATGTGCACCCGCCTCGGCGGCGGTCGGGATGAACGAAGCGCGCAGTCGCCGCCGTCTCACCGCTGGCACCCCGCGCACCAGACCGTCGCGCGGCC
>PNKL01000034.1 GCA_013822425.1 Gemmatimonas sp.
TTCGCCGAAAAACGCTTGCTCGCACTCGCCGGGTTCAACATCATGTCGCGTTCGCACCTTCGGCGCATTACCGTCATCCCAGTCGAAGCCCTCGCATTGCGCGAGCCGTTCGTAGATGTTGCCGGTCACAGTGGCAGTATATGCGGGGTATATACGTTCGTCAAGAGGCGAACTGTCCCAAGCATGCGCGTAACGAGGATTGGACGACATGTTAGTTGGTGGCAAGAATCGCTATGCTGCGAAGGCCCGCCGTCCAATTCCTCCGGATTCTCAAGTATTCAGCGCCGCAAGTCGCTGCGCCAGCGGGCCCTCAGAACGATGCCGCCTATCGCTGGCGTCGACGCTATACTGCGGAGCCGGTCAGCCTAACGTGGGTGCACCGCCGAGCATCGGCAGAATCAGTCCACGATGCGCTTCGCCCTTCCCCCAATCCCCACCCCCTTCGCCTTCTCGTGGAAGTGGCGGTCGTGCCCCAGCGGATGCCCCTCCTCGTCCTGCCACTGGTGCACCATCTCGTGCAGCAGCGTCTCGAGCGCCTCGGCGAAGCCGTGGCGGCGCAGATGCCGGCGCGAAATGGCGATCTCCGCGTGGCGGCCGTGCTGCGCCGGCGCATAGTGACCCAGGCGCGCACGCATTCTCCGTGACACGCGCACCGTGACTCGCTTCAGCGCGCCCCCGAAACGCTCGGCATTGTAGCGCGCGTGCCATTCGGTCAGCTTCGCCGTCATCCCCTCGTCATCGGGATGCGTTCGCTCGAGTGCGCGCGGCTCGCGTCGCTCGTCCTCGCCAATCGGGAACGCGATGAGCATACGCCGCGCCGCCAGCCGGTCAGTCCGGCGCGGCGACATCAGGAACTTCACGATCGCGCGATGCACCGTTTCAGGCGCCGCAAGGAACGCGCGGTGCACCCGCAGCGTCCCGTCGTTCAGACTCACCATCACCGACCGGTTGCGCGTCAGCGTCAGCGCGCGCACCCCGCGCAGCCCCATCGCCTGCAAATGCGCCAGCAGTTCGGCCCCAGTACGCGGCGCGTGCGTGAACTCGATCGCCAGTTGCTGCGCGTCGCGCGACGTCTTCGCCGCGCGCAGGCCGCGCAGGCGGCCGATCAGCGCGCGAAGGCCCATGACTGCGCCGGTACGAAATCGCCGACGGACACGCTCCACGCCTGCCGGGTCACCGTCACCTGCGCCGCATCCCACGCGATCTCGTGGAAGCTCACGGGTCGGCCGCCGCGCGACCGGTTGGAGATGGTGTTCACCTGCGACACCACATAGCGACGACCGCCGCGCACCACCTGCTCCACCTGCGACTCGTGATCGTGGCCGCACAGCACCAGCTCGCACCCGGTGGCCGCCGCCTCGTCGAGCCCGCCTTCGCGCGACACGAGTCCCCAGCGGTTCGAGAGCGTTCCGCGCAGCACGTTGTGGTGCACCATCAGCACCCGCAACTCGCCCGCCGGCGCCGCCGCCAGCTCGCGCGTCGCGCGCGACAGTTGCTCCGGGCGCATCGCCCCAACGATCGAGAGATCGCGCAGGCGCGTTGTCAGCGTAAACCACTGGATGCCGTGCGACGTGTTGATGCTCGCCACCGTCGCCCCCGCCGCGCGCAACGTCGGTTCAAGCTCGGTGCTGATCCACTTGCGATAGCCGCGATACATAAGAGAGCGCGCGTCAAGTCCGAAGGTGCACCACCACCACGCGACGTCATGGTTGCCGGGAATGACAACGGTCGGCGCCGCGGCGCGCGCCTTCTCCATGAACGCCCGCGCCTTGGCAAACTGCCGACGCGTGTTCCGCTGCGTCAAATCGCCCGACACGGCGACAACATCCCACCGCCGCTCGGCGAATCGCCGCTCCACGGCGGCCACGGCCGCCGGCACCTCGGGGTGACCGAAGTGGATGTCGCCGAGGTGCACGAGCATCGGCACCTACAGCCTGGCGATCACCGCGTCGGTGTACTGCTCCGTCGTCGCCGTCCCGCCGAGGTCGCGCGTCAGCTGCTTCCGCTCGCGGAGCACCGTCTCGATGGCGGTCTGGATGCGCTGCGCCAGCGCGTCCTGCCCCATGTGATCGAGCATCTGGCACGCCGCCAGCATCACCGCCGTCGGATTGGCCACGCCCTTGCCGGCAATATCGGGCGCGGTGCCGTGCACCGCCTCGAAGATGCCGACGTCAGTCCCGATATTCGCGCCCGGTGTCACACCGAGGCCGCCAACCAGACCGGAGGTGAGGTCGGAGAGAATGTCGCCAAACAGGTTGGTCGTCACGATCACGTCGTACCGCTCGGGACGCATCACGAGCTCCATCGCGCACGCGTCCACGATGCGCTCCTCGATCTCCAGCCGTCCCGCATACTCCGCAGAAACCTGCCGTCCCACCTCGAGAAAGAGCCCCTGCGAGTACTTGAGGATGTTCGCCTTGTGCACCATGGTCACCTTCTTGCGACCATGCTTGATGGCGTACTCGCACGCATACCGATGGATGCGCTCGGCGCCGTATCGCGTCACCACGGCGATGGACTGCGCGGCCGCGTGCTCGTCGCCGGCCACCTTGATGTAGTTCTCGACGCCGATGTAGAGCCCCTCGGTGTTCTCGCGCACAAGCACGATGTCCACACCGTCGAAGCGCAGCCCCGGCAGGACGCTCTTGGCCGGGCGCACATTGGCGTAGAGGTCGAACGTCTTGCGCAACGCGACATTGATGGAGCGGAAGCCCTTCCCGAGGGCGGTCTCGAGCGGCCCCTTGAGCGCGAGCTTCGTGCGGCGAATCGAGGCGAGCGTGGCTTCGGGGAGCGGGTCGTTGACCGCCGTGACGGCGGCCGCGCCGGCCAGTTGCGGATCCCACGTGATGTCGGCGCCGGCTGCTTCGAGCAGGCGGACGGTCGCCTCGGTGATGCTCGGGCCGATACCGTCGCCAGGAATGAGGGTGACTGGCGTGCTCATCTGGATCTCCCTTTACGAAAGAACGAGGTCACGGGGCGACGACGAGGTCGACCACCCGCGTGGCCAACTGCTGCAGCAGCGCCGGCGAGTACGTCGCGGCGCGCTCGCTCGGCAGGTCCACCTGCCAGAGGACGGTATTCAGCCGCGCATCCACCAGCAGGAGCCGCACGGCCAGGTAGCCGCCGTCCTTGCCCCCTTCCGCGCGCAGCTCCACGGGCATCAGCAGGTACCGCGCGTCGTGCAGCGCCACCACGCGCCGCAGGTTGCTGGCCAGCGGATCCACAATCATCGGCTTCTTTGGCGGCACCCCGTTGCGCACGGGATACGCGCCGAGGTTGCGCGGGTCGGCGGTGTACATCGCGTTGCGCTTGGCCGCGCGCTGGACGTCGGCGGGCGTGGCCCACAGTCCCTTGAGCCCGTGCTCCTCGAGCTGCTCCGAGAGCAGACTGTCGAAGGCCGCGCGTATCGCCGCGCTCGGCTGCCCCGCGAACCCGCCCGCGTCGGCCTTGTAGAACTGCACCGGCACCACGGCCACCTTCACCGACGAGTACTGCGCCAGCGGAGCAGACACAGGCGCGGGCTGCCTGGTCTTCTGCTGCGCCAGCAGGGGAGTCACGGCGAACGTGAGGAACAGCACTTGGCGGCGCATGGACGGCCCCGAATTGGAGGACTCTCTAAATTAGGCGTTGCACCACGCCCGCGCGATGCGGCAAGTCGGCGCAGCACAAGTCGGCGCAGCACAAGTCGGCGCAGCATGGCGCTCTGGCCGGTCCCACGGCATACTCCGCCACATGCGTATCGCACTCATTCAGCAGCACGCAACGGCTGACCGTGCCGAAAACCTCCGGCGCGGACTGGCCGCGGCCGAAGCCGCCGCTCGGCATGGCGCCCAGCTCATCTGCTTTGCCGAGCTCGCCTTCGAGCCGTTCTACCCACAGGATGAAGCGCGCGGCGACGTCGCGCACCTCGCCGAAGAAGTGCCTGGGCCCACGACGCGCGCCTTCTCCGACCTCGCGAGGGTACGGGGCGTCGTCGTGGTTCTCAACCTATTCGAACGCGACGGCTCGCTGACCTACGACACCTCGCCCGTCATTGACAGCGACGGCCGCCTCCTCGGCCGCACGCGGATGGTGCACATCACCGACTTCGCGTGCTTTCATGAGAAGGGGTATTACGTGCCAGGCGATACCGGCGTCCCGGTGTATGACACGTCCGTCGGGCGCGTCGGGGTGGCTATCTGCTACGACCGGCACTACCCCGAGTACATGCGCGCGCTGGCGCTGGCGGGCGCACAGGTCGTCGTCGTGCCGCAGGCGGGGTCGGTTGGAGAGTGGCCGGAAGGGCTGTACGAAGCCGAGATGCGCGTGGCGGCTTTCCAGAACGGCTACTTCACCGCGCTGTGCAATCGCGTGGGGCGAGAGGCCAAGCTGGAGTTTGCCGGTGAGTCATTCGTGTGCGATCCCGAGGGGCGGGTGATCGCCCGGGCTGGCGCGGGCACAGACGAAATCCTCTACAGCGACCTCGATCTCTCGGCCATCGAGCAGTCACACGCCAAGCGCCTGTTTCTGCGCGATCGCCGTCCGGAAATCTACGGAGGGTGGGCGAGGTAGACGCGCGATGGGCTGATGGGCGGACATTGCACCACCCCCCGCGCGATGCCCATCTTCTCCCGTCGCCTTTACCCGCCTTCACCGGGCCGACCATGCCACGCTGGGCATCCGTACTCCTCTGGACCGCCATCACTGCCGCCGGCGCCGGCGCACTCGGCTACCTCGCCCTCACACGGGGAGAGCAGGTCAACGCCGCCTGGCTGCTGACCGCCGCCGTCTGCACGTATCTGGTGGGGTACCGCTTCTACAGCCGCATCATCGCGGCCAGGATCTTCGCGCTCGATGCCAACCGGGCTACGCCCGCCGAGCGGCTGAAGGACGGGCGGGACTACGTGCCAACGAACAGGTGGATCGTCTTCGGCCACCATTTCGCGGCCATCGCCGGTCCGGGCCCGCTGGTGGGCCCCACGCTCGCGGCGCAGTTCGGCTACCTCCCCGGCGCCCTCTGGATCATCGTCGGCGTGGTGCTGGGCGGCGCGGTGCAGGACTTCGTCATCCTCGCCGCCTCGGTGCGGCGCAACGGCAAGTCGCTCGGGCGCATCGCGCGCGACGAGATCGGCCCGGTGGCCGGCGCCACGGCGCTCGTCGCGGTGCTCGGCATCATGATCATCCTCATCTCGGTGCTCGCGCTCGTCGTGGTGAAGGCGTTGCAGCAGAGCCCGTGGGGCACCGTCACCATTGGCCTGACCATCCCCATCGCGATGCTGATGGGCGTGTACCTCCAGTTCATCCGGCCGGGGCGTGTGCTCGAGACGACCGCCATCGGCATTGTGCTGCTCATCGTTGCGCTCTACGCGGGACGCTGGGTGGCGCAGGACCCGGCGCTCGCGCCGATCTTCACGCTTACCGGTCCACAGCTGGCCAAGTGGATCATCGGCTACGGCATCGCGGCGTCCATCCTGCCGGTCTGGCTGCTGCTCGCCCCGCGCGATTACCTCTCGGCCTTCGTCAAGATCGGCGTCGTCGTTGCGCTTGCCGTGGGCATCGTGATTGTCCTGCCGCCGCTGCAGATGCCGGCGCTCACGCGTTTCATCGACGGCACCGGACCGGTCTTTGCGGGCAAGCTCTTCCCATTCGTCTTCATTACTATCGCCTGCGGCGCCATTTCGGGCTTCCACTCGCTCATCGCGTCGGGGACGACGCCCAAGCTGTTGCAGAACGAGAAGGACGCGCGGTTCATCGGCTACGGCGCCATGCTCACCGAGTCGCTGGTCGCCATCATGGCGCTCATCGCGGCGTGCGTGCTGACGCCGGGCATCTATTTCGCCATCAACGCCCCGGCAAGCATCATCGGCACCACGGCGGAAAGCGCCGCCGAAGTCATCCGCACGTGGGGCTTCGTGCTCGACCCCGCGCAGCTGCACCAGCTTGCCGCCAGCATCGAGGAGACCACACTCCTCTCCCGCACCGGCGGAGCGCCCTCGCTTGCGGTCGGCATGGCCATGCTCTTCTCCAACGTGCTCGGCGGCACGTCGGCGATGGCGCTGTGGTACCACTTCGCGCTGATGTTCGAAGCGCTCTTCATCCTCACCACGGTGGACGCCGGCACGCGCGTCGGGCGCTTCATGCTGCAGGATCTCCTGCGGCACATCTGGGCGCCGCTCGGCCGCACGGGGTGGTATCCGGCGGTCGTGATATCGAGCACGCTCTTCGTGGCGATGTGGGGCTACTTCCTGTATCAGGGCGTCACCGATCCGCTTGGCGGGATCAATTCGCTGTGGCCGCTCTTCGGCATCGCCAACCAGCTGCTCGCCGCGGTGGCGCTCTGCGTGGGGACGACGGTGATCATCAAGATGGGGAAGGCGCGCTACGCGTGGATCACCATCCTGCCGCTTGTCTGGCTCGCGGTGGTCACGATGAGCGCCGGCGCAGCCAAGGTCTGGTCGAGCGATCCGAAGCTCGGCTTCCTGTCGCACGCACGCTTCCTCGAGGCGCAGCTCGCGGCGGGGACCATGCCCACCGGAGCGAAGTCCGCAGCCGACGTGGCGCGGATGGCCTTCAACGACCGGCTCGACGCGGGCGTTGCGCTCTTCTTCATGGCGTCGGTGATCGTGATCCTTGCCACGTCCATCTACGAGTGGGTGCGGGTGCGCCGGGGGACGGCGACGCCGTCGAGTGAGGTGGCGTTCGTGGCGCGGGTGACGAGCTAGCCCGCAAGCTTCACCAAGTGTTAATGACCATCACGATGGTGAGTGGACACTGTCAAGCCGGCGTGTGCGAAGAAATGCTGCACGAGCGTCGGATGGCGCCGCAAGTAGCGAATGCCGCGGTAGCGAATGCCGCGGTGGGGGGGCCGGCAGGGAGGCCAGCATCCCGCGTGCCCGGGGCGTACAATTCCGTCTCGACACCTTTCGCCCGGAGCTCGCGTCATGCGCCGCTGCTTCCTCGCCCTCGCCCTTTGTGCCGCGCCGCTCGCGGCGCAGCAACCCGCCTTCGATTTCAGCATCGCCAACATGATGCGCGGCCCGGAACTCTATGGTCGCGAACCATCCAACGTGCGGTGGACGCCCGACGGGCAGTGGATCCACTTCCAGTGGCTCCCCGCCGGCAGCGGCTGGCGCGAGACGCTGAAGCCATACCGCGTGCGCGCCCAGGCCGGAGCGAAGCCCGAGCGCCTCACGGACGCGCAGGCTGATGCCGTGGCGCCGCTCCTCGCTGACGGCGCGCTCTCGCCGGATCGCGCGCGGCGGGTCGTCAGTGTCCGCGGCGACCTGTTCGTGGTGGATCCCAGCAAGTCCACAGCGCGGCGTCTCACCGAGACCGTCGCGCTCGAGAACAACCCGCGCTTCTCGCCCGATGGCCAGCGCGTGGTCTTCGTGCGCGACGGCAACGCGTGGAGCATCGAGCTGACCACGGGCTACACGCGGCAACTCACCGACATTCGCACAGCCGAAGCGGGCAGCCCTGCGCCGGGGGCAGCGCCGTTCGCAGCACGCGGTGGGCAGGGGCAGGCGGGCGGACAGGGTGGCAGTGGGCGAGCTGCCGGAGACACCCAGCGCAGCGCCCTCGAGCGCGATCAGCGCGTGCTCTTCGAGGCCATCCGTGACCGCCTAGCGACCGACTCGATCCGCCGCGCCGAAACGGCGGCGCGCGATTCGGCCGGCATTCGTCCCATCACGCTCGGCCCCGGCGAACGCCTCGCGCAGCTCTCGGTGAACCCCGCCGGCACGGCCGTGCTCTTCACGACCACCACGGCCGCCGCCGACGCGCGCAACGGCATCGTCCCCAACTACGTGACCTCGTCGGGCTACACGGAGGACATTCCCAGCCGCACCAAGGTGGGCGACGCCCAGCCCCGCACGCGACTCGGCTATCAGCTGCTCCCGCGCGGCGAGGTGAAGTGGCTGCGTTCGATTGACAGCGACTCACTGATCGCCAACTCGCAGGTGCTCACATGGAATCAGGCGGGGACAACGGCACTCGTCGTCGGCTCCGCCAGCAACTTCAAGACCCGCCAGCTCTCCGCCGTGGACGCGGCCACGGGCGCGCTCAAGGCGATCAACGTCATGCGCGACAGCGCGTGGGTCGGCGGCCCGTGCTCCTTCGGATGCGCCGGCTTCTACGACGACGATCGCCGCATCTACTTCGTGGACGAGTCCACCGGGTGGGCACAGCTCTACTCCACCGCGGCCGATGGCAGCGATCGTCGCGCGCTGACCACCGGGCAGTTCGAGGTCTACGACGTCGCGCTGTCCGCGGACCGCCGGCACTTCCTCTTCCACTCGAGCGAGGTCTCCGCGTTCGACCGCGACTACTATCGCATGCCGATCGGCGGCGGCGCGCGCCAGAAGCTCACCGTCGGTACCGGCGGTCACTCGGCGGTTCTGTCGCCCAACGAAAAACAGCTGGCGGACGTGCACTCGACGACCCTGCGTCCACCCGAGCTCTTTCTCGCCACGGCCTGCCCACCAGACGCGCAGTGCAAGGCGGCGCCAGCCAGCCAGCTCACCGTCTCGCAGACCGCCGACTGGCTCGCGTTCAAGTGGATTGATCCACCGATCGTCATGATCCCCGCCTCCGACGGCGCGCAGGTGCCGGCGCACATCTACCGCCCCGAAGACATCGGCGCCAAACCCAACGGCGCCGCGGTCATTTTCGTGCACGGCGCCGGCTACCTCCACAACGTCGGGCACTTCTGGAGCCAGTACCCGCGCGAGTTCATGTTCAACAACTACCTCGCGTCCAAGGGGTACGTGGTGCTCGATCTCGACTACCGCGCGAGCGCGGGGTACGGGCGCGACTGGCGCACTGCGATCTACCGCTTCATGGGCGGGCGCGACCTGCAGGACCACGTGGACGCGTCGCGCTGGCTCCTGCGGATCCATGGCATCAACCCCGAACGCGTGGGGATATACGGCGGTTCATACGGCGGCTTCATGACGCTGATGGCGCTGTTCACCGAGCCCAGGCACTTCGGCGCCGGCGCCGCGCTGCGCTCGGTCACCGACTGGGCGCACTACAACCACGGCTACACGGGCTCCATCCTCAACCTTCCGCAGAACGACTCGCTCGCGTATCATCGCTCGTCGCCCATCTCTCATGCGGAGGGACTCGAGGACCCGCTGCTGATGCCGCACGGGATGGTGGACGTCAACGTCCACTTCCAGGACATCGTGCGGCTCACGCAGCGCCTGATCGAACTCGGCAAGACCGGATGGGAACTCGCGGTCTATCCGGTGGAGGACCACGGATTCGTGCGCCCGTCGAGCTGGACCGACGAGTACACGCGCATCTTCGACCTGTTCGAGCGCACCATCGGACCCAAGGGGAGCAAGGCCAAGCCGTGACCGATCACGCCGCCATTCCGCCGTCCGGCGCCGGGGACGCTCCCGGCGTCGCGCGGCGCGTGGCGGCCGTGATTCGACGGATCATCGGCGTGCCGGACTACGAGGCGTACGTGGCGCACGTGCGCGCGCACCATCCGGGAACGGAGCCGATGAGCGAACGCGACTTCCACCGCGAGCAGCTCACGGCGCGTTACTCGCGGCCGGGGAGTCGCTGCTGCTGAGCCGGCCTGACCAGCACCAGCCCCACCGCCGCGAGGCACGCACTCGCTGCGCCGACCAGAAAGGCGAAGCCGCTCCCCTTCCAGTCCCACATCAGCCCGAAGGCCACCGACGCCGGCAGCACCGCCGCGCCGATGACGCCGTTGTACCAGCCAAACGCGACACCGCGCCGCGTCGCGGGCACGAGGTCGGCCACGAGCGCGCGTTCCACGCCCTCGGTGAGTCCGAAGAAGAGTCCGTACGCGAGGAAGAGCGCCCACGCATGCCACGTCTCCGTCGCAACCGCGAAGCCCAGGTACACGAGCGCGTACCAGAGCCAGCCGGTGGCGATCATCGTGCGGCGCCCCACGCGATCAGACCACGCTCCCGCCGGGATGCTCGTCGCCGACTTCACCACGTGCAGCGCCGCCCAGAGAATCGGAAGCAGGGCCGCGGTGACGCCGAGCTCCGATGCCTTCAGCAGGAGGAACGCGTCGGTGGAGTTGCCGAGCGTGAACAGCACGAGCACCGCGAGGTAGCGCCAGAAGGAACCGCCGAGCGGCGCGACGGCTGTTGCGGTGGGAAGACTGGACGATGGCGGTGCGGATCCTCCCCCGCCCGACGCCCGGGAGGCAGCAACCTCCGGCACTCGACTACCATCTACCCTCTGCCGTCTCCCGTCAGCCTCCCATACACCAAACACGGCGACGAGCACCGCTATGGCACCAGGAATCGCGGCCAGCAGGAACACCGTCCGGACGGAAACCCCCACCCACTGCAACAGCGCGAACGCAATCAGCGGTCCGACGAACGCCCCGGCGTGATCGGCCGCGCGCTGCGCGCCGAAGGCGCGCCCGCGCTCGTTCGCCGCCACGGCATCAGCAACCATCGCGTCGCGCGGCGCGCCGCGGATTCCCTTCCCCACCCGGTCACCCACACGAATCGCAAGCACCTGCCATGCCGCGCCGGCCACCGCGACGAGCGGCCGCAGCACCGCCGCAATCGCGTACCCCGCGACAATCAGCGGCTTCCGCCGCCGTACGCGGTCCGACCACCAGCCACTCGCCAGCTTGAGCAGCGACGCCGTCGCGTCGGCCGCGCCCTCGATGATGCCCACCCAGGCGGCGCTCGCCCCCAGCGTCGCCGTCAGGAAGGCCGGCAGCAGCGGATAGATCATCTCGCTCGACGCGTCGGTGAAGAAGCTCACCGCGGCGAGCGCCTTGACGGTGCGCGGCAGCCGTGCGCGCGCGGGAGCGCTCATGCGGTTCCCTTCCACGCGCCGGCGGATGGCGTCATTACCCGCGCGTGCTCGTGGTGCACGGCGCCCATGCCGGGCACCGCCGCAAACGCCTTCATCCACGATTCCGCCACGCGATGCGCGTCACCCTCCGCCACAAGCGCCCACACCGCGCCGCCGAAACCCGCGCCAAATGCCGTCGCCGCCACCGCGCCGTGCTCCCGAGCGTGCGCGGCAAGCCAACTGGTTTGCGGCACCTGATTCTGCAGCGCCTGCTCCGCCATCTCCTGCGACCGCACCATCAGCGCCGCGGCGGCCGGCGCGTCGCCCCGCGCAATGGCGTCTGCCATCCCGGGCACGATCACCGTGGTCTCCTCGCGATACTGCCGCACGCGAGCGCGCAGATAGTCGGCAGTACTCGCCGCACTGGCCGCCCGCTCCGCCAGCGACAGCGCGTGCTCGAACGCGCCAGGCGCCGAGTCCAGCACGTCCGCTAGCGTGCTGTCACTGCGCCCGGTGTCGACGTTCCACGCCGCCACCAGCGCGCGCACCGAGTCCGCAACGCGGTTGTACGCCTGCAGCGCATTGCCGGTCTTCGTCGCCCGCACCCCGCTCGTCGCCACCACGATGCGCCAGTCCTTCGGCCACGCGACACGCTGCACCACGCGACCGGGGAGATAGGCGTAGGTGCCGACCACGCGTTCGCGCGACGCCCAGATGGCGATGTGGTCCTGCGCGCCGCCGCGCGTTCCCACCCCCGTGTCGCCCGCAAACGGCCCCCACGCCGCGCCGCTCTCCACCGCGGCGCAGTACTGCGCAAATGCAAGCTCGTCGCCGGCGACCGGCATCCACTCGGGCGACTCCCACAGGACGTTCGCGTCGAACACCGCCATCGCGAGCGTCACCACGAGCGCGCTGGAACTGCTCATTCCCATCGACGTCGGGATCGTGCTGCCCAGCGCGACCTCCACACCGGTGCGCGCTTGCGGAAAGTCGCGCGTCACGCGCCGCGCCACCGCGGCAACATACACCGACCAGCGCGAGCCCGACGGCGACGCCGCTGGCGAAAGCGCCATTGCCACCGTGGACTTGCTGCGCTGGTCGTGCACGCGAATCACCGGCTCGCTGATGGCCTCGGCCTTGGCGTGCATGTGAAAGGGCGTGGCGCACGTGAGCGACCGTCCGCCGGCGTAGTCGGTGTGCTTCCCCACCAGCTCCACGCGCCCCGGGGCGCGGTATCGCCACGTCATGGCGCCACCACGACGCCGCGCAGGAAATCGCCGATCGTCGCCACGTCGGCGCGCCGCGAGAGGTCGAGCACGCCGGCGTGCACCTTGACCACGTGGAACGTCTCCCCCAGTTCGCGCACCGCGATCATCACCGCGTCCTGCAGCTCCAGCTCACCCCGTACGGACGGCCGCACCCGGCGGCACGCCTCGAAGATGCGCGGCGTGAAGCTCCACAGGTTCATGCTCACCCAACGCTCATCGCGCTGTGTCAACGGGTGGTCCGGTGCCGGTTTCTCCACGATGTCGCGCAGCACCCCCGACGCGTCAACATCGAGCAGCGCAAAGGCCATCACGCGCTCACGGTCAATGTTGCCCTCGCGCACAAGCGCCTCGCCCTCGTACGCCACCAGCCCCGCACCCCCCACCGCACAGAGCGCGTCGTACGACGCCACCGGGTAGTAATTGTCGGAGTTGAGCACGAGGAATGGCGCGTCGTTCACGTGGCCATCCGCCGCCAGCACCGCGTCGGCCGTGCCGCGCGGCTCGCCCTGCACCGCCCAGCGCAGCCGCACCCGCTGCGGCGGCGACTGCCGCTCGTAGTAGTCGCGCATGCTCGCGTGATCGGGGGCAACCACCAGCGTGACGTCGCGAACGCCGGCGTCGGCCAGCGCCGAGAGGACGAAGTCGAGAAAGGGCCGCCCCAGCGTGGGCATCATCCCCTTGTGACCGGCGTCGGCGGCGTGCGCCTGCGCGTCGTCCAACGCCACGGCGCCCTCGGCCCGCCGCATCCGGGAACCGAGGCCGCGCGCAAGGATCACCGCCTGCGTGGCACGCATGCTCAGGAAGTTACCATCACTTGTCGTGGTCGGGCGTGACCTTCCAGAAGCCCTGCAGCACTTTCACCACGCCGTAGCCGCTGAACACGAAGACTACGGTGAAGACCACGCCCTGTCCGATGTTGCCGTAGAGGTAGCTCCCGGACCCGAACAGCGCCGAGTACACGAAGGCAATGCCGAGCATCCAGCCGAGCATCGCCTGCGGCAGGGAGTCGGGCGACGGTCCCACGCCGGCCAGTGCCTGCACGTGCTTCCACCCGGGACCTGCCGGCCGAACGAGCTTGAAGAAGTTCACGAGTGTCGCGTCGTCGGTCTTCGGCCCAAGGAAGGTCGCCGTGATCCACACCACCGATGTCACGCCGACCGTCGCGAGCAGCGAGATATGATCGGGAATCGGTGTTCCCATCCGCCGCACGATCTCGAAGGTCACGGCCGTGCAGAACGACGCCGCCATTGCCGTCACCTCGGCCCACGCGTTCACGCGCCACCAGTACCAGCGGAGCAGGTAGAGCAGCCCCGTTCCGGCCCCGATGGAAAGAAGCAGCGTGAAGCCGCGGCTGGCCGTCTCGAGGACGAAGGTGAGCAGGGCGGCCAGGATCATGAGCAGCGCCGTCATCAGGCGTCCGACGAGGACGTAATGCTTCTCATCGGCTCCCGCCTTTACGAAGCGCCGGTAGAAGTCGTGCACGAGGTACGACGTCCCCCAGTTGAGGTGCGTCGCGATGGTGGACACGTAGGCCGCGAGCATCCCGGCGATCATCAGGCCGAGGAATCCCTCGGGGAGAAACGTCAGCATGGCCGGATATGCCATGTCGTGGCCGATCATCCCCTTGTCCACGTACGGGAAGGCGGTCCCGATGTCTGACAGGTTGGGGAAGACGAGGATTGAGCACAACGCGACGATAATCCACGGCCACGAGCGAAGCGCGTAATGCGCCACGTTGAAGAAGAGCGTGCCGACCAGCGCGTCCTTTTCACTCTTTGACGCCAGCATGCGCTGCGCGATGTAACTGCCTCCGCCCGGCTCGGCCCCCGGATACCAGACGGACCACCACTGCACCGTGAGCGGCAGGATCAGCACGGTGAGCGTCATCGTCCAGTCGTTGAAATTCGGAAGCAGCGAAATGACGTTCGGGTCGAGCCGGGTGAAGAGCCCGTGCAGGCCGCCGACCTCGGGGCGCTGCAGCGCGTAGTACGCCGCGGCGAACGACCCGGTCATCGCGATGCCGAACTGGATGAAGTCGGTCACCAGCACGCCCCACAGTCCCGACACCGCCGCGAAGGCGACGTTCAGCACCGCGCAGATCAGGAGCGTCTGCCACATCGGCCAACCGAGCAGGATGTTCGCGATCTTGGCCGCGGCCAGGTTCACCGTGGCCATGATGACGATGTTGAAGAACAGCCCGAGGTAGATGGCGCGGAATCCGCGCACGAAGGTGGCCGCCTTGCCCGAGTAGCGGATCTCATAGAACTCGAGGTCGGTCAGCACCCCCGAGCGGCGCCACATCCGCGCGTAGAACATCACCGTCATCATGCCGGTGAGCAGGAACGACCACCACACCCAGTTGTTCGCCACCCCCTTCTCGCGCACGAGGTTTGTGACGAGGTTCGGCGTGTCGGTGCTGAACGTCGTCGCGACCATTGAGACGCCGATCAGCCACCACGGCGCCGAGCGTCCCGACGTGAAGAACTCGGACGTGTTCGATCCGCCGCGCTTTGCCATGAGCGCGGCGGGAACGAAGGCGACCACGATGGAGATCGCGACAATCGACCAATCAAACGAAGTGAGATGCATGGGGTGACCGCAGACGGGAGACGGGAGACGGAAGACGGGAGACGAGAGACGGGAGACGGTGGACCGACGAGGCGTGTGGACTACTTCTGCCAGTTGCCGCGGGTGAAATCCGGGAACTTCACCGGCGCACTGCCCTTCGACACGCTGATCTCGCTCAGCGGGAACGGCGCGCTCCACGCCGCGGAATCGTACACGTCGATGTCGGGCACGAGCCCCTCGCGCAGGCACTGCACCGTGCGCCAGGCCATGATGTAGTCCATCCCGCCGTGGCCGCTGTTGCGCGCCGCCTGCCCGAGTTGCGTCCAGAGCGGGTCCTCGAACTTCGCCTTCCATGTGTCGATGGATCCCCAGCGCTCGCCGCCGGCCTGACCTTCGACGTAAATGCGTGCCGGGTAGTCCTCGAAGATCCCCTTCGTTCCCTGCAGCGCATTGAGGCGTGAATACGGGCGCGGATTCGACACGTCGTGCTGCAGCAGGATCGTGCGTCCCAGCACCGTCCTGATGAGCGACGAGTTGAGGTCGCCCGTGACGTACGTCTCCTGCCACTTGGGGTTCGACTTGTCCTTCACGGTCTCTTCGCGATACAGCGTGAGCCCGCGTTCCTCGGTGCTCATCGAGACCATGTAGTCGAACTTGTCGCCCTTGTGGATGTCGAGATACCAGGCGACCGGGCCGAGGCCGTGCGTGGGATACAGGTTGGCGTTGGTGGTGGTGTGCCACCGCCGCCGCCACAGCCCTTCATCCTTATCCTCGAACACGATGCCGCGCAGGTCGTGCAGGTAGGCCGCCGCGCCGTGCAGGGGCTCGCCGAAGACGCCGGCGTGCACCATGCGGTTCACCAGCATCTCGTTGTAGCCGTAGTTGCAGTTCTCGAGCTGCAGGCAGTGGCGGCGATACTTCTCGCTCGCGTCCACCACGTCCCACAACTCCTTGAGCGTCATGCCGAACGGGCACTCGCTCGCAACGTGCTTGCCCGCCTTGAGCGCGGCCAGCATCACGGGAACATGCCATTCCCACGGCGTCGCCGTGTGGATGAAGTCGATGTCGTCGCGCTGCACCAGCTGCTCGAAGGCGCGATCGCCGTCGGTGTAGAGCGCCGGCGCGCTCTGGCCCGCATCCGTCACCATCTTGGCAGCCCGCTGCGCCTTCTCGGGCACGTTGTCGCAGAGCGCGGTGATCTTCACCCCCGGGCAGCCGAGGAAGTCATGCAGCACCGATCGGCCGCGCAACCCCGTGCCGACGATCGCGATGCGCACCGTCTCGTGGTGTCGCTCGAACGGCACGCCCTTCATGGTCTTGGCCCCCGCCGGCGTCGGCGGCGCCAGGTCGGGATGTGTACCCGCCGTCACCGACTCGGCGACGGCCGGGTACATGGCGCCTGAGGCGCCGAGCGCCGCGCCGACGAGGGCGGCGGATTTTAGCAGGTCGCGGCGGCTCAGGCCGTCGCGATCATCGAATGCGTTCGACACGGCCATCTCCCACACTCAGGACCCGAAAAAAGTACCCGGGCGCGCACAAGGCCGCGAGAGAGACGCCCCGCCGACCGGATGGTCAGCGGGGCGTTTCAATGTCGAAATCCCGTGATCAGCCTGGAGGACGCGGCTTCGCCGTGCGGCCGCCATCGCCGCCGCTGCTCCCCGTGGAGCCCGTCGACGATGACGAACCGGTCGACGAACCGTGCGACGACCCGCTCCCCGCGGACGCGTCGCGCGACGTGCCCCACGACTGCGGCCTGCTCGACGTCGTCGAGGTCCCACCGCCGTCGCGGCGCGTGTATCCGGCGCCCTTCACCGCCTGTCCACGCGGTTGATCGGTGTACCTCCCCGCCGGGATGATCACCAGCGGACGCGAGCCGTAGTAGTATCCGCCGTACGTACCGTATCCGTACGGGTAGCCATACCCGTATCCGAAGTAGCCGGAACCATAGCCGTACGCCCCGTACCCGAAGTAGCCGGGGTAGCACGGGTTGCCGTAGTACCCGTACGTCGTCGGCATGTATCTGTAGCCGCAGTCGTACGCCGAGCCGTAGCGGCGCGAACCGTCATAGCCGGCGCTTCCACTGTACGTGCCGCGGCGAACGGCGTTCACACTCGGGCTCGGCTCCGCGTTCCGCCTCACCGCAAACTCCTTCGGGTTCGACAGCGCCACCATCAGGTCAATGACGTTTGGCGGCATGCCGGCATCGGCGATGCGCACCAGTTCCCTGGCATCCAGATCGAAGCCCTGTTGCAGTTCATTCAGCCACGCCTCGGCCACCGGCGAGTCCACGTGCTTCGTCACGTCGAGCACGGCGTCGGCATCCACGCGGTCGCCCGCGGCCAGGCGCGCATAGCGCGACGCGACGCCGACTTCGGACACGAGGGTGAACGGCTGCGACTTGCCGCCCACTTCGGTGGCGACGCGCTTCAGCGTGAATGACGCCGGGCTATACCGCACGACACTCACCGTCGAGTTCGCGCCGACCAGCGCCCCGCGCACCTCGATCCACTCACCCTCCGACGAGATGCTGAAGATGCTGCTGCTCTTCACCGCGGTCTGCGCGCACCGGACTTCCGACCGCACCAACAGGCGGCGGCCATCGGCCGACCAGGCAACCGTTTCCCAGCCGGGGCAGCTCTCGATGGTCTTCTGCACGCGCTGGTTGGTGGCCACCATCAGCTCGCTACGCACCAACTTGCCGTCGGCCATCACGGCGACTTCAACGCCGTCCCCGGTTTGCGCAGGGACGACGCAGACCATCCCCTTGGCCCCCGTCTCCGCGCCCGCCGGGCGCGATTCAGAGATCTGCGTCCAACAGCCGAGCCACGGCTGCCAGCGCGCGTCGGGCACCTGCGCTCGCAGGGAGGTTGCACTGGCCACGCCGGCAATCAGCAGGGCGCCGAATGCGGCGGCACCGACATGATGAGACACGAAGTTGCGCATGGCACGCCTCCTAGAAGCGGTAGGCCAGGCCCACGGTCACCGCGAGCCCGGACAGGTCAATTCGATTGAAATCCTTGAAGTCGCTGCTCAGCCGCGCACTGGCCCAGTCGTAGCGTGCCTCGCCAACGAGCCCAACACGCGCCCCGAGGGCGTAGTCGGCACCCGCGGCCATGAAGGCGCTCGGCGACCAGGCCGCGGAGTTGAGCTTGGTGCCGAACACATCGAGCGTCCGGTAGTCGACGAAGTCGCCGGTCTGCTTGAACCGGTACCAGGTGAGACCGCCTCCGGCCGCGACGTACGGCGCAACGCGCGTCGGCACCCACGCCAGCCGGCTGATACTCCGGCCCGGCGGCTTGAGGTAATAGCGGAGTCCCGCGCTGAGCGGCAGGCGTCGCAGCGTAGACGACTGCTCGATCTCCCGGTTGTCCGTGTCTACCCAGTCGCGATAGACACTCGGCGTCGTGCGGCTCGAGAGGCCAGCCCCGAACTGCACCGCCAGCTGCGGCCTGACGAAGAACGCGGCATCGAGCGACCATGAACTGCCGGCGAAATCGCCGCGAGCGATCGTCAACTCGTCTCGCACGAACGAGTACAGGTCGCTGCTTTCGGATGGGCGGGCAAATCCGCCCCGCACCGTGAGGCTCGCCTTCGGAGCGCCAAACATGTACCCGCCACCTGCGCCCGACTGTGCTCCAACAGACAACGGAACAAACACTGCGCTCGCGCATAGGGCGGCGCTCAACGCCACTCGACCCATCGGCACGGCAACGCTCCTTAGGGGGCTTCGAACCTCCGGAGACATCTCATGTTCCTCTGTTTTCAATCTACACTCATTTGAACCGCCGGTTCCACGCGAAAGCAACGCAGGGGGCGCTACGGCTTCTTGGCGGCCGGCGCCTTGCCCATCCCCATACCCATGCCCATCCCCATGCCACCCTTCGCCTTCATTGCGGCCTGCATGCACGGCTTGCCGGCCGTCTCAAATCCGTCGTGCACCTTCCTGAGCGCGGCCTTTACCGCCGAATCACTTGCCTTGGTAGCCGCGACGTTCGCGTAGGTCTCGGCGTCGGTGACGATCCCCGGCAACGCCGTTCGGGCGGCGGCGTTGTCGCACGCGGCCGGTCCCTTGGACTTCTCCCACGCGGCGGCGCTCGCCGCGAGCGTCGGCGCCAGCGTGCGCGCCATCGTCAGGCTGTCCTTCAGGGCCGGATGCCAGGCCGACATCAGGAGCGTGTGGAAGGCGTCGAGCTCCTTCCAGCCGCTCTTCATCTCTCCCATCCCCTGCCCCATCCCGGCCATGTCGTGCTTCATGGCCGTATCGTGGCCCATCTTGCTCATATCGTGCTTCATGCCCGTGTCGCCGCCCATCTTGCTCATGTCGTGCTGCATCGCCGGCTTGGAAGTCGCCTTCTTCTCCGCCGGCTTCGCCTGCGCCAGCCCCATCGCCGGCGCAAGCACCAGCGCCATTCCCATCAGTCGCATCATCCGCATGGTAGTCATCTCACGTAGTTGAATCGCCAATCGAAATCCGCAATCGTGATCCTGTATCGCGATCCTAAGTCCAAATCCTCAATCAGCTTCATGCCCTGCTCCTCACCTCACCATCATCCCCGACGGTGACTTCCCCCTTTACCCCTTCGAGCACCACTCGGTTCCCAATGAGCGAATTCGAGAGCGTGCACCGCGCCAGCAAGCTCCTGGCGCCGATGAGCGTATTGCTCACCGTGCAGCTCAGCAGACGGGATCCGGCGAGCACGCAGACGTTCGGGCCGACCGTCGAGCCGGTCAGCACCACGTCGTCCTCGATGTACACCGGATCAATAATCGTGCAGTCTTCGACATCCTTCGGCCGGCGCGCGAGCCCCTTTTCGAGCATCACACGGTTGGTGTCGAGCAGGGTGTCAATCTTGCCCGCGTCGTACCAGCCGGCGACGTCGAGCACCTTGAGCTTGGCGCCGTGGTCGATCATGTACTGGAACGCATCCGTGAGGTAGTACTCGCCCTGGTTCTGGGGCGACTTCAGGACGTGATCGATCCCCTCGTATAGCAGCTTCCAGTCGCGGATGTAGTAGAGCCCGATGTTGGCCCGCTTCGAGATGGGCATCTTGGGCTTCTCGACGATCTTCGTCATGTGGCCGTTGGCGTCGGTCACCACCACGCCGAAGCGCTGGTAGTCCTCCACCTCCTTCGTCCAGATGATGCCGTCGTCGGGGCTTGTCTTGATGACGCCGAGGTCGGCGTCGAAGATCGTGTCCACGAAGATGATCAGCACCGGCTCGCTGACGTGGGGCTTGGCCAGCGCCACCGCCCCCGCCGTGCCGTCCTGCACTTTCTGCTCGATGAACGTGGCCGGCAGGTCGCTGTACGCCGTGCGCGCGTGCGCCTCCACCGCCTCCTTGAGGTGCCCGGTGATGTAGATGACTTCGCTCACGTCGCCGAGCTTGCGCACGTCGTCGAGGACGTAGTCCATCACCGGCTTGCCACACACCTTGAGCATCGGCTTGGGCACAGTGTGCGTGTGCGGACGCAGGCGCGTCCCCTTCCCGGCCAGCGGAATGATCACTTTCACGGCGCGCTCGTCCCCTCTCGACCGTAGCGGTCGGTCAGTCGTACGACGTCGTCCAGGTGCGGGGTGCTCGCCTCGAGCACGTCGCAGTCGGTCACCGCTTCCATCTGGTGGATCACGCCGGGCGTGTTGCGGTACGACTCGCCCACGGCGAACGGCACCTCGACGAGGCCCCGGCCATCCTTGAAGTCCACGCGGTAGGTCATTTCGCCGCGCAGCAGGTGAATGGTCTCGTCCTTCTGGTTGTGGTATTGCACGCTCAGCGCCTGGCCAGCCTTGATGTGCAGCACCTTGCCCACGTACAGCTCCGTGTGAGCCCAGATGATCTCGTGCCCCCACGGCTTCGGCACGACTTTCACGTCGCTCTTTCCGTCCACGTCAGCTCCTCATTGGGCGCGCCGTCATCGCGCTTGGTGTCGTCACGCAGGCCGTCACGCACTTGCCGCAGCCGGTGCAGTCGGCCCCGATGAAGGGTCGGGTCTTCTCATCCAGGTGAATCGCCGCGTCGCCCACCGGGCAGACGCGCGCGCAGACGCCGCACTCGATGCCCTGGAAAGCCAGGCACCGCCGGTCGTCCACGCCGATCACCGCCATCTTCACGTCGCGCCAGCCGCGCGTCGGCGCGAGCAGCGCTCCCGTGGGGCAGGCTTTCACGCACGGCATGTCCGCGCACATCAGGCAGGCGCGGTCGTCCACCTCGAGCACGGGTGTTCCCGCCGCAATACCGTGCTGCGACGGGAGCATCCGGATGGCCAGCACCGGGCAGACCGCGGCGCACTCCTTGCACCGTGTGCACGCCGCCAGAAAGGCCGGCTCGGCGATGGCCCCCGGTGGCCGGATGAACGGCACCGGGGAGACCCTCTCCGAGACGGCATCCACCACCTCGCCCAGCAGGCGCGAGAGCCCCTGCGAGAAGAAGCCGCGCCGGTCGAGGGGGGTGTCTGCCATACCAGAAGAAAAATGCCCGCGGTGAGGGAGAAAGAACAGAGTGCACCACGTTCGGTGCACTTCGTTCCGCAGCCGTTATCCATGCCGTCGCCGTCCCTCTTCAGCGTCGCCCCCCGGTCCATATCGCCACGATGCCGCACGCACCCTGTGCCGACGTGCCGACAGGCGGAATCAGCTCCGCCGGCGCATTCGCTGCACTCGCGTAGATCTCGATGGCGGCGACCTCGTGCAGGTTCACGAGTTCATCAATAGGGACAACTCCGCCGGACCGCGCCGTCCGGTTCCTCGAATCGCGCGACGGTTCGGGCTGCAACAGGCGGCCGTCCAGGTAGACCGTCATGGTGCATCGGCCCCGTCCCTGCAGGAACGTCTGCGAATACTGTCCCTGCGTGCGAGCGACCGACACGAACCGGCGCCCCTGGAAGAGGTCGGCTGGTCGCGCTCCCTGCCGCCCCTCCAGTTCCTCCGGCGTGATGAAATCGGCGTTGAACGTCCCGCGCTGCGCGCGCTGCACGCGATCGTAGAACCCGGCGAGCTCCAACGGCGACTTCACGGCGCGCGCCGTGACCGTCACCGCCGCCAGCGCCTGTGCCAGCGCCTTCAGTGTCACCTCGAACTCACCGGAGCGTGCACGCCCCACACGGCCGGTGAATGGCGTGTGGCCGAGGCGGCGCACCTTCATGCGCACCGAGTCGGGCGCGGCGTCAATGAAGACGCGCCCGCTGTCGTCGGCCACGCGTCCTCGGCCGCTCTCCACTTCCACGAACGCGTGCGCGATGGGCATCCCGGTGCCATCGCGCACGCGCACCACCACGCCCTGCGCTGTCGCATCGGCCCGCACGCCGCCAAATCTCACGTTCACGCGCGCCGTCTGCTCGTCCTCGGCGATCCGCACGCTCACCTTGGCCGCCTTTCGTGTCCCGTAAAGCGCCGACAGCGTGAGCAGCTGGGCGCTCGGCACGCCGCAGAGTGCGAAGGTGCCGTCGCGCAGCGACACGGTGCTCAGCCCCTGTGTCTCCCACCGGATCTGCTGCCCGCCGCCGATGACGTGGTTCCGCTGCCACTCCACGGTGACGATCACGTCCGCGAGCGGCGCGCCGCGCTCGTCGACTACGGTGCCGAGCAGCTGTCCCACGGCGCCGCCCGGCTGCGCGGGCGTGCAGGGTGTTTCGATGGGCGTCGAGTCCACCGGCGCCTGCGCCACGCCCTTCGTCTCCGGCAGCAGCTCGGTGCGTCCGTTGGTGTAGAGCAGATTCTTGCCGCGCTTGATCCACCAGACCTCGCCGCCGCGCACGAACATTCCCGCCACCCGCATCGGCGCCGGGGGGAGCGTGATGCGCGGCATCAGGAGCTCCCACTTGTTCACGAACCAGATGCCGTCGGGCAGCCGCGTGAACTCTACCACCCCACCCGCGTTGACGCGCTGCATGGCGATGGGCAACCCCTCATACGTGAACTCCATGCGGCGCAGCTCGTTCGACGCGCGGTCGAGCCAGAGCGTCCCGCTCACGTCCACGAAGCTCGGTCTGAACTGCTGCGGCCTGAAAGTGAGGCCAATCCACCCCGCGCGCTCCCCCTTCCCCTCGGTGAGTCCAAGGCAATGCGACGACGCGAACGTCTCCGACAGCAGGACGTCGGCATCGGGCGCGTAGTACGTGCGGGACGTCAGGTCGCTCTCCACGTAGCCCACCTTCGCTAGCGAGTCGGGGCGCAGGCTCTGAAACGGCTTGACCGTCACCCCTTCCTTGAACTCCAGTTCGAGCCGTCCAGCCGGACGGTTCCCCATCGTCCGCGCCTGGCCGTACACGCTGAGCCGCGACAGCGGGTCGCCGTCGCCCGACTTCAGCGTCGTGCTCAGCAGCGCCTTGCGCGCCTCCTCAAAGACCGTCGCGACGTTGGCGCCCGCCGTCCCCGTCTGCCGGCACGAGGAGCTCGCCTCCGTGGTGACCGTCGCCAGCACGATGGGATCGTTGGGGAGAACCGTACGCGTCTCGCGGCGCGCGCCCGTGGCGAGCGTGAACTCCCCGATGAGAACCGGGCGGTGCCCGATGCGCAGCGCACGCAGGCGCACCGTGCCCGCGGGCACGTCAATCGCATAGCGGCCGTTGCCGTTGGTGATCGTGCGCGCGAGCACACTGTCCTGTGCGCCGCGCGACGCCACGACTATGACGCCCGCCGCCGGCATGCTGTCGGCGCGCAGCAGCGTCCCTTGCAGCGACTGGGCCGACACGACGGCCGGCGCTGCAGCCAGTGTCAGCGCCGCCGACCGCACCCATCGCCCGAACCAATGCACGTCACAGCCGGTCATCACGTGGAATCTAGCGAACGCCAACATGCCGGCGAACCGCACGTCCGCACCAAACAAAAGGGGCGGCCATCAGGCCGCCCCAGTCCGAATCCCCAACCCCCGCACCCCACCGTGCCCCTGCCCTCGCACCCCACCCTGCCCCCGCACCCCACCGTGCCCCTGCCCTCGCAGCCCACCCTGCACCCTTCCCCAGCCGAACTATCCGATCATCCGAGCCTTAAGATCCCCCAACCGCCGTCTCACCGACCCATCCATCACCGTATCACCCACGCGCACGATCACGCCGCCGAGGATGGACGGGTTGATGGAGAGGTGCGGCACTACCGTCTTGCCCAGCGCGGTGGAAAGGGACGCCGCCAGCGACTCGCGGTCCGCGTCGGTCATCGCGCGCGACACGGTGACGCGCGCGTGCACGCGTCCCTCCTGCACATCGCGCAGGTTGTTGTACTCCTGCGCGATCTCGCCCAGCTGCATCTGCCGGCCATTGGTGACCACCTTCTGCACGAAGCGCACGAAGAGCGCCGGCGCCTTGCCCGTGAGCGCCTTGCCCAGCACGTCGTTCTTCTTGGCCCCGCTCACCTGCGGCGCCGCCAGGAAGCGCTTGAACGTCTCGTCGCGTTCCAGCGTCTCGGCGAGCCCGTTGATGTACGCGCCGTACGTGTCGCGCGCGTTCTCCCGGGTCGCGAGCGTCAGCAGCGCGTCCGCGTAGTTCCGCCCGATCGCAGAGCTGTGCATCAGTTGGTCTCGATGGCCGAGAGGTACTTCTCGACGAGCGCGCGGTTGGAGGCGTCGTCGAGGTTCTTCTCGATCACCTTGCCGGCGCCGGCGATCGCCAGTTCCACCGCCTCGCGGCGGAGGGCGGCGATGGCGCCCACCTTCTCGGCTTCGATGTCGCGCTTGGCGCGCTCGATCATGTCCGCCTGCTGCAGCTTGGTCTGCTCCAGCAGGTCGGCGCGCATCTTGTCGGACGTCGCGCGGCCGTCGGCAATGATCTTCTGCGCGTCGGCGCGCGCGGCGTCGAGCTGTTTCTTCTGCTCGGAGAGCAGCGCGGACGCGGCATCACGGTCGGCCTTCGCCTGCTCCATCGCCTCGCGCAGCGCCTGCTCGCGCCCTTCAACGGCGGCGAGGATCGGCTTGAACGCGAACTTGGAGAGGACGAAGAAGAGGACCGCGAAGACCACGAGCGTCCAGAACATCAGGCCGCCTGTCGGCGACAGCAGGCCCTTGGGCGCCTCGCCCTCGCTCGCGAACGCCGGCACGGCGGTGGCGGCAACAAGCAGCAGGGCGCGGGTCAGGAAGGAACGCATGGGAATCGGGAATCGAGGAAAGGAAGGGACGGCCGTCCGCACACCCCGGGGCGTGCGGGCCGGCGGGCTTCTTAGAACTTCATCTGGATCAGGAACGTCACCACCACGGCGAACAGCGCGGCGCCTTCGATGAAGGCGGCGAAGATCAGTGCGGCCGTCTGGATCTTGGCGGCGACTTCCGGCTGGCGGGCCATGCCCTCAACGGCCTGACCGCCGACGCGGCCGATGCCGAGGCCGGCGCCGATAATGGCGAGACCAGCGCCAATGCCGGCGCCCATCATCGCCCACGCGCCCGTGTACTCCTTGGTGTACTCCGCAGCAGCCTGCAACAGGGGGAACATCATCGTCGCAACTCCGAATCATGAAGTGGTACTGCCTCAGCACCCGCAACGGGTCGCCCCGCCACCATCCGCCAACGGACCCCGGGGCCCAGCGGACCTCGCCGGCACAGAAGGCCGGCTACCATTCGGAACTGGTGGGTGATGCCAGCCCCGCCCTAAGAAGTACTGTTGTTTCTCTGTTGTCTCTCTGTTGTTTCTCTGTTGTTTCTCTCTAATGCGCTGACTCGCGCACCAATCCAATAAAGACTGAAGACAAGAGAGTGAAGATAAATGCCTGTAAAAAGGCTACCATCAGTTCCAAGAGCATGATCGCCACCGCCATCGCAACCGGCGCCGGCGCGAGCAGGTAACTCTGGAACGTGAAGATCATTCCGATGAGCGCGAGCACCACGATGTGCCCCGCCGTCATGTTGGCGAAGAGACGGATGGCGAGCGCGAACGGCTTGGTCAACTTCGACATCATCTCGACCGGACTCAAGATCAGCGACAGCGGCACGCGCATGTAGAGCGGCAGGTCGCGCGGCCAGAAGATGATCGTGTTGATGTACCCCTTGCCCAGCGCGCGCATGCCGGCCACTTCGATGACGATGAACGTCATGATGGCCAGCGTCGCCGTCACCGAGATGTCGCCGGTGGCCGTGCCCATGTACGGCACGAGGCCGAGCAGGTTGGCGATGAGGATGAAGAAGAATATCGTCAGCAGGTACGGAACGAAGCCCTCGCCGTGGTGCCCCACGTTCGGGAGGATGACTTCGTTGCGCATGTAGAGAATCATGGCTTCCATGGCACCCGCCAAACCACGGGGCGGAAGTCCGTGCCTGTGCCTCCGCGTGTGCGAGCGCGCCGCGCCGACCAGCAGGATGACGGTGATCGCGGCGGCGATCCAGAGCATCACGACGAGCTTGGTCGGCGATGTGTCCACCAGGAACGGCCCGATGAGCGGCAGGGGGATGGTGAACGTCGGCCAGCCGGAGGGGAGCGTCACCGCGCGCTGGAAGCCGTGCGAGGGATCCAGCGACGGTACCTCGAGGTACTTTGAGTCGGTGATGTGTGGCGTGATGTGGTCTACTGTCGCAGCACCCGCGTTGGACGCTGACTTCTGTGCCCCTGCCCCTTGGGCCTGCGCCGCGGGAGCCTGCGCCGCGGGAGCCTGCGTCGCGGGGGCGTGCTCCTGCGCCGCCAGCGGAGCGGCGGCAACGGCGGCGGCGAACGCGAATGCGATGAATCCTGACTTCATGGCTTGAGAAAGACGGGTTCGATCAGCGTGGAAACAAAGAAGAACGCAGCCAGGCTCAGCAGGGCGGGCGCCGGGGGGAACCCCATCAGCCGCGTACCGATCAGCGCGTGCACGACCAATGTCAGGAACCGCAACAGCATCCCCGCGCCCCAGCCGGCAATCATGTGTTGCGGCACGATGACGCGGACGAACAGGAAGCCGATGATCTGGATTCCCAGCGCAATGCCCGCCGAGAACCAGACCGCCTGCTGGGCCATCGGGTCCGTCCAGAGCCGCGTGAGCAGCCAGGCCAGTCCGACGATCAGCAGCAGCGCCAACCCCGCAAACGCCAGGGTGCGCTTCACTTCCCCTCCTTCTCCAACCGGTCCTGCTCCTCTTGCCGTCGTTCGAGCGCTTTCAATGAGCGATACATGCTGTAGAAGGCCGCCGACGCGCCGGTGAAGACTCCGAGGATCATGAACCAGGGCGAAGAGCCGAGCTTGCCGTCCACCCACTGCCCGATGTACAGGAAGAAGAGGATCGACAGCACGAACTGCAGCCCGAGCCCCATGAACTGGGTCGCCGGACCGGACCCGAATGCCCCCTTGTTCAGCAGGGTCTCGGCACGCTTGCGCGCGTCCTTCGGATCGTTCGCCACAACCTTGAAAAATATCGGCTTGTGAAAGCATCCGCAAGCGAAAGCGAACGCGAAGAACGGCGCTCGTCGAGTCGCTTTGTCAGCGGCTCCCTGACTCCCGCTCGGCGGTCGTGTGATCCCTGCTCAGCGGGTTGGTGACCCCCGCGCCGCCGCCGGCTCGCCCCCACCCCCGACGGCCTGGAACAGTGCCACGCTGTCAGACAGCCGCTGGGCCCGAGCCACGTCCAGCGACAGGCGAACCTGTGCCGCCTGCTGGCGCGCGCCGAGCACCTGCACGTAGCTCGCTGCGCCGAGCCCGTACTGGCGCTGCACCGATGCCAGCGTACCCTGTGCGGCCACGTCGGCGACCACCAATGCCGCGACGGTCTGGGCGTCGTTGTCCAGCGCGCGCAGGCGGTCGTCGAGGTCCACCGGGTCCATCGTGCCCATCACCTGAGCGGCCCGCACGCGATCGCCCACATCCACGGAGAGCCGCTGCAGCCGGCCGGGAACGGTCGGTCCGATCTTGTAGGTGTAGCGCGACTCCACCACGCCGATGCCGAACACGCCGGGGGCGATGGAGGTGTCGCCGACCGTGGCGAGGGTCACCGGCACTGGCGCCAGCGGACCCGAACGCAGCGTCACGTAGACGAAGAGCAGCAGGAGGGGCACGAGCACCGCCAGGAGAATCAGGGTCTGTCGTTGCAGGGGCAGGCGTCTCATGGTGCGTTTCCGATTCCACGGCGGTAGATGGCGAAGACGCGGGGGGCGTCAATGGTGATCTGCGACATGTCCCCGCGCAGGAGCGACTGCATGACCAGGCCCTGGATGGTGCCGATGAAGAGACTGGCGGCCGCTTTGGCGTCGAGGTTGGCGTCGAGCGCACCGCTCGCCTTGCCGCTGGCAATCAGCTCGAGCACGCGCTCGCCGTAGCGCCGGAGCAGTGCGCGCGCCACGCGCTTCGGCCCCGTCACACCCGGGCGCTGCAGTTCGCCGAACAGCATGCGCGGCACGCCGGGGTGTTCGGCAACGAAGGCGACATGCGCCAGGAACATCGCTTCGAGGGCATCCAACGGCGGCGATCCCGGCGCGATCGCCTTTTCCACGCGCGTCATCAGGCTCGCCGCCACCCACTCCATGACGGCCTGCAGGATGGCGTCCTTCGACGGGAAGTGCTTGAACAGCGCGCCGTGGGTCACGCCCATCTTCGACGCGATCGCCGCGGTCGTGATGTCGCTCGGGTTCTGGTCGGCAGCCAGCCGGACGACTGTTTCCACAGTGGCAGCGCGTCGTTCGTCGGCGGGGAGGTACTTTGCGTATCGGGGCATGTCTCACTCTCAAAAGATAGTAAGTTGTTACTATCTTATCACCATTTTTCCATTCGTCAAGTGGGGGCGACGCATCGGCATGACGGGGGAAATCGTACTCCAGGCGGCAGTAAACGCGGCGCCTGCCGATACTATCCTTTGCGACCGAGCCGGCTCCATGAGCCCGGGTGAGGTCGTTTGGCCGATCCACCAAGTGCCTATCACATCGTGACTTGGCATGTGACGTCCTGTTTGACGGATCGTCTGACTGTCGGTAAGTTGAACGGCGGAATGGTCCGATCCCAAATCGCGGGATCACAAATGTTTCGCCCTTTTGGCGAAGAATAATGAACGGACGCGCCTCCTTCGTGATGTTGGCCATCGCTGTGCTCGCCTTTGCGTGCACGCGTTCGCGCACACCGGAGTCGCTCTCCACCACCAAGACCGCGCACAAGAAGGGAGCCGCGGTCGCTTCGGCGCTTGACGTGCGCGTGGATGACGCCGTCCACTTCGCGCTCCACGTCATGAACGAGGGCGACCGCAAGGTCGAGCTCAACTTCAAGGACGGCATGACGCACGACATCGCCGTCCTCGACGCGCAGGGCCGCCAGGTCTGGCGCTGGAGCGACGGGCGCCTCTTCACCGCCGCATACCAGAACCGCGTGCTCCGCCGCGCTGACACGCTCTCCTTCTCCGAGTCGTGGAAGTCGCCCCGGCCCGGGCAGTACACCGCCGTCGTGCGCCTCGTCTCGCAGAACTTCCCGCAGGAACAGCGCGTCGCCTTCGCCGTCCGCTGAACGCTTCGCCCCCTGCCGCGTAGTTGATCGGGCGCCCTTCCACGCGGATGCGGCGCCCCTAGCTTTGTCCCTCCCGTCCTCTGCCGTTCTCCGCCGTTCTCCGCCGTTCTCCGCCGTTCTCTGCCGCTCTCTGCCGTTCTCTGCCGTTCTCTGCCGTTCTCCACCGCCCTCTCCATGACCGATTCCCGCGACCTCGAACTTCTAGACCGCCTGAAGATCGCGCACCGGCAGATCGCCGATGAAATCGGGCGTCGCATCATCGGCCAGCACGACATCGTGGACAGCATGGTCTCGGCCATTCTCGCCGGCGGCCACGTGCTGCTCATCGGCGTGCCGGGGCTGGCCAAGACGCTGCTCATCCAGACCATCGCCGAGACGCTCGACCTGCAGTTCTCGCGCGTGCAGTTCACGCCCGACCTGATGCCGAGCGACATCACCGGCACCGAACTGCTGGAGGAGGATCACGGCACGGGGAAGCGGTCGTTCAAGTTCTCCAAGGGGCCGGTCTTCGGGAACATCGTGCTGGCCGACGAGATCAACCGCGCCCCGCCAAAGACGCAGGCGGCGCTGCTGCAGGCGATGCAGGAGCACACCGTGACGGTGGCGGGCAA
>PNKL01000035.1 GCA_013822425.1 Gemmatimonas sp.
GACGGACATTTCTCAGTGGCGTGTCGGACAAAACACGTGGCGCGGATCGGACAAAACGCGTGGCGTACTACACTCTGTCCTTACTGCACCGCATTGATCATGTCGAAGATCGGCAGGTACATCGCCACCACCATGCCGCCGACGACCACGCCGAGAAAGACGATCATGATCGGTTCCATGAGGGCGAGCAGGCCGCCGACCGCCGCGTCCACTTCCTCGTCATAGAAGTCGGCGATCTTGCTGAGCATCTCGTCAAGGCCGCCGGTCTGCTCACCGACGGCGATCATCGAGATCACCATCGGCGGGAAAACGTTCGACTTGGCGAGCGGCGCCGAGATGGTATCGCCGCCGGCGATGGACGACCGCGACGCCATGATCGCGTCCTGGATGACGCGGTTGCCCGAGGTCTTGGCCGTGATCTCGAGGCCGTCGAGAATGGACACGCCCGAGCTGATGAGCGTGCCGAGCGTGCGGGTGAAGCGCGACACGGCCGACTTGCGGATCACGTCGCCCAGCACCGGCATCTTCAGCATGAGCTTGTCGAGCGCCAGCCTGCCGTTGGGCGTCGCGTACCATTTCTTGGTGCTGATGAACGCGAGGTAGGCGCCGCCGCCCACGGCCCACCAGTAGCCCGTCAGGAAGTCCGACATCATGATCACGATGCGCGTCGGCAGCGGCAGCGTGAGGCCGACGCTGGCGAACATCCCCTGGAAGACGGGAATGACGAAGATGAGCAGCACCACGATGCAAATGCCGGCGACGCTCATGATGACGCCGGGGTAGATCATGGCGCCCTTCACCTTGCGCACGAGGGCGTCGTTCTTTTCCATGAACGTCGCCAGGCGCATCAGGATCGTGTCGAGAATGCCGCCGGCCTCGCCCGCAGCCACCATGTTCACGTAGAGGTCGGTGAAGGCGTTCGGGTGCTTGGCCAGCGCGTCGGCCACCGTGTGCCCGGACTCGACGTCGAACACGACCTGGCGCGTCACCGCGGCCAGCGACTTGTTCTCGGTCTGCTTGCTGAGGATGTCGAGGGCCTGCACGAGCGGCAGGCCCGAGTTGATCATCGTCGAGAATTGGCGGGTGAAGATCACGACGTCGCGCATCGCGATCGACCCGCCCGTTTTCACCTTCGCCTTGCCCTGTTCCTCGACCTTGACGACGTTCATGCGCTTCTGGCGCAATTGCGCCATCACGTCGTCTTTGGTCGCGGCATCAAGGGTCCCGGTCTTCAGGTCTCCCCTGGCGTCGCGTGCGGTGTACTGGAAGGACGGCATCGGCGCTCGTTAGCTGGTGCGGCGTGAAAAGGCCCTACTGTAGGACGGTCGAACACTCACCGGCGCAACCCGCTGTTCGACGACCCGCCCGGCTTGCTCCCCGGTGCATCTCTCGCCACGGAGTCGCCGTCGACCGGGCTCTTGCCGATGAGGCGCAGGAACTCGTTTGGGTCGCTGGTGACGCGCAGGCACTCTTCCTCCGCGACGTCGCGCGCCATGTACAGCTGGTACAGCGCGTCGTTCATGGTCTGCATGCCGAACTTCTTGCCCGCCTGCATGGACGAGTAGATCTGGTGGATCTTGTCGTCGCGGATCAGCGCGCGGATGGCCGGCGTCACCACCAGGATCTCGGCCGCCATGGCGCGCCCCTTGCCGCTCTTCTTCGGCAGCAGGGTCTGCGTGATGATGCCCTCGAGCACAAAGGCGAGCTGGGCGCGCACCTGCGACTGCTGGTGGCTGGGGAAGACGTCAATGATGCGGTTGATCGCCTCGGCCGCCGAGTTGGTGTGCAGGGTGGCGAAGGCCAGGTGGCCCGTCTCGGCGATGGTGAGCGCCGCCTGGATGGTCTCCAGGTCGCGCATCTCGCCGATGAGAATGACGTCGGGGTCCTGGCGCAGGGCGTACTTGAGCGAGGTCTGGAACGACTTGGTGTCGGTGCCGACCTCGCGCTGGTTGACGATGCAGTTCTGGTGCCGGTGGATGAACTCGATGGGGTCCTCCACCGTGATGATGTGCCCGTGCCGCTCGCGATTGATCTTGTCGATCATCGCGGCCAGCGTGGTGGACTTGCCCGAGCCCGTGGGGCCCGTGACGAGCACGAGGCCGCGCGGTTTCTCCGCCATCCGCGCGATGATCGGCGGCAGGTGGAGGTCGTCGAACGTCTTGATCGAGAACGGGATCTGCCGCATCACGATGGAGACGCAGCCGCGCTGCTTGAAGACGTTGCCGCGGAAGCGCGCCAGGTTCTGGATGCCGAACGAGAAGTCGAGCTCATCCTCCATCTCGAAGCGCTTCTTCTGGTTCTCGGTGAGCACCGAGTAGGCCAGCTGGAGCGTGTCCTTGGGGTTGAGCACGTACTCGCCGCGCGAGTTCGTGATCTCGCCGTCGATGCGCATCTTGGCGCGCTCGCCGGCGGTGATGTGCAGGTCGGACGCGCCGCGCTCGATCATCTCCTCGAGCAGGGCGCGGAGGTTGACGCCCTGCGGTTGGGGCGCCGCGCCGGGCGTGGCGGGGAGTGCACCAGTCATGGTTGGTCCGGGTCAAGTAGGTTCGGCGCCGCGCACCGCGCGTCAGGCGCTGGTCTCGCGGAGGACTTGTTCGAGCGGCACGACGCCCTTCAGGACCTTGAGCCAGCCGTCCATGCGGAGCGTGAGCATGCCGTCCTCGATGCCGCCTTCCCTGATCTCGGCGGCGCCGACGTTCTGGAGAATCAGGCGCCGCAGGCGGGGCGTCATGAACATCACTTCGTACAGGCCCTGGCGTCCCTTCATGCCGTTGCCGCCGCACTGGTCGCATCCCTTGCCGCGCCAGCAGGGCACCGAGGCAATCCTGGTATCGAGCGTCAGCCCCTTGACAAAGGGCGCCGCGTCTTTCGAGGCGTTCCGCACGGCATCGCGCAGCGCCTCCTCGGTGAAGCGCAGGTCGCGATACGTGGTGTCCCGCGTGATCTTGGCCGTGATCAGCTCCTCGTCGCTCATGATGTAGTGCTCCTTGCAGTTGCCGCAGACGCGGCGCACAAGGCGCTGGGCGAGCACGAGGTTGAGCGCCGAGCTGACGTTGAACGGCTCGAGGCCCATGTCGAGGAGGCGGGTGACGGTCTCCGGGGCCGAGTTGGTGTGCAGTGTCGAGAGCACCAGGTGGCCGGTGAGCGCCGCCTTGATGGCGATGCCGCCCGTTTCGAGGTCGCGGATCTCGCCCACCATGATGATGTTCGGGTCCTGCCGCAGGAACGCCTTCAGCGCCGCGGCGAAGGTCATCCCGATCTCGTTGCGCACGAGCACCTGGTTGATGCCGAAGATGTTGTACTCCACGGGATCTTCGGCCGTCATGATGTTCGTGTCGATGCTGTTCACCTTCGACAGCGCCGAATACAGCGTGGTCGTCTTGCCCGAGCCCGTGGGGCCGGTGACGAGCACCATGCCGTAGGGGTTGCTCACCGCCTCCATCAACTCGCGCTCGGCGCGCGGCTCGATGCCGAACTTCTCGAGATCGAGCGTCAGGTTGCCCTTGTCGAGGATGCGGAGCACGACCTTCTCGCCGAAGATCGTGGGCAGGGTCGACACGCGGTAGTCGATGACCTTCTTGCCCATCTTCAGCTTGATGCGCCCGTCCTGCGGCACGCGGCGTTCGGCGATGTTGAGCGACGACATGATCTTGAAGCGCGAGATCAGCGCCGCCTGCATCTTCTTGGGCGGCTTCATGATCTCCTGCAGCGCGCCGTCAATGCGATAGCGCACCCGCAGCTCATGCTCGAAGCACTCGAAATGGATGTCCGAGGCGCCACGATTGACCGCGTCGGTGAGGACGGCGTTGAGCAGCTTCACCACCGGCGCGTCGTCGACCAGTTGCGCCTGTCCGGCGGCCGCTTCGTCTTCCGCCGTGTCGACCACCTCGATATCGGCCTCGGCGTCCAGCCCCTCGATCTCGCTGAGGAGCGCCCCCATCTGGATGTCGGTCGACTCGTAGTGCTTCTCGATCGCGTTCTTGAGCGTGAACTCGCCCGCGATGACCGGGAAGATGTCGTAGCGCGTGATGAACTTGAGGTCGTCCACCACCCCCATGTTCGTGGGGTCTGCCATGGCCACCGTGAGCGTGCGCCCGTCGCGCTTGAGCGGCAGGACAATGTGCTTCACGGCCACGTCGGCCGGCACGAGCTTCACGATCTTGGGGTCAACCTCGAACTTCGAGAGATCGACGGCCGGCATCTTGAACTGCCGCGCCAGGACCTTGGTGATCTCGAGCTCCGGAACGAAGCCGAGCTTGACGAGATTGTAGCCCACCCGCGTGCCGTTCTGTTTCTGCTCGGCGAGCGCCGTCTCCAATTGCTCCCTGGTGATGAGCCCCTCGCGGAGGAGAAGGTCACCGAGGCGTTCGGAACCGGAGGAAGCGGGGTTGGCCATTCAGGGGCAGATGGTGGACGGCAGACGGTAGAGGGTAGATGATCGCATGGTGGCCGCACCCTCTGCGGGGGGGCGGCCATGCCTCTAATGAGTGAAGGTCGTCCGCGGGCAGAGGGGTGTCAAGGCGCGGCGGGGCGCCGTCGACCCTTGTCCTTGCTGGTGGGGGCGTCCGCTCTGGCGACCCCAGAAAAGGTGACCCGCTCGCGCAGGGATTTGGCCATCGCCGCGCCGACTCCCTTGACGCGCTGCAGTCCGTCGAGCGACCCGAAGGGCCCGAACGAGTCCCGATTGGCCACGATCCGGGCGGCGAGCGCCGGGCCGATCCGGGGGAGGGACTCAATGGCGGTCGCGGACGCGAAATCGAGGTCGATGAGGCTGATGGTAGATGGTGGAGGGTAGAAGGTAGATCGTGCGGCCGCTGGACTTGGCGCGGCGGGCTCCGGCTTTCGCTTTTGAGCTGCTTTCTCAGCGTTGCGTTTGCGGAGCGCGGCGCGACCGGCTTCGCGGCTGGGGGAGTGTGCGACGGCGGAGTCGACGCGTGCGATCTGGGCGGCGAGGTCGCTCGGCGAGCCTTGCACTACGCGGTCGCCACCGCGCGCGGCGCGCCAGGCGTTGACCCCGACGCCGAGGGCGGCGACGGCCGCGAAGAAGAGCAGCGCCTGGCGTTCGGCGGGCGTGGGCATGACCCAACACTCTTCCGCACGCGCGAGGCGGCATCACCGATAGACCGCGGGTGGGACCTGTTTGTTGCTGTTTCCGATGGCTTTTTCACCACGGAGCACACGGAGAACTGCCTGAAGGCCACGGAGGACCACAACTTCTTGGGGGAACTGCGCGCGCCACGCTGATTCCAGCGTGGCGCGCTGTCTTTACCCCAGCTGTTGCAGTACTCCGTGACCCTCCGTTTCCTCCGTGTGCTCCGTGGTGAAGAAGCCCAGCTTACGCGCTCGAGAGCCTACCGCAACAGTGCCAGCGCGACGTCCCCGACGATCTTCAGCGACGCGGCCGAGAGCTTGTCCATCGTGTCCTGCAGCGTGTGATGGTACGACCTGCCCGGTCCGTAGTCGAGGTCGATGACGTTGATGACCTTGAGCCCCACGTCGAGCAGCGGGATGTGGTCGTCGGTGATGGGGCCGGCAGACCGCCGCACGAAGACGTCGCCGCGTCCCATCGCCTCCGCCTTCGCCCAGACGCGTTCGACGACGTCGGGCGCCCGCTGGGCGGAGTGGTCCTCCACGGCGATGCGCAGGTCGGCGTCGCCGATCATGTCGAAGAGCACGCCGAAGACCGGCCGGTAGCCGGGCTCCGGAAGGTGCGACGCGAAGTACGTGGAGCCCAGCAGGACATCCACGAGGGGCGGCCCGAACTCGCCGTAGTCTTCGCCGTCCACGAACAGCAGGTCCACCCCGAACGCCGACGGCGTCTTCTGCAAGGCGTCGGCGAGCGCGACGAACAACCCCACGCCCGACGCGCCATCATTGGCGCCGTCGATCGGCGTGAGCTGGTCCGCGGGGTCCATTTCCGCGTCGGCGGTGGGGCGCGTGTCCCAATGCGTGAGGTACAGCACCCGTTCAGCGGCCTGCGGGTTGAAGCGCGCAAGGATGTTGCGCAGCGGCAGCGTACGCCCGCTCCTGGTGGTGTGCGTCCACGTCTGCTCCACCACGGTGGCGCCGCGCTGCTTCATCTGCTCCACGATCCAGTCGCCCGCCTTGCGATGCGCGTCGGTTCCCGGCACGCGCGGACCGAAGGCCACCTGCGCGGCTACATACCGGAGGGCCGCGTCGCCGTCGAACTCGGTGGTGACCACCGGCGGCACGGCCGCCGCATCCGGCTTCTGCGTGCACGCGGCAAGCACCGAACCTGCAACAGCGAACAGGGCGAACTGCTTGAAGACCTGTCCAATACGAGCGGCATGTCGCATCTGCGGCGGCGCGACCTCGGCCGGCTGCCGGCCGCCGTCCGCCGTCGTCCGTCTTCCGTCGTCCGTCTGCCGTCTGCCGTGTCTCATTTGATTTCCCCAGCGAAGAACGACACCTGCAGCACCGCCGTGAAGACGATTTGCGAGAAGCGCCGGTTCAGGTTGTTGTCAAAGGTGACGATGCGCGCGCCGGTCAGCGAGAACGTGAGGTTCTCGGCGACGTCGGCGTCGGCGTTGACGTTGATCGCCTGACGCCCGTTGTCGGCGAGGCGGCTCCGCCTGGCGGTGGCGCTCTGGTTCTGCACCCAGGACTGCGCGGAGCTCTGCTGGTAGCTCAGCCGCGTGCGCAGGTCGTTCTTGAGCTTCCAGCGTTCCGGCATCTTGATGCTCCGCGACACGTCGGCGTTCAGGTCGCGCGAACGCGACTCGGCGATGCTCCCGGGGAGCGAATCGAGGCGGTGCGTGGTGCCGAGGCCGAACGACGTCATGAGCCCCGTGCCGACGTTCCACGTCACGCTGCCGTTGACTGGATAGCTGGAGACGCGGCTCACGCGCACGTCGGCCGGCGCTCCCTCGAGTTCGCTCGGGACGACGCTGGACTGCCGCGTGTTGAGGTAGCGCAAGCTGCCGCCCACGCTGGTGATCACGCGGCTCGCGAAGCGCGGCCGCAGCGTGAGACGGAGCGTCAGGTCGGGAAGCGTCAACTGCTCGCCGTCAATGACGGCCTGCGTGTTGTCGAACCGGCGCGTCCAATTGCGCGAGTTCACGCGCTGCATGCGCGTGGTGACCGCCAGGCCCAGCGGCAGGCGCAGGCCGGTGCTGATGGTGACCTGCGCGTTGGTTCCCGCGCTGGTGGCGTTGAGTCCGTTCTGCGCGCGGAAGTGATCGATGCCGCCCCAGCCGAGCTGGTAGCCGAGCCCCGGAGTGAACGGGGCGCCGTCGAACGCGGACACGAGCGACCGGCTGGCCTGGATGTCGACGGGCTGCAGCACCTGAATCAGCACGGGCGTGACCAGCGAATCGCGCAGGTAGGCGCGCAGGGCGGCCGGCAGGTCGATGTTGGCGCCGAGGGCGAGGGTCTGCGTGTTGCTGACGCGGCGCGGCAGGTAGAAGCCGCCCGTGCTGTCGGCGTCGCGGACGAGCGTGCGCGAGTTCGGGTCGCGCTGCATCGTGTACGCACTCGTGAAGTCGAGGCGGGGGCGCATCCAGAAGGCGACCGTGGGCGTGAACCCGAATGCGGCGTTCATCTGTCGCTCGCGTTCGAGCCCGACGTCGACGCCGAGCAGGCGGCTGCGCTCGCGCGTGGCGACGATGGCCGTCGGCGACGAGTCGCCATACTGCCGCAGGTCGCGCAGCGAGGTGAAGTCCCAGCGGGCGTTCATGGACTCGAACGGCCGGAACTCGATGCCGGCGACGTTGCGCCAGACGTGGGTGAGGCCCGTGACGATGCGACCCGTGTCGGAGGGCGCCTCCGCCGGCTTGAGGTAGGCCGTGCGGTGGTCGGAGGCGCGCGCCATCGAGCTGCTGAAGCGCACGCTCGACGGGTTGAGGCGCACCTGCGCGTTGCGCAGCGCCTGCAGCCATTCCGTGTTCTGCAGCCAGATGGGGAGCGCCCCGAGGGCGCCATCCATCCACCGCGGCATCGGCCGCACGCGCCCCTGCGACGCCAGGTTGTAGTCCACGCCGGCGTTGACATTGGTGCTCTTGCCGCTCTGGTACTCGCTGCGGGCGTTGGACGAACCGTAGTTCGCGGTGGCCCCGAGGTTGTTGACGATCGCGGCCAGCCAGCCCTCCCGCAGCGGCGTGGTGCGCCGCAGGGCGACGCTCACGCTGGTCGCGTCGCTGCGCGGCGTGCGCAGGCCGCGAACGCCGTCGCCACGCAGGTCGGAGCGCGAGACGAACAGCGGGTTGTTGGCGCCGCTCGAGTGATTCACGGTGACCGGAATGGCGTATCCCAGTCCCGCAGGGAGCAGCTTGTCGAGGCGCACCGATGCACCGATGTCGAACTGGTTGTCCGAGACGTACGACGGCGTCTCGTTGAGCTGGCGGAAGTTCGCGTCGCGGTGACTGAAACCGGCGCGGAATGACCCGACGTCGCCCGCCGTGACGCTCAATCCCACCTGGGCCGCGTACCCCGCCGTGTTGTCCACCTGGGTGAGGCGCATGTCATCCACCCAGAGTTCGAGCGTGTCGCCCGGCAGGATGCGTGAGGCACCGATGCCCCCCGAGTCGATGCGCACCATGCCGACGGCGAGGTCCTGCACCGCGGCGAGGTTGGGCGCGCTGATGTTCGGGTCGACGGTGTACACCATGTATCCGTCGGCGCAGGCGGCATAGCGGCGGATGCTCACGCCGGCGGGAAGTCCGCTGCGCGCAATGAGCACCGAGTCAGCGCCGTGGCAGGCGAGCGAGTCGGGGGTGTTCTGCAGGAACGCGTTCTGCAACTGCGCGCGCAGGGCAAAGAACCTGTCGAAGTCCACGCGCACCTCGGGGAGCCAGGCAGCGACCCCAGTGCCCGCGCTCACCGGCGTGCGATACAGGTAGAAGTTGTCGGCGTCGCGCCCCAGCCGGACGAAGAAGTTCATCTCGCCGTCCTGTCCCCAGCCATTGCCGCGCCCACGGGCCCAGACACGCAGCTCGCGGTACTGCATGAAGTTCCTGCTCCCCTCGGCAAAGCGCTGATAGGTCTCGGCGCGCTGGAACGGGGCCAGGTTCTGCGCCGTCAGGCGCATCGAACGCTCGTTGATCTGGACGCGCTGGTTCTCGAGTCCGGTGACGATCTGGTCCGGCGCGTCGGTCACGCCCGGCGGCGAATCGTAGATCAGGCCACTCGTGGAGTCGCGGTCCATGGTGCCGATGGTCGACGCCTGCACGCCGCCCAAGCCGGTGCGCTCGCCGGCGATGCCGGTGAGCGTGCGGTCGGCGCGCTTGAGCCACGACGCCCCCGTGAGCCGGAACTGCGCCAGCGGGAGCTGGGTGAAGGCGTTGACCCGCTCCCTCTCCCCGCTGACCATCGTCAGGCGCAGTGCACGGACGCGGCGGATGCTGGGGCCGCCGGCGATGGTGTCGAAGGGGGCGTTGAACGGCAGGCGGACGAAGACCCAGCAGAGCGTGTTGTTCTGCGCCGCACCGTCGGAGGTGTCCGCCTGCGTCACCTCGCACTTCCCCACTCGCGTGTACGCCTTCGGGTCCGAGAGGTCCACGACGTACCGCAGGAGCCGCTCGCTCTCCCGCTGCGACGACACGAAGTTGAGCGTGTTGTCGAGGTCGATGTCGTGCTCGTCGAGCCGCCCGTTGCGTACGGTGCAGTTGGTCTTGGCATCACCCAGCCGGTTGAGCTTGACGCCGCCCTTCTGGCACATGGCGTAGTCACGCAGCACCCCCGACGAGTCTGGCGACGTGAACTGGAGGGCAGGCACCACGTCCCCCGGCAGGCCGTTGTCGTCGCGCTCCTGGTTGAAGGCGCGCGAGAAGGCGTCGCGCTCCGAGTGCAGCGAGTCGAGGCCCACGACGGTGCGTCCGGTGTACAGGGTGTCCGAGGCCGAGCCGCTGCGCGACACCACGAGGCGCGTCGGCGACACGGAGACGGCGTTCTCCGAGACGTCGCCGAAGTCGAGGACGAGCGTCGGATTGCGCGTGCGGTGCGCCGCCGTCGTGTCGATGAGCGTCCAGAACTGGATGTTCTCGATGCGCGACAGGTCGGTGCCCGAGGGGCTCAGCACCGTGCGAATGGAGCGCCAGCGCCGGCCGGGTGGCGCGTCGTTCACCTGCCACTGGTACATCTTGGTGGCGTCGTTGTACGCACCGCCCACGCTCAAAGGGTACAGGGTCAGCCAGAGCAGTTGCTCGGGCTGTTGCAGTCCCGCTCCGATGATGTTCACCAGCGGGTCGATCTGCGGCAGCGTGAACGTGATGGTCTGGCCCGCGGCGCTGAGGCCGTTGTTCTGCCACGCGAGCGTCGCGGCGCGCGTGAGGTCGAGCGTGGGCGCGCCGCCGACCTTCGCTGGCAGGAAACGGCCGAGCGCAGGCTGGCTGCTCGTCAGCCAGGCCGGGTCGGAGAGGTTCACGTACGTGCCGCCCTGGCCCTCGAAGCTCTCGAGGTACGCTTGCCCGGCGCTGTTGGCCTGCGGACGGCTCGTCGCCACCTCGGCGTCGAGGTGCACGTGCGACGGCGACGTGGTCTGCACGAACGGCAGGCGCTGGAGGGCGCGCGTCAGCGGCGCGGCCTCGAAGTCGAAATTGCCGCTCACGCCGGCGATGAACGACGACTGCGGCTCGTAGCCGAGCGGTGGGCGCGTGAAGGTGGTGCGCTGGTTCTGCGCGATCGCCATCACGTTGATCTCGCCGACGTCGAGCGGGAACTGCGACGCGAAGCCGATGATGCTCTTCGGCGCGGCGGCGAAGAGCGGATTCTCCTCGTAGCGCACCGACACCTGCCGCGCGCTCGGGAAGAGCGTATCGGGGCGGAGGAAGGTGACGCGCCCAAGGTCGTAGTCCACGCGATAGTCGAGGTCGCGCCGGAGCAGCCGGCCGTCGAGCGTCAGGCGCTCGGAGTTCGGGCGCACCTGCACGGAGCCGAGCGCGAGCGTGCCGGCGTCGCCGCCGCCTTCGGCGTCGTAGCGGAGCCGGATCCGGTACGTGGACTGCGGATGCTGCGGCGAGTACAGGTACTCGCCCGGCGTGGTGTAGATCGCCTCGCTGGCCGGGTTGCCGGCGGGCTGGGCGAGACCCGAGCGTGAGAACGGACGCAGCGACGGGAAGATCAGGAAGTAGTCCCGCAGGATCCGGGTGCCGGCCGCGCCGCCCACGGTGATGTTCGGATCGCCCGCACGAGGAAAGAGCCGGTTGGCGATGTCGAACGTGGCGCTGTTGCCCGATTGCGCGAGCCCGAACAGCTGCAGCCAGGTGTCGCTGGTGCCGGCGAGCGGCTTCTCCTGGTCGCCGGCCGCGCCGGTGACGATGCGCGCCGTCACCGTGTGGCGGCGCACGTCCTCGCCGCCCACGCGGTAGACGGATCGAATCTCGCGGGCGAAGGCGGCGTCGGTGGGACGCACCTGCGGGTCCCAGAGCAGCGACGCGTACTGGTCGCGGACGGTGTACTCGAAGTCGGGGGTGCCGCCGGTGGAGGCGACGGTGGTGTCCCGGCCGTTCATGCGCACCGTGTACGCCACGACCAACCGCTCGTTGTTCAGGTTGAGCGGGCGCACCAGCGCCACCCAGAGCAGCGACTGGTCGGTGTAGTAGTCCACGTTCTCGCGCAGCAACTCGTAGATCTGGCCGCGCCGCGACGCCGGGTCGCCGATGAGCTTGAATTGCGGACCGTTCGGGTTGGGCGGCTGCCCACCGATGAGCAGGCGGTACAGGAAGATGCGCGAGGGCCGCACCGAGTCGGGGAGCGACGCGGCGAGCCGCTGGAGCTGGTTGCCGTTCAGCAGGTCGATGTTCGGGAAGTCGGCAAAGCGCCGCGGATCCACGGTGAAGAAGAAGCGCCGCGGCTCGATCTGGTAATCCTCGATCTCGCGGTCCACCGACTGCACGGTGCGGTCACCGACGGTGAAGATGCGATCCTTGGTGACGTTCCCCTTCTGCTGCGCGACGATGGTGCGAAAACGCATCGGCCCCAGCTGGCCCACGGCCTGCAGGCCGTAGTTGCCGCTCGGAATGCCGCCGGTGATGAACCGGCTCGCCGGCGGCTGGAACGTGACGTTGCCGACCTCCAGCTTCTGGATCAGTTCGTCGCTCTTCCCTTCGTAGTACACCTGGATGTTGTTGGACGCGTCGAACTCGCGCTTGCTGTCATAGTCCACATTGAGGTGCACGCGCTCGGCCACGACGCCGCCGGTACGCACGTCGAACTGGAAATCGAAGAGGGGCTGGAAGCTGCCCTTGCACTGCGAGGCCAGGCTGAAGAACTGGCTGCTGATGCAGCGCTCGTTCTTGGTGCGGTTCACCTTGCTCTCGAGCCGGCCGTTGAGGGCCAGGCCGAGGTCGGCGTACTGGCCAAAGAGGTCGGCGGCCTGCGCCCGCAACGACGAATCGGGCGCGGCGACGACCACGGGTGCGGCCTCGGCCGCAGCCGAGCGCGTGCGCAGCGCCGTCCGGATGGAGGCCTGCCACTGCTCCTCGAGGCGGCGCGGCGCGCGTGCCTGCGTCGCGGCGGCGGCGCGGCGTCCCAGCTCCTCACCCGTCAGTCGTTCACGCGACAGGCTGCCGCCGGGCGCCAGCGCCGGCGGCGGCACGAACGACAGCCGGAACGGCGTGAGCACGGACGGCTCGCCTCGCCCCGGCGATGCGCCCTGTGACTGGGCCGCCAGAGGCAACACGAGCGAGCAGGCGGCGAGTAGGCGGAGAGCGCGCACGAAAGGGATCAGGCGGGGTATGATGACGGCAGACGGCAGACGGCAGACGGCAGACGGCAGACGGCAGAGGGCAGAGGGCAGAGGGCAGAGGGCAGAGGGCAGAGGGCCGAGCGGTTCTACCTTCCGAGCTCGAGGCGGCCTCCGTCAGTCGTACGACGCTTGGGCGGTGGTCATCATCTGCCGTCGGCCGTCTGCCTTCTGCCGTCTGCAAGCCTGGCTTCCTGATTGTCCCATCACATCCATAGACCTTGCATCTGAGCGGTCGCCGAGTGGAATATACGGACGGTCCGACACCCTACAACCCTCGGCGTGACGGGCAGTTCCGCCCTTCCTGCGCCCCAGGGCCGACCCGTTGAAGATCACTTCCAAGTACATCCTCAGGGAGCACGTCGGCCCGCTCGTGTTCGCCCTGTCGGCGCTCACGTCGCTGCTGCTGCTCAACTACGTCGCCAAGAAGTTCGGCGACCTGGTTGGGAAAGGGATCCCGTGGGAGAAGATCGTCGAGTTCTTCCTGCTTTCGATCCCGTTCACGGTCGCAATGACGCTGCCGATGGCCATCCTCGTCGCCACGCTGCACGCCTTCAGCCGGCTGGCGTCGGAAAACGAGATCACCGCCTACAAGGCCAGCGGCGTGTCCATGCACCGTCTCGTGGCCCCCGTGCTGGTGGCCGCCTTCGGCTTCACGCTGTTCATGGTCTGGTTCAACGACCAGGTGCTGCCGCGCGCCAACCACCGGCTGGCCACCCTGACGAGCGACATCTCGCGCAAGAAGCCGACGATCGCCTTCAAGGAACAGATCATCAACGAGGTCTCGCCCAGCCGGCTCTACCTGCGCGCCGGGCGCATTGACCGCGTCACCAGCATGATGCGCGAGGTCACCATCTACGACCTCTCGCCGCCGCAGAAGCGCCGCACCATCCATGCCGACAGCGGCCTGCTCGAGCTGTCGCCGGACCAGGCCGACCTGCTGCTCACGCTGTACAGCGGTTCGATGACGGAGGTGTCGCTGCAGGAGCCGGCACGATTGCAGCGCAACTTCTTCAACACCGACTTCATCAAGGTGCGGGGCGTCGGCAACCAGTTCGAGAGCGAACCGGCCGACAGCATGTACAAGAGCGATCGCGAGATGACGATCTGCGAGCTGCAGCAGCGCGTCGTGCGGGCGGCGCGCACGCGGGACAGCGCGTGGCGGGCCCTGTACCGGTTCGACAAGAAGGCGGCGCGCGACATTCAACCCAGCGTGCTGCGTCCCGGGCTTGGCGCGGCCTACTGCCGGATGCTCTCGGCCGTCGGGGTGAAGACCGCGGCCGCGGCCACACCGCAGGACCAGGTGCCACAGGCGGTGCGGGACAAGGGCGCCGCCGCCGCCGTGAAAGACAGTGCTGATGCGCCCACCATGCGACCCGATACCGCACCAACCGCCGCCGGGCTGTTTCCACGGTCGGCAGCGCCCTCGACGGGCGCGGAGTCACCGGGAAACGACGTGCTCGCTGGCCATTCGGTAATCCTGGAGGGCGTGAGAATCCAGGTGGCGAATGCCGCATCCATCGTGGACGGCCACTCCGTGGAGATCGAGAAGAAGTTCGCCATCGCCGTCGCCTGCTTCATCTTCGTCCTGCTCGGCGCCCCCATCGCCCTGCGCTTTCCGCGCGGCGGCGTGGGAATGACGATCGGCGTCTCGCTCGCCGTCTTCGGGCTCTACTACGTGGGGCTCATCGTCGGCGAGACGATGGCCGACCGCAACTACGTCACGCCCTTCTGGGGGATGTGGGCGGCCAACGTGATCCTCGGCGTCATCGGCCTCGCGCTGACCGTGCGGCTCGGTCGCGAGGGGACGACGAACCGCGGCAGCGAGACCACGGAACTGCTCGACCGCGCGCGGCGGCGCGTCGTGCGTCTGATGCGGCGGCGGCGCTGATGCGCGTGCTCAAGCCGCTCGACCGCTACGTCCTCGCCGAGTGGGTGAAGATCTTCTCGGGCACGGCGCTGGGCTTTCCGCTGCTCGTGATCGTTCTCGACCTGACGGAGAAGCTCGAGAAGTATCTCAATCGCAACCTGACGCCGCAGGACATCGCGCTGGCGTACCTGTACGGCGTGCCTGACACGATGTTCCTGGTGCTCCCCGCCGCGGTGCTGTTCGCGACCGTCTTTGCCGTCGGGAGCTTCACGCGCCACTCCGAAATCACGGCCGCCAAGGCGAGCGGCATCAGCTTCTACCGCTTCATCCTGCCGATGGCGTTCGGCGCGCTGCTCGCCACCGTCGTAGGACTCGGCATCGGCGCGGTGTCGCCGCACACGAACGCTCGGCGCGTGGAACTGCTCAAGGAACGCCAGTTCACCAACCGGTCCACGCGGTTCAACTTCACGTACGCCGCCGAGGGCGGGCGCGTGTACACCATCGCGGGCGCGGACGTGGAGCAGCGGGCGCTCGACCAGGTGGTGGTGGAGCGGAAGGGGAAGGACGCGGCCTATCCCACCTATTTTGTGACCGCGCGCTCCGGCAAGTACGACGCGCGCCGCAAGCGGTGGACGCTGCACGACGGCGTGCTGCACATCCTCCCCACCGATTCGATGAACATCAGCATCGCCTTCGATTCGCTGCGCGACCGCCGGATGACGGAGGAACCGCGGACGCTGATGGCGAGTTCGAAGGTGCCGGACGAGATGACGTTCACCGAGCTGGGGACGTTCATCGCGGCGCTGGAGCGCTCGGGGAGCGACGTCGGGGCGCTGAAGGTAGGGCGGATGCTGAAGATCGCCATCCCCGTCACCTGCCTGATCATCATGCTGTTCGGCGCACCGCTGGCCACGAGCACGCAACGCGGCGGCACGGCGTTCGGCGCTGGCATCAGCCTGGGGACCACGGTCATCTTCCTCATGATGGTGCAACTGACGCAAGCCATCGGGGCGAAGGGGATGGTGCCGCCGAATCTTGCGGCGTGGCTGCCTGGAATAGTATTCGGAACCGTCGGGATCATCTTGTTATCTAGAGTCCGAACATGAGGAAGAGAAACAACAGAGAGACAACAGACTTACTGCATTTGCGATTGCTGGATTGGGGCGGCATTCGTTTGGTGACGCACGGGGGCCTGGCGGGGGCTACCGTGCGTTCTATGCATCAATACGAACAGTTGACGGTCTGGCAGCGGTCCATGGCGCTGGCCGCCTCGCTACAGGGCGAGGCGCGGAGCGCACGGCAGTTCATCGACCGCACGGCGTGGAGTCAGATCATGCGCGTCGCCAGCAGCGTGCCGGCGAACATCGCGGAGGGGGCCATGCGGTCGAGCCCGCGCGACTTCGCGAACTTCCTCTCCATCGCCATCGGCTCGGCTGCCGAGCTCCACGCCCTCCTCCTCATCGCCGCCGACAGCGGGCTCGTCGACTTCGACCGTGCCACCGACGCCGCCAACGAGGCCCGGGAACTTCGCCAAATGCTCGTCAGCCTCCGAGGCCGCATCCTCGGCCAGCAACGGCAGCGCGCACCAAGGTAAAGTTGCAAAACCCGGGAGCCTCTCGGCCCCCGGGTTCTGTTGTCTCTCTGTTGTTTCTCTGTTGTTTCTCTGTTGTCTCTCTTCTAGAACGAGTACCGCACCGTCAACTGCATCTGGTAGAAGTTGAGCGTCGATGTCTGCCGGGCGTAGAACGCACCCGCGTTGCGGGCTGTCGACTCCGTGTTGGCGCGGACCTGCGACGCGAACTCGAAGATCGGCTGCGACTGATTGAGCGGCCCGGCGGTGCGGCCGCGCTGGATCAGCACCTGCTGCTGCGGGAAGCTGCTGCTCAGCGTCGGCCACCACAACTGGCCCCACTTCTTGTTGAGGAAGTTGGCAAAGTTGAAGATGTCGAGCTGGACCACGAAGTTGCTGAGCGCCGGGGCGTGCAGCGCACTGGCGAGCCCGCTCTTGCCAAGGTTCTGACGGACCGACACGTCGAGGCGATTCTGCCACGGGCTGTTGCACGAGTTGCGCTTCATGATGCGGCCACGCTGCGAGTCGAGGCACGTGTTCGCGCTGATGAACTTCTCGAACAGGTCGGCCTGCTGCGCTGCCGTGGGCCCGCCCGTCACGTTGTTGAACGTGATTTCGTTCGGGTCGTTGGCGTTCTTCGGCACGTAGATGGGATCATTGCCGTTGAAGCCGTCGCCGTTCAGATCTCCCTGCGCGGTGTAGACCATAGGGAATCCCGACGTGCCTTCGTAGTACCAGTTGATGTCCGTGCTCTTCCACGGGAGGTTCCACGTCCCGAAGAACAGCACGCGGTGCGGGCGCTCGAATGCCGACGTGCCCAGCGTGGCGTCCGACTCAAGCCCGGTAATCGTGCGGCCGAAGCGCCAGTTGGAGATGGCGCGGTCGGAGGTCAGGCTCTGCACGTCCTTCGACTGGTTGTAGGTGTACGCCACGGTCGCATCAATGCCGATGTCAAACTTCTTCTTGATCTGGCCGGTCAGCGTGTAGTTGTAGTCCTTCGACTGGTTGGAGAGGTAGATGATGCCCTCCCCAAACGTGACAGCCGGGCTGCCCAGCCTGAGGATGGCACGCTGGTTGTCGTTCGTGACCGAGCCTGTCGCCGAAATGGTGTCGGCGTACAGGATGCGGCCGTTGCGATCGGTGTAGGGGACGCCACCAACCATGCGCGGTCCGATGATGTTCTTGTCGTAGATCATCAGGCCATTGATCGCCCGGCGATACACGGCGTCAAAGGTGAACGTCATCTTCCAAGGCAGGGCGCGGTCAAACCCGAACGACCCAACGCCGTACTGCGGATACTTGAAATTCGGATCGGTGACGTTGATCCCGGCGGTACCCGCCTGCCCCGGGGCCGGCGCCGGCTGACCCGCGCAGGAGCGCGGCAGCTGGGAGAGCTCCACGGAGAAGGCCGGCGTAGCCGAGCCGGAGCACTGCAGCACGACCAGCTGCTTGCCGCTGTTCTGGTAACCATTGGCGACGAGGATGAACGGCGGCGGTGCGGTGAAGATGCCCAGGGTGCCACGAACCTGGTTCTTGCGGTCGCCGGTCGGGTCCCAATTGAAGCCAACGCGGGGGGAGAACAGGACCTGGAACTTCGGCTTATCGGAAGTGTTGATCGCCGGCAGTCCCTTCAGCGCCAGCCGGGCGACGATCGTGTCGTTCTGCGGCGGCGTGTCCAGGAACTGCGGAGCATCAAGGCGGAGACCTGCGGTCACCGAGAAACGGTCCGTCACATCCCATTGATCCTGCAGGTAGGCCGTGTACTGGTGCGCGTAAAACGCCGCCGGGATGCCGCCGCCGTTGTCGAACGACAGCTCGTAGTTCAACGCTCTCCCCGCTTCGAGGTCGGTGATGCTGTTGAACTTGTAGACACCGAAGTTCTTCTGCGCGAAGAGATTGTAGATGTACGTCCGCTCGAAGCGAGCACCGGCGGTGATTGTGTGCTCTCCGATTGGGATCGTGAGGTTGTCCGTCACCTCGAGCACGCGCTGCCGCAATGTGTTGTTCGGCGAGAACTGCTCCGTGCCGAAAGTCACCGCGACCTGGCCCGATCCATTGGACCGCGTCACCGGGAGCGAGATTTCGGGCATTTCCACCGACACCGCACGAATGTCGCTGATCGTGTTGTAGCCGGCGCTGAATTCGTTGGTCCAGCCCTTGTCGAACGACGAGAAGAGCTGAAGGGTCGAGGACGTGTTCTTGTTCTTGACCCGGTACATGTTCGACGTGAGGCGGTAGCCGGAGTTCTGGACGCCGAGTGCACTATTGAAGTTGCTGTTGTTGCGACTGAAGCTCACGTTCTCCGCGGTGTTGTTCAACTGGCGGAAGACGAGCCGGTGCCGATCGTTCAGGCGGTAGTCCAGGCGGGCCGTGATGTTCTGCAGCGGATTGTCGATGCTCACCCTCTCTCCGCCACCGATCTCCTTGCCGCGTGCAGCAATCGCCCGCTGAATACGCGCGATCGAGTCGGCGCTCACGAGCCCCGACACCGTCGTCGCCGACGCGCCGGCGAACTGGCCGGACGCCGGGTTCGCGCGCTCCTGCAGCTCGGGGGCGATGAAGAAGTGCAGCTTGTCCTTGATGATCGGTCCGCCGACGTAGAAACCGTACTGCTGCACCAACAGGCCCGAGTTGCGGATGAACGGCTGGTTCGCGCCGAGCTGGGGATTACGCCAGGCGTACGTGAGGCCGCCCTTCAAGTCGTTCGTGCCGCTCTTCGTCACCATGTTGACGCCCATGCCGACGAAGTTGCCCTGCCGGACGTCGGCGGGCGTCGTGAGCACCTGGAATTCCTTCACCGCCTCCATCGAGATGATGCGCGCGTTGCTGTTGCCACCCGGCACGCCGTTCGACGACGCCAAATTGAACTTGTCCGACTGGTTTGCGCCGTCGATGGTGAACGTGTTGTAGCGGTTGTAGGCGCCGCCGGCTGACGGGCCGTTGCCTTCCGTGTACATCACCTGCGGCGTGTACTTCGTGAACGCCGCAATGTCGCGGTTGAAGGTCGGCAGACGGCGGATCAGCGAATCCGTGACGCTCGTCTCCACACCCTTGCGCGACGCCGTAAACTGGTTCGTCGGATCGGCCACGACCGTCACGCTTGACAGCTGCGTGGCCTGCGATGTGAGCGTGAAGTCGAGCGTGGTCGTCTGACCCAACGTGACGTTCACGCCATCGCGCGTCTGCGGTGCAAAGCCGATTCGGCGCACCGTCACCGAGTAGTTGTCGCCGATCGCCAGTTGTGACACCTGATAGCGGCCAGTTTCACGGGTCAGGCCGCCAAGCCGATAACCGGTGGACTTGTTCAGAACTTGAACTTGGGCGCCGTCCACGGGTCTCCCCGTACCGTCGCGCACTACACCGCCGACAGCACCGGTCGTGACCTGCGCCGAGGCGCTGGTCGCGATTGCGAGCAACATCGCAGCCGCGGCGCCTCCGAATCCTCTCAGACGGAGAAGGCTCATAGTTCCTGATGTCCTTATGTATGAAGGGGGTGGGAAAGCACCCGACGCCCCCTGAGGGGCGGGAGGTCAAGCGTCCACTAAAGATAGACCGAACTTCCCGTGGAGGTCAACGCGGAAACATCACCGTTACCGTCGGGTGACGCGAGCCGCAAAGCACGGGTAAATTGGGCGCCATTTGCGCTTCGGACCCGCCCCGGCTCAATAGGCGCTGAACGAGGAAGAACTCCCAGCATGAGAAGCCAGGTGCGCTACCGCCCCCGCCGCCCCACCGTCAGGTAATAGACCGGCACGCCCGCGAGCAGCACGCCGAAGACCGAGATGGTCATCCACCGGCTCGCAGGGTTAATGAACCCGTTGGCCAGCAGGTAGATAACAGACCCGATGAAGATCAGTGGCACCACCGGGTAGCCCGGCACCCTGAAGGACGGGGAGTACCCGGGCCGCCCCCGTAACTTGAAGATCGCTGCCACCGCCAGCGCGTAAAACGGAAGGAAAGCGGTGACAAACGCGTCGGCCAGTTGCTCGAAACTACGAGTCAGCACGAAAACGGCCCCGAGTCCCGCCGTCAGGGCGATCGCCACCCACGGCGTCTCGAACTTGGGGTGCACCTTGGCCACGGCGGGGAAGAAGAGCTTGTCGTCCGCCATCGCGAAGAAGATGCGCGGCGTCGTGAACAGCGACGCGTTCAGCGTGCCGAACGTGGACAGCATCACCGTGACCGCCACAAAGACCACGCCGCCCGGGCCGATGAGCCGCTCGGCGACGTCTGCCGCCACCAGCTTGGAGGTGCGAATCTCCTCGATGGACATCACCGAGAGGTAGGCGACGTTTGCCAGCAGGTAGATCGCACTCACCATCAGGGTGCCACCAATGAGGGCCCGCGGCAGGACGCGCTGGGGGTCCTTCACTTCGCCGGCTGCATAGCTGAGGTCGGCCCACCCGTCGAAGGCCCAGAGCGTGGAGACGAGCGCCAGCCCGAAGGCGGTGGTGGTCACACTGCCAGCCGGAATAGCCGGCGTGAAGTGGCCGCCGGTCTGCGGCAGGCCTATGGCGAATGCGATGAGGACGATGAAGAGGAGCCCGCCGTATTTGGCAACCACCGTCAGGTTGGTGACAGCCGCGCCCAGCCGGACGCCGAGGATATTGAACGTCCCCGTCATCAGGATCGCCGCCGCCGCCCCAAGTCGCACCTGCAGCACATGCTCGGGCGCCACCGGATCCACCCCGATCACGCGGTGGAAGTACTCGCTGAACGTGATTGCGATGGCGCCGAGCGACGCAGCCCGAATCATCACGAGCTGGCCCCAGCCAAGCAGGAAGGCGGGCAGCCGCCCCCAGCCGTCGCGGACAAACACGTAGATGCCGCCCGTCCGTGGCAGCGCGCTCGCCACCTCGGCGAGCGTCAGCGCCCCGCAGAGCGCAAAGATGCCGCCCATGACCCAGACCGAGAGCATCGGCAGTGGGCCGGGGAGCTTGTCGGCGATTCCGGCCGGCGACCGGAAGATGCCGGAGCCGATGGTGGACCCGATGACGACCGCGATGGCGGTCCAGAGGCCCAGGCGGCGCTGAAGCGTCGGGGCGGCGGGGGACGGGGGCGCGTGCATCGGCCTAGTGTAGCAAGCGTGGCGCGCGCGCGCGAGAGGGCGACGCCAATCTGCCGCCCTCGGCATGCCGTTGAATTGCACGGCGTCGAGGGCGATTCTTCCCCTGCACCCCGCGCCGACCCCTGCACCCCGCACCCCACCGTGCCCCTGCCTCTTCCCACAATCCTCTGGCTCTCCCTCGCGCTCGTGGCCGTCAGCCAGATCATGATCCTGCGCTCGACGGTGCGGGCGATGCGCGCCGCCGAATCAGAGCAGGCACGACGTGGCATCGAATGGGCGTATGCGGTGGTCCCGGCCGTTGCGCTGATCGTCGTGCTGGCCGCCACCTGGCAGGCCTCGCAGGAACATTCGACCCGACTGGGTTTGGAGGCGAAAGCCAGCCAGACGGTTGCCCCATGACCGCGCCCGCTGTCGTGATCCGCGAGCCATCGCTTGCCCGCGACCTGATCGCGCTGACCAAGCCGCGCATCATCTCGCTGCTCCTGCTCACCACGCTCGCGCCGATGTTCGTGGCGGGGTCGCCCTCGTGGGCCACCATCCTGTGGACCGGAATTGGCGGCTACCTCATGGCCGGCGGCGCCAACGCGGTGAACATGTACCTGGACCGCGACATCGATCAGTTGATGGCGCGCACCAGGCTGCGTCCCATCCCCAGCGGCCGGCTCTCGCCGCGCACGGTGCTCGCCTTCGGCATCGCGATTGCCACGGCAGCCACGTGGATTCTCGGGCACTTCGTCAACGTGCTGACATCGGCGCTCGCGCTGGCGGGCTTCTACTTCTACGTCTTCGTCTACACGCGCTGGCTCAAGCGCACCACGCCACAGAACATCGTCCTTGGCGGCGCCGCCGGCGCTTTCCCGCCCCTCGTCGGATGGGCGGCGGTGACAGGGCGCGTGGACCTCGCCTCGCTCTATCTGTTCCTCATCATCTTCTACTGGACACCGCCGCATTTCTGGGCGCTCGCCCTGCTCAAGCAGCGCGACTACGGCAAGGCCGGCGTTCCGATGGCACCCAATATCTGGGGCGAGCGCGAAACGATCGACCAGATGCTCTGGTACAGCGTCCTGCTGCTCGGCCTGTCGCTGCTGCCGGTGACGTTTGGCGTATTCGGACTCTTCTACCAGGCCTCCGCGCTCGCGCTGGGCGGCATCCTGCTCCTCGGAGTCTGGCGAGTGCGTGCCCGGTCCCTGCGGGGTGAGAGCTGGACTGCGGTCGCCTGGTCGGTCTACAAGTTTTCGCTGCTCTATCTCGCGCTGCTGTTCCTCGCGATGGCCATCGACCGGCACATCTGAAGGGCAGACGGGAGACGGCAGACAGGAGACAGGAGACGGGAGGCTCAGGGGCGCGCGGGGCGACGGGCCGCAAACCAGAGCGCCGCGCCGAGCCCAAGCAGCGCCGTGCCGAAGAGCGACATGCGCAGTTCGCTCACGTAGGCGCTGACGATCCCGACCACGCCGGCCGTCACGAAGAAGGCGGGGAGCCAGGGGTAGCCGAGGGCTCGGTACGGCCGCGGCGCGTCGGGGCGCAGTGCCCGGAGGCGAAAGACCGACGCGGCACCCAGCGCGAAGAAGATCCAGTCGGCGAAGACGACCCCGCCAAGCAGGGTACCGATGCTGCCGCCCGTGACGAGCAGGAGTGCGAGCGACCACCCGCCGAGCAGGACGAGCGCGACCCACGGGGAGCCGAACCGCGCATGCACGCGTCCCGCAGCGCGCAGGACAGAAACGTCGGACCCCAGCGCGAAGACCACACGGGCGTTGGTGAGGAGCGCGACGTTCACGAAGCCGAGGATCGACAGCATTGCCGCCACCGTCATGGCCGTGGCGGCTGCGGCGCCGCCAAAGCGCGCTGCGGTGTCGCCGGCGGGGGCCGCGCTCAGGGCGAGTCCGTCGCGCCCGAGCGCGCCGAGATACGTCCCGGCAACGCCGAGGTAGACCACGATCACGATGCCGATGCCAAGGCCGAGCGCACGCGGGATATTGCGCGCCGGGTCGCGGATCTCACCCGCGATCATGTTCATCTGCTGCCATCCGCCGATGGTGAAGAGCACCGCCACGAAGGCGGCGGCAAAGCCCCGCGCGAGTGGTGGAGCGGCCGGTGCGTTCGCCGGCATCGAGGCCGCGGCAGCATCGGCGGGACCCAGCCCAAGGACGAGCCCGCCAACGATCAGCCCGGCGAGCGCGGCGATCTTGGCGATGGTGAGCACGTTCTGGACCGCGACACCGGGCCGAATGCCGAGCACGTTGGTGGCGGTGAGCACGACGATGGTGATCGCCGCCGCACCGATCGGGCCGCCAACGGCGCCGAGCGGAAGGAAGCGCTCAAGGTAGCCGGCGAAGCCCATGGCGACGGCGGCAATGGCGCCGCTTGAAATGAGGCCGGCGTTCATCCAGGCCGACAGGAAGGCGGGGAACGGGCCGAACGCCTCGCGTATGTAGACGTAGGCCCCGCCGGCCTCCGGAAGCATGGCGCCGAGTTCGGCGTACGTCAGGGCACCGGCGAGCGCGACGCCGCCGCCCAGGGCCCAGACGAAGAGGACCCAGCCCGCGGAGGGAAGCGCCGCGGCCGTCGCCGCCGGCGTGAAGAAGATGCCGGAGCCGATGATGCCGCCGACGACGACAAGGGCGGAGGAGAAGAGGCCGAGTTCGCGTTTGAGGACCATGGTCGCGAAAGGTGCATCATCTCGCCGTGTTGCACCACGCAGGGCTTTTTCACCACGGAGCGCACGGAGAACTACCGGAGGGCCACGGAGGAATACAACGGCAACTTCTTGGGGGAACAGCGCGCGCCACGCAAAGATCTGCGTGGCGCGCTGTCGCTACCCAAGTACTGGTCGTACTCCGTGGCCCTCAAGTCGTTCTCCGTGAGCTCCGTGGTGAAGAAGGTCCAGTGGAGCTCTGTGGTGAAGAAGGCCCGAGTGCCACTCCAGGCTCAGACGATGAACAAATCCACCTGCGGTTCCTTCGGCGTCACGACGAGGGTCTTGCCGTCGACGTAGGCGTTCACCTCGGTGCGCATGCCGATCTCGCCCGCGATGTAGATGCCCGGCTCGATGGAGAAGCCGCTGCCGCTGAGCAGCACGCGCTCTTCGCGCGTCTCGAGGTTGTCGAGGTGCGCGCCGGACCCGTGCAGGCCGCTCGCGTCGATGCTGTGCCCCGTGCGATGCGTGAAGTACTGCCCGAAGCCGCGGTCCGTGATGACCTTGCGCGCCGCGTCATCGGCCTCGCCGCCACGCACCACCGCACCGGACGCCAGCTTCTCGCGCAGGAACGTGATGGCGGCGTCGCGGGCGTCGCGCACGGCCGTCCAGACCTCGACGGCGCGCGCACTCGGCTCGCCGATGCTCGCCATGTAGGTCTGGTCGGCCCACATGCCGTCGGGCGCCTTGGCCCACAGGTCGATGAGTACGATGTCGCCCACCTTCAGGTGGCGGGGCGCATCGGGGGTCGGGTCGTAGTGCGGAAGGGCGGCATTCTCCGTGGCCGACACGTTGGGGCCGTGGTCGGTCCAGAGGCCGAGCCGGGTGAACTCGCCGCGCATCCACTCCGTGAGCTCGTACTCGGTGATCGGGGCGCCGGCGCGCGCGGCCGCACCCGCCTTCCGGAACGCGGCGTGGGCGATGTCCTTGAGCTGCTCCGCCGCGACGCAGTGCGTGCGACACTCCTCGTCGTTCCAGGCCGCGAGGAATCGCGTCACCAGGTCGCCGGAGCACTCCACCGTCGCGCCCGCGGCGCGCACCACCTCGAGAATGCCGGCCGGCACGTAGTCCACGTACGGCACCGCATCGCCCGGCGAGTACTCCATGACGATGCGCTTGCCCTTCACGCAGCGGGCCACCTCGGCCTCGAGCGCCTGCCAGGCGACATACTGCCGGTTCTCCCACGCGGTCGGCCAGTCGTGCCACGGGTTCTGCTCGATGACATGCGTGATGGCCACCGGGGCGCCCTGCGTCGGGATCCAGACGAACCAGCGCCGCGACACGAACCCCTTGATGCCGACGAGTCCCTTGGCGATGGCGTTGATGCCGCGGAAGTCGTAGAGCAGCCAGCCATCTACGCCGGCCTCACGCAAGGCGGACTGCAGGGACGCAACGGACTCTTCATTGAGCATGTGGATTAGCCCTTGCCGCGGACGGGGCGCCACTCGGCGCGCCATTCGCAGCTGCCTTCGCCGCGCGACGCGCAGCGGACGTGGTCGACGGCGCCCACTCCGCCGACCATCAGTTGGATGAGCTCGCGAAGCGCCGATTCGTAGTAGGCGCAGCCGCCGAGCTTGGGCGCGGCATCCCGGGTGACGGAATCCGATACCTCGAGCATGATGGTGCCGCCGCTGCGGCGCACCGCGCCCTGCAGGTACCGTCGAGCAACGCTGCGCGCGTAGCGCAATGCCAGGGGGCGTGTCAGGAGCGCGGGGAGCGAGCGCATCAGGCGGCGCAGCACCGGAGAGAAGGTGCCATACACCTGGCGCGCGAAATTACGGCCGGCCTCGCGAAAGACCGCTTCGGCGTCCGGACGCCGGCCGATGAGGCGCGCGATCCCCGCCGCCTCATGGTAGTCCGTTCGCTGCTTGCGACGCACCGCTTCGGTGAAGCGCTTGATCTGCGCGAAGACGGTGTCGGAGAGCCCGAACCGCTTGTTGCGGAGCTCGTGCACGAACTCCGCCTCGAGGTCATTGTCGGGCAGGTCCACGGTGCGGACCGCCTCGAGGAGGCTCAGCGGAATGAGAGGATCGACGGGCCCAGGCATCTGCGACGCAAGCTAACCGGCGACGGTAGGGCGGAACAAGCGACGCGGCGGATGCGTTAGCTGGCTTGCGCGCGCCACGACCTCTGTCGAATATCCCAGCGACCTCCCCCCGGACCCCTCGCCGACTCGTGCTCCTCGACATCATTCCGCGCATGCTGGTCGGCGGCACACTCGCGGGCGTCGCGGCGGGACACGCGGCGCGTCGGCGCCAGCTGACACTCGGCGGCGAGTACGCGGCATTCGGCGTCGGCACGGCGGCCGCCATCGGCGGCGTGGGATGGCTCGTGTCGCTGGCCGTCTTCTTCTACAGTTCCGTGCTGTTCACCAGATGGCGCGCCAGCGACAAGCGTCACCGGTCGCGGTCCATGCTCCCCGACACGCGGGCACGCGATGCCTGGCAGGTGCTTGCGAACGGCGGATTGTTCGCTGTCGCGGCGATCGCCTGGGCGTTCACCGGCTCGTGGCAGGCCGGGTTGTTCGGGTTCGGCGCGCTCGCGACCGCCATGGCGGACACGTGGGCCACGGAACTCGGCATGGCGCTCAAGGCGGAACCGCGGTCCATTCGTACCTGGCGGCATGTAGTGCCCGGAACGTCGGGGGCGGTGAGCACGCACGGCACCGCCGCTGCCGTGGTCGGCGCATTCGTGATGGCGCTGTGTGCCGTCGCGTCGTTCACCGTGCCGTTCGACATTCCCCGGCTCGAGGCCGTGTTCGTGGGCGGCCTTGCCGGCGCGCTGGCCGATTCGCTGCTCGGCGCGACCGTGCAGTCGGTACGCTGGTGCGACGAATGCGGGGAGTGGACCGAGCGCCGCGTGCACCCGTGCGGGTATCGCAGTCGCCATCGCAAGGGCCTGCGCTGGATGAACAACGACGTGGTCAACCTGCTGGCGACCGCGGTCGGCGGCCTCACGGCGATCCTGCTGTGGCGTCCGTGAACCGCGCCGACGCCAGCACGTTCCGCGCGGCGCTCGCGCGCTTTGCCTCGGGCGTCACGGTGGTGACGGTGCGAAGCACCGACGGTGCCGACCACGGCATGACGGTGAGCGCCTTCACCTCGCTGTCGCTCGATCCGCCGCTGGTGCTCGTCTGTCTCGACGTGACCGCCACGCTGCTGCCGCACCTCCGCGGCGCGACGACGTTCGGCGTCAGCATCCTCGCCGCCGGGCAGTCCGCGCTGTCGGCGCGATTCGCCGATCAGGATGTCCTGCGCTTCGATGGCGTGGCCGTGACGCACGCGCCCGAGGGTCCGGCGCTGATCGCCGGCGCCGCGGCGCACCTGGTGTGCCGGGGGGTCGCGGAATACCCCGGCGGCGACCACGTGATCGTCGTGGGCGAGGTCCAGCGGGCGGCGGCGCACGACGACGAGCCGCTGGTCTACGCGCTCCGCCAGTATGGGGTCTTCGCGCGTTCCACGGATGCCTGACGGCGACGGGGTGGCCGGACGCACCGGCGCATCCTACCTTCGCTTCGTGCCTTCAGAACGTTCCGACGACCCTTCTCCGGTGCCTGACATGCGCGACTCCGTCCGTCACTTCCTGTCCGAGTTCATCGGCACCTTCGCCCTGACGTTTGCCGGCAGCGCGGCCATCATGCAGGCGACCATGAGCGAGGGGAACGTGGTCGCCATCGCGCTCGCGCCCGGCCTCATCCTGGCGGTCTTCGTGTCGGCGTTCATGCATGTCGGGGCGCATTTCAACCCGGCCGTCACCATCGGCATGCTCGTGGTGCGGCGCATCGAGCCGGTGATGGCGGGGCTGTATGTGGTGGCCCAGGTGGCGGGCGCCACCGCGGCGGCGCTTGTCCTCAAGTACGCCTTCCCCGCCGCGCTCTTCGCGGCCACGCGGGGCGGCGGCCAGTCGGTGTCGCTCGACGTGACGTCCGGGCAGGCGTTCCTCCTCGAGATGACCGGCACGATGTTCCTCATGTGGGCAGTCTTCGGCACGGCGGTGGACCATCGCGCGCCACGCATCGGCGGCATCGGCATCGGCCTGACGATGACCGCCAACATCCTTGCGTTCGGCAGCCTGACCGGCGCCTCGGTGAACCCCGCCCGGTCGTTCGGCCCCGCCTTCGCGAGCGGCATCTACGAAGCCCAGGGAATCTACTGGCTGGCGCCCATCACGGGCGCGGTGATCGCGGCGCTGGTCTACCAGAAACTCCTGCTCACGGACGAGCCGGAGCCGGCGGATCATGGGGCGATTGGGTCGCAGCCGTAACAGGTCCTGCGACTGATTCAGGATATGGACTCAGGACTGCAATTGATGACACCGACTGAGGATTTCGACGTACGATTCGGGGGGTAGCGACATCATCGCCAATCGCGATCCGGAGTCGCTATCCTTATTCGCGGTCCTCGGTCCAAATCCTCAATCGCATCCCCGTGTCGCTTGAACTCGAACGCGAACGCACCGTCCAGGCCCTCTGCGCCCATTTCGCGCAGGACCACCTGACATCGCAGGAACTCGAGCTGCGGTTCGAGGAGGTCTACCGCGCCTCGTCGCTCGAGGAGCTGCGCCGCCTGATGGCCGGCTTGCCCGTCCTCGCCCCGACGGTGGTCACGACGCCACTGCCGACGTTCGCCATCGCGGCCTCCTCCCACGCGCCACGCGAGAAGCGCTACCTCGCCCTGATGGCTGAGGTGAGCCGGCAGGGACGCTGGTCAGTGCCCGCTGACATTAAGGTGTCGGCGATCATGGGGACGGTGCGCCTGGACCTGCGCGAAGCGGAGGTTCCCGCGACCGGAGTGGACATCGATGCCACTGTCGTGATGGGCGAGGTGATCATCCTGCTCCCGCCCGGCTTGCACGCCGACGTCGACGGCTTCGCGTTCATGGCCGAGTTCTCCGACCGCACGGCCGGCACGGCGCCGACGCTCGCCGCTCCGTCCATTCGCGTGCGCGGCTCAGCGGTCATGGGCACCGTTCGCGTGGAGACGCGCCTGCCCAAGGAAGGCGCGA
>PNKL01000036.1 GCA_013822425.1 Gemmatimonas sp.
AGCGTCGCCAAGCGGAGCTCATCTTCGAGGTGTTCAACGTGCTCGGCCGCAACAACTTCAAGGATCCCGCCTTCGGTTCGCTCCTGTTCAACTTCGACGGGACGATCCGCAGCGGCCTCGGGGATCCGCGCCAGATGCAGATCGGCGTGCGTTACTCATTCTGAGGCAGTGCAGCACAGGACGGCCGAGCCCGGCAGGCGCCATGCCTGCCGGGCTCGGGCGTTGTGCAGCGCTCGGTCGTCAGCCGTGGGCGGTACCGTGGATCGGTCCCGGTGGTTGCGGCGGCTGGTCCGGGCGCCACCAGCCGTCTGGAGCGGCCGGTGCGGGTTGACTCGCGCTCACGTTCTCGCTGCGAATCGCCGCATGGATGAAGTTCTCGGACGGCACCGGGGCGCCCATGAGGCGGCGCAGCAGGGCCAGCTGTCCAGCGTGTGTCATCGCGTCCGCCAACGGCCCCTGCAGCAGCTGCTCGTCCGTGAGGCGCGCGGACAGCGCCGCATCGGCCAGGTCGGCGGAGAGTGCGGCCAGCATTGTGTGAAAGCGCGCGACTTCGTCCGCCAAGTTCGCGACTGGCGGCGGGGCATACTCGCCGCCGTGGAAGAACGTGCGCGCGTATCCGACGAGACCGGTCATGTGCCACATCAACTCGTGGGGAGTGCGCACGTTAGGGCCGGCACGGAACTCGCCGAATCCGTCGGGCGCGTCGCGCAGCGCCTTCTGCGTGCGATAGGCGAGCGCCGCCAGGAAGTGCCGCAGCAGGTGCCGTGATTCCGTCATCTCGTGTTGCCGGTCTGCAATCGCATCTCCCTGCCGTCAGGCGGTGCGGCGAGCTCCCCATAAGATGCGGTGGCGGTGATGGCTCCAGGCGGGACCCATCGTAACCGCACCGAGTTCGCACGTGGGGAGCAATGAGATCACCCCGAATGTATTCCCCGATGTCCGTTCGCACTACCACTGCGCCTGCGACCCCCACATGCTGTGCGGGATCGCAAAGACCACCATGGTGACGATGGTCGCGATGACGACGGCGACCCTGGCCTGGCGCCCGCCACGCAGCCGCAGCGCAGCCAGAATCCACGCCACGCCGGCGATGAGTGTCTTGTTGTCCGTGAGGTCGTACCCGAACGGGACGCCGGTCCAGTAGGCGTCGAACGCATACTTCTGGACGATGGGCCCGAGCACGAAGCCGCCAAACACGAGCAGGGCCGTCGTCGCGAATCCCCATCGGCGCGTGTCGCCCCCGCCGGTCGCCGCGAACAGGGCGCGCATTGCGAAGAGCATGCCGAGAAACATGCAGGCCACGTGGGGAATCAGAACCCACGTCGGCACGTCACCCTTGAACCGGGTGATCGCCGGCTGCTCGGGAAACAACACTTCCTCCGCGCCGCGCGTGAGCTTCACCCGATACTCGAGCTTGCCGGCCATCGGCATCAGGGGCTCCGGCGCCGGCGGGAGGGGCTTTCCCTCACACGCTCAGGACTCTATCGCCGCCCGCAACGCCGGCAACGAGGCCTCGATCTCAACGGACCGGCGCTCGCGCCGGAACAGTTCGCCGAGCGATGCCGGCATCTCCACGGGACGGCCGATCAACGGCTGGACGATCTCGGCGAACTTCGCCGGGTGCGCCGTCGACACGATGCACCAGCGCTGTCCGCGGCGTTCCGCCTCGGACAGCCGCGTGTAGGCTTCGGCGGCCACGGCCGTGTGGGGACACCAGGCACGGCCATACGCGGCATGGTCGGCGCGGATGCGGGCGCGGATCGCGTCATCGTCAACGCTGCAGGTGCGGACCGCCTGCCGCAGGTCGCCGAGCGTCGGATGCAGGCTCCGCAGCCGCTCCATGTTTGACGGATCGCCCACGTCCATGGCCGACGCCAACGTGGCGACACTGGCGCGCGGATGCCACTCGCCGCTTGCAAGGAAGTCCGGCACGGTGCGGTTGGCGTTGTGCGCCAGCATCACCTCGCCGATGGGCAGGCCGCAGCGCCGGGCCCAGACGCAGGCCACCGTATTGCCCAGGTTGCCGGCCGGAATGATGAACGAGAGCGGTTCACCGTGACGGCGATGACACGCGAGAGACGCCGCCGCGTAGTACACCATCTGCGGCAGGAGGCGGCCGAGGTTGATGCTGTTGGCGGAGGTGAGTTCCTGCCGCGCAAGCATCGACGCGTCGAGAAACGCCTGCTTCACCAGTTGCTGGCAGTCGTCAAACGTGCCCTGCACCGACAGCGACGTCACGTTGTCGCCCCAGCAGGTGAGCTGCCGTTCCTGCGTTGGCGAGACCAGTCCCTTGGGATACAGGACCGTCACGGCGAAGCCGGGAAGGCGGTGGAACGCCGCGGCCACGGCGCCGCCCGTGTCGCCCGACGTTGCCACGAGGACGTTGACCGGACAATCACCGGGGCGCCGAAGGCGTTCGAAGCAAGCGGCCAGGAAGCGCGCACCGAAGTCCTTGAATGCGGCGGTCGGACCGTGAAACAGCTCCAGCACGCTGTAGCGACCGTCGCCGGAGAGCGGCAACACCGGCGCCGGAAAGTTCAAGGCCCTGCGCGCAATGCTCTCGAGTTGCGGCGCGAGCGCATCGTTCGCGACGAATGGGGCCATGAGCCGCGTGCCGATGTCGGGCAGGGTCTCCAGCGACCCGAAATCCGCAGGCGTGAAGGCCGGCCACTCCGACGGCACGTACAGGCCGCCGTCCTGCGCCAGGCCTTGGCGCAACGCAGCGCCAAAGCCGACCGATGCCGTGATCCCTCGGGTGCTCCGGTACATCATGCGGGTGCACTCCTGTCAGGCGTTGACGATACGGGCGCCGTCGGACGGCAGCGGCACGGTCCAGTGATCCGAGTCCATCCCGCAGTTCTGGAATGCCGCGACCATGCCGGCGCGGACGGCGGTCGCCGCCTCCCGCAATGCCCACGCGAATACCGTGGGACCCGCGCCCGAGATCGAGCAGCCCAGCGCGCCGGCGGCCAGCGCCGCACGGCGCACCGCAGCAAACCCGGGTATCAGGTCCTGTCGCTGCGGTTCGATCACGACATCGTTGAGTCCTTCGCGAATCAGTTCGAGGTCATTCGTGTAGCACCCGGAGATGAATCCCGCGAGGTTCGCGGTCTGCCATACGAATGCCGAGAGGTCGACATCGCGCTTGAGGATGGCCCTCGCGTCGCGGGTCGACAGGGACATGTGCGGATGCACGATCACGGCGCACATGCCAACGGGCACGGGTATCTGCTTGACCCGGGGCTGATCGATGCCGACGGTCAGCACGAGTCCGCCGAACAGGCACGCCGCGATGTTGTCGACATGTCGCGAACCGCTCGCCACCGCCTCGCCCTGCATCGCGCACAGCAGCAGCTCGAGGCGTGGGAGTGCCTCGGGGAGGAGTGCGTTGGCCGCCACCACGGCCCCGACGGCCGATGCGGCCGACCCGCCCAGGCCGGACCCGAGCGGAATTCCCTTTTCGATATGCACCGCGAAGCCGAAGTCCGGCCGGACCAGATCGACGAGCGCCTCGAGCGCGCGCCCGGCCGTGTTGCGATTGGGTTCCTTCGGCAGGTCGCGCACGACTCCAGAAGCGCCCGTGATGTGCACTCCCGGCTCTCGCGAGCGCGTGACGGTGACGCGATCGCCGATCGCGTCCACGGCGAAGCCCAGGATGTCGAAGCCGACGGCAACGTTGCCGACGGACGCCGGCGCGAATGCGGTGCAGGCATCCCGATTCACAGTCGTGCTCCAAGGTAGGCGGCCAGGCGCAGCAGGTCGGCGAAGACGCCGCCGGCGGTCACGGCGGGGCCAGCCCCGGGGCCCTGGACGATCATCGGATTGCTGTCGTACCGGCTGGTCGCGAAGCGCACGACGTTGTCGGTGAGCGCGATGTTGGCGAACGCGTGCCGCGGCTCGCACGCCACCAGGCCCACCGTTGCCGCGCCGGCGGCGGTGAGACGCCCAACGTAGCGCAGCACCGTGCCGCGGTCGGAGGCTTCGGCGATTCGGGCCGCCATCGTCGCGTCATGCGGCGGCAGGCGGTCCAGGAACTCCTCGACTGACCCCGACTCGAGCCCGGCGGGCACCAGGCTCTCCACGCGCACGTCGGCGAGATGCAGGGGAAGTCCCATCTCGCGCCCGAGAATGGTGAGCTTGCGCGCCACGTCCATCCCCGACAGATCGTCGCGCGGATCCGGCTCCGTGTAGCCACGCGCCTTCGCTTCGCGAACAATGTCGCTGAACGCTCGCGTGCCATCGTACACGTTGAACAGGTAGGCCAGCGTACCCGAGAGGATTCCCTCGATGCTCGTGATCTCGTCACCGGTTTCGCGGAGGTCGCGCAGCGTCTGGATGACCGGCAGTCCCGCGCCGACCGTCGCCTCGTAGAGATAGTGGCTGCCGCCCTTGCGGCGCGCCTCCCGCAGTGCCCGGTACGCCGCGAGGTCGCCGCTGCCCGCCTTCTTGTTCGGGGTCACGACGTGGATGCCCGCGGCCAGCCAGGCGGCGTAGTGACTCGCGACGTCGCTGCTCGATGTGCAGTCGATGATCACCCGGTTCGGCAGGTAGTCCGTGTCCACGTGCTCGACGAAGCGGTCGAGGTCGGCCGTCGTGCCGTCGGCGGCCAACTCCGGCCGCCAGCCCGACAGCTCGATGCCACGGTCGGAGAGCAGCATCTTCCGGGACGAGAGGATGCCGCGCACCCGAAGCTCGAGCTTGAAGTCACGACGCAGGCGCTCGCACTGCGACGCCATCTGGTCGAGCAGCACTCGACCCACCGTCCCGGGCCCGATGATGCCGACCGAGATGGTATGAGGCGAGAGATAGAAGCCCGCGTGCACGGCGCGCAACGCTCGTGTGGCGGCCTTGCCCGGCACCACCACGGAGATGTTGCGCTCCGACGCGCCCTGCGCGATGGCGCGCACATTCACCCCGGCGGAGCCGAGTGCGTTGAATACCTTGGCCGCGATGCCGGGGAGACCCGCCATGCCGTCACCGACCACGGCGAGGATTGCGAGCTCCGAATCGACGCCGACGGACTGGATCTGTCCGTCGGCAAGCTCACGCGCGAAGGCGGCGCGCACCGCCGCCACGGCCGCCGCTGACTGGTCAAGCGGCACGGCGCAGCAGATCGAGTGCTCCGAACTGCCTTGCGAGATCAGAATCACCGAGATGCCCCCCTCTCGGAGCGCGCCGAACAGGCGGTGGGCCGTGCCGGGCACGCCGATCATGCCGGCCCCCTCGAGGTTGAGAAGGGCGATGTTCTCGATCGTAGTGATGCCCTTGACCGCCAGCGTGGAGGAGGGCCGCGCGCAGATCAGCGTCGCCGCGCGCTCCGGCGCAAATGTGTTGCGAATCCAGATCGGAATCTCACGCCCGACCGCAGGCGCCATGGTCTGCGGATGGATGACCTTGGCGCCGAAGTAGGCCAGCTCCATGGCCTCGTTGTACGACATCGAGTCGATGACCTGCGCGTCGGGAACGCGGCGCGGGTCAGCCGACAGCACGCCATCGACGTCGGTCCAGATGTGGATTTCCCGCGCGTCGAGCAGCGCGCCGAAGATGGACGCCGAGAAGTCGCTGCCGTTGCGGCCCAGCGTCGTCTGCACGCCGCGCCGGTCGGCAGCGATGAAGCCGGTGATGATGAGCGTGCCGGAAAAGCCGGCCGACACGAGTCGCGTCAGCCTCGCGCGTGATTCCGCCCACTGCACACCGGGACCGAGCGGCCCCCACTCCACCACCACCACCTCGCGCGCGTCCACCCATCTCACCTCGCCGGTACGCCCCTGGCGCCGCGCGAAGAACTCGCGGAAGAGGCGTGTCGACCAGAGCTCGCCGTAGCCCGCAATCAGGTCGGTGACGCTCCTCGCCGCCGATCGCGTGAGACTGACGGTGCGGAGGATGCCCTCGATATCATGGCCGTCGCGGTCAAACGCCTCGAGAAACCGGCGGGCCGCGTCCGCGTTGAGCGTAGCGGCGGCAATGCTGGCATGGCGCGCGCGAATGACGTCAATGCCGGCGCGAATGCCCGGCTCCTGTCGCTCGGCCTGCGCCACGAGCGCCAGCAGGGCATCGGTGACACCCTGGCATGCCGACAGCACCACGCCCAGCGGACCGTCCGGCTGGGAGTCGAGGATTGCCGCGACGCGGCCGAAACACCCGGCGTCGGCGACGCTCGAGCCGCCGAACTTGTGGACGACCCAGGCGGAGGGACCGGCGTCTGAGGTGGGAAGCATCTCGGCGGAGCTCATGGGGCAGATCCTTCTGTCGGTTCGTGTGAGTATCGTGCAGTGCCAGGTCGCGCGCTATTGCTGGAGCGGCCATGGTGATCGCGACACTCCGGAAAAGCGGCGAGGCCCCGACCAGTCATGGGCCGGGGCCGCCGTTGGGAGCATCAGGTATGGCGTGGCGTCCTGCACCCGAGTGGCGCTGGTCCTACGCTCCTGTCCTGGCCTTTCGCACCGCCTCCGTGAGCACCGGAAGCACTTCCAGTACATCCCCGACGATTCCGTAGTCGGCCGCCTTGAAGATCGGCGCTTCCTTATCCTTGTTGATCGCGACGATCGTCTTGGACGTCCGCATGCCGGCGAGGTGCTGGATGGCGCCCGAGATGCCGCACGCCACGTACAGGTCGGGACTCACGAGCCGCCCTGTCTGGCCGATCTGGTCCGAGTGCGGGCGCCAGCCGTCGTCGGTGACCGCGCGCGTCGCGCCCACCGCGGCGTTGCCGAACGCCGCCGCGAGGTCCTCGACGAGCTTGAAGTTCGCCGCTTCCTTGAGGCCGCGTCCGCCGGCGATGATCACCGGCGCCTCACCCAGGTCAATCTTCCCGCCCGCCGCTTTCTCGGTCAGCGTCACCTTCACGCGCACGGCGGTTGGGTCGCCCGCCGGCGCGAGCGTTTCCACGGTGCCCGCCTTTGCGTTCTCCACCGGGAGCACGGCGCCCGCGCGGAGCGAGATCAGCGCGGGCGTGGCCTTGAGCACGAAGCGCTGGACGATCTTGTTGGTGTAGCCCGGATGCGCCACGGTCACCGCGTCGGCCGAGAAGACAAACTCCGTGACGTCGGACGCGTAGGCGAGCTTCATCCTTGCGGCGACGCGCGCCACGAGGTCGTGCCCCAGCGCGCTCGCGGCAAAGAACGCCGCGCGGTAGCCGCCGCCGAGGCGCGCAGCCAGCGTGGCGGTGAGCGCCTCGGGGTTGTAGTTGGCGAACGCGTCGTCCTCGAGGACGAGCACCACGTCGGCGCCATGGGCCGCGAGCCTCGCGGCATGCTGGGCGATGCCGGGCGCGCCGGCGAGCACGGCGTGCACCTGGCCGCCGGTGGCATCGGCCACCCGGCGGGCCGCCGTGACGGTCTCGAGCCCGGCGCGGCGCAGCTCGCCGAGGCGCGTTTCGGAGAATGCGAGAATGTTCGTCATCAGAGCACCTTCGCCTCTTCCTTGAGGAGACGGACGAGTTCGGGGACGGCGTCCTTCCCCTCGCCGACAATGCGCCCCGCCGCCCGTTCGGCCGGAAGCTCCATCTTCTCCAGCTGGTACGTGATGGCGCCGAGGTGCGCCGGCTTCACCTCGAGCGGCTTCTTCTTGGCGGCCATGATCCCTTTGAGCGAGGGATAGCGCGCCCGCGCGATCCCTTCGTCAATGGTGACGACCGCGGGGAGAGGGCACTCGATCAGCTCGTAAGCCCCCTCGAGCTCGCGCCGCGCCTTGACCACACCGCCCTCGACGTTGAGCTGCGAGATGGCGCTGATGACCGGGAGGCCCAGCAGCTCGGCGAGGAAGATGCCAGTGGAGCGGTTCTGCGTGTCCACCGCCATGCGTCCACAGAGGATGAGGTCGTAGCCGCCGTCCTTCAGCTCCGCGGCAAGCGCCGTGGCGACGGCGAGGCCGTCGCTCACCGGGGCGTCGTGCTTGAGCTGGACTGCGCGGTGCGCGCCCATGGAGAGCGCCTTGCGCAGCGTCTCCTGCACCACGTCGGGGCCGAGCGAGATGACGGTCACCTCGCCGGCGCCGAGCTTCTCGGTGATCTGGATGGCCACCTCGGCGGCGTAGCCGTCGAAGTCGGACATGTCGTACTTGAGTCCGGCCTCGTCGATGCCAGTGCCCGACGCGGCAATCTTGAAGCGCCCTTCCATGTCCGGAACGCGCTTGATGCACACGGCCAATTTCACCGTGAAATCCCTCGGTTGGAGTGCGCCTTGAAGCTAGTCGGTTGGCGGGCGGAGGGGCAGATGGGATATGGATGACGCGAGAGGGGAGATCGCTGACATCGACGGCGAGGGATTGCCGGTCGCTGGCAACGGTCCGAAACGACCCTCGGTGGCTCGTTTGGACACGCCACGCCATCTTTGGGCGCTGTCCAATCGCCAATCGTGATCCTGAATCGCGATCCTGAATCGCGATCCTGAGTCCAAATCCTCAATCGGTTTCCATGCCTCTTGCTCTCATCACCGGCGCCTCCGCCGGCATTGGTCGCTGTTTCGCCGAGGCACTCGCCAGGCGCGGCTACGACTTGATTCTTGTGGCCCGGTCCACGGCGCGCATCGAGGCGCTGGGGCGCGAACTCTCGGAGCGGCACCAGGTGAGGGCGGAGGCGTGGACGGCCGACCTGGCGTCCGACGCTGGCCGTGAAGACGTCGCGGCGCGCATTGCCGCCCTGCCGCGGCTCGATCTGCTGGTCAACAACGCCGGATTCGCGACGACGGGCAAGTTGCAGAAGATCCCGCTTGGCCCGCAGATGGACATGCTGCGGGTGCACGTGATGACGCCGATGCGGCTCTGCCACGCGGCGCTGCCGCGCATGGTCGAGCACGGCGCGGGAGCGATCATCAACGTCAGTTCCATCGCCGGCTTCCTGTTCGGCCCCGGCAACGTGAACTACTCAGCCACCAAGGCCTACCTGACGTCGTTCTCGCTCGGCCTCGACACCGAAGTGCGCAGCGCCGGCGTGCGCGTGCAGGCGCTCTGCCCCGGCTTCACGCACACGGAGATCCACACCGAGATGCCGCATATCAAGCGGCAGATCCCAGCATGGATGTGGGGCAAGGCGGAGCATGTCGTGGAGACCTCGCTGAGGCAGCTCGAGCGCAACGGCGCCGTCATCTGCGTGCCGGGCCTGCTCAACAAGGTCCTGTGGCGGGTGCTGACGATGATCCCGCGCGGGCTGCGGGGAACGCTGGCGGTGCGGCGGAAGAGGTCATCGGGATAACAGCCGGCGAACCGCTCCCAGCCCTACTTCTTCAACGACGCCTCCCGCACGGCGCGGAATTCGTTGCCCGGCTTCCACTCCGGCCATTTGGGCGAAACGGCGACGCGATAGCCCACCTTGTAGAACAGTTGCGCGTCCTGCACTGCACCCGACAGGTCCCAATCGGGCTTGATGTCATCGGACGGCTTGTGGTAGTCGTTGGCCACGTATTCGGCGTTCTTGTTCTTCCCGTAGGTCGAGTCCCTGCCGATGTACGCGATCCCCGAGCCCGCATAGAGGGCCGGCACGCCGACCTTGGCGAAGTTGAAGTGGTCGGAGCGGTAGTAGTACCCCTTCTCCGGCTCGGACTCCGGACGCAGCACGCGACCGCCCTGCTCTTCGCCCGCGGCGCGCGCGTAGTCGTCGAGGTCCGAGGCGCCGTATCCAATGACCTCGATGTCCGACGTCTTTCCCCACGTGTTCAGCGCGTCCATGTTGATGACCGCGACGGTCTTCTCGATGGGGTACAGCGGGTTGGTCGCATAGTACTGCGACCCGAGGAGCCCCTGCTCTTCCGCCGTCACCGCCAGGAAGAGAACGGTGCGCTTCGGCGGCGCGAGCATCGCGAACGCCTTGGCGATGGTGAGCAGCCCGGCCACGCCGGTGGCGTTGTCCGATGCGCCATTGTAGATGGAGTCGCCGTTCACCTTGGCGCCGACGCCGAAGTGGTCCCAGTGGGCGTTGTAGATCACGTACTCGTTCTTCAGCGTCGGGTCGCTCCCCTCGACCTTCGCGATGAGGTTCCGCGAATCCACCGTTCGCAGCTTGTTGTTCAGCGACACGCTCGCCGTGACGCCAAGCGGCACCGGGGCGAACTCCTTGGTGGCCGCCTTCGCCTTGAGCGAATCGAAGTCCTGCCCGGCCATCGTGAAGAGCGCCTTCGCCCGGTCGAGCGTGATCCATCCCTCGAGGACGCTGCGCCCCATGTTCTTGTCGGGCGTCACGAGGTCGAACTGCTCCGCCGTCCGCCCCTGGACGACCGCGAACGGATAGCCGGCTGGCTCCGTCTCGTGCACGATCAGGACGCCCGCCGCCTTGTGCTTCATGCCCTGGTCGTACTTGTACGTCCAGCGGCCGTAGTAGGTCATGCGCTTGCCGCCGAACACCGCCGTGTCGGCCACCGGCGGGTCGTTGACGAGGACAACCATCGTCTTCCCCGTCAGGTCCACGCCCTTGAAGTCGTCCCAGCCGAACTCCGGCGCCTCGATGCCGTATCCGACGAACACGAGGGGCGAGTTGTTCAGCGCCGCCGACGGAGTCACGTGCTTCGTCCACGCAACGAAATCGTCACGCCACTTCAGCGACGTCTTGGCGCCGCCCTTGGCGAACGTGAGGGTCGGACTGTTCGTCACGGTGATGCCGACCAGCGGCACCTTCTGGAAGTACGTGCCGTCCGGGTTGCCCGGCTTCAGCGCCATGCCGGAGAACATTGCCTCCACGTACGCGGCCGTCCGCTCCTCCCCGAGCGTCCCCGGCGCGCGGCCGAGCAGCGAGTCGGCGGCGAGCACCCCGATGTGATGCATCATCATCGCCGTGTCGATGGCGGCGATCCCGTCGCCGGGAATCTTCGCCTTGTACGGATCGGTTTCGCCTCCGCACGCAACGGCCAGCGTCGCGGCGAGCACGAGGGAACGTCGAATGGAATTGTTCAAAGGACACCTGCCTCTGTATTTGAGTGTGCGTCGAGAGATGCCACGTAGCGCTACGTCCCGCCCGGAGGGACTGCTGAAGCGGCCCCCCGTCCGCCTGCTGCACCTGCGTCTGCCCTCTGCCGTCTGCCCTCTGCCGTCTGCCGTCTGCCTCACTGCATTACCGGCGCCGGCGAATTCTCCGTCAAGTATCCCCGGTGCGGAATGAACCAGGCCAGCGATCCAACCACCGCCCCCGCCGTGAGCAGGCCGAACCAGCCCGGCACGACCTGCGCGCGCCACAGCACCGCCGTCGCCGCGCCGAGCACGACGAGGCGCGACGTCTCCAGCGGCGCCGCCCAGCGCTCCGCCTCGAAGATCCCGCCGAGGGACGTCAGCGAGATGGCCACGTAGAAGCCGCCGGCCGCGAGCTGCGCCATCGGGATCGTGGACGCGCCGGCGAGCAGGATGAACGTCGCCACCAGCGCGCACAGGAAGTGGAAGAGCCCATACGCCGCCAGCGACCCGGGGATTCTCGGGTCGTAGCGCTCAAACGTCTCCCGGCGGACTTCCCGCGGTACGACGCGCCCCCCCAGGCGCTCGGGACGCCAGCCGGGCGGGCCGAACACGTGCATCCACCGCTCGCGCCACGACTCCGCGGTCCACGTGGACTTCATGATGTCCCAGAAGACGTGCACGTTGGCCCAGAGCGGATTCCAGCTGCGCAACGGGTGCGTCAGCCCGTACACCGGCTCCTCCTCCTCCACGACAAAGGTGCCGAACAGCCGGTCCCATGTGATGAAGACGCCCGCGTAGTTCTTGTCCTGGTACTTCGGATTGACGCCGTGATGTACCCGGTGGTGCGACGGCGTGTTCAGGATGTACTCCGCGACGCGCCCGAGCTTCCCCACGGCACGCGTATGGATCCAGAACTGGTAGACGAGGTTGAGCGCGTTGCACGCAACGAACAGCTGCCACGGCATGCCGAGCACGGCCAGCGGCACGTAGAAGACCCACGAGAGGAGGCCGTGCAGCGAGCTCTGCCGCAGGGCGACGGCGAGGTTGTACTCCTCGCTCGAGTGGTGCACCACGTGCCCGGCCCAGAGCACGTTGATCTCGTGCGCATAGCGATGGCTGAAGTAGTACGCGAGGTCCACCAGCACGAAGGCCAGCGTCCAGCTGGCAAACTCCGGGCCGCGCACACCGAACCAAGGAAACGCCTCGGCTCCGTAGAACGGCAGGTCCGACGGCCAGGCGGGGAGCCCGAGCCATCCCTGCAGCGTCCACCGCTCGCCGATCCAGATGAAGATCCCGATGGAGAACAGCTTCGTGAAGACGCCGCTGATCTGCGACAGGATCCCGCATGAGAGGTCGGCGATCGAATCATTGAGGCGAAGCAGGTGCTTCCCCGACCACGCCGAGTAGGCAAGCTCCATCCCGATCAACAGGAAGAAGAAAGGTATTGAGGAGAGGATGATGCCCACTCTGTTGTTTCTCTGTTGTCTCTCTGTTGTCTCTCTGTTGTTTCTCTTACTTGAACGCGTTGATTCCCGTCTCCGCCATCCCAATCACGAGCGAGTGAATATCGTGGGTTCCCTCGTACGTGTACACGCTCTCGAGGTTCGCCATGTGTCGCATCGCGTGGTACTCGGCGAGGATGCCATTGGCGCCGAGCAGGCGGCGTGCCTCGCGGGCGATGTCGGCCGCGACACTGACGTTGTTGCGCTTGGCCAGGCTCACCTGCTGCGGCGTGTAGGTGCCGGCGTCCTTCATGCGGCCGAGGTGCAGGGCGAGGAGCTGTCCCTTCACGATCTCGGTCAGCATGTCGGCCAGGCGCACCTGCTGGATCTGGAAACCGCCGATCGGGCGGTCGAACATCACGCGCGTCTTCGCGTAGCTGAGCGCTTCGTCGTAGCAGGCGATCGCGGCGCCCATGGCCCCCCACGCGATGCCGTAGCGCGCCTGCGTCAGGCACATCAGCGGGCTCTTCAGCCCTCCCGACTGCGGCAGGATCGCGTCGGCCGGGAGGTGCACATCGCTGAAGACCAGTTCGCTCGTCATCGAGGCGCGGAGCGACAGCTTGCCCTTCGTCTCCTTGATCGTGTAGCCCTTCGCCCCGGTGGGAACCAGGAAGCCACGCACGCTGTTGCCGTCCGGATCGTTGTCCTCGGTCTTCGCCCAGACCACACCCACGTGCGACAGCGATCCGTTGGTGATCCACATCTTGGCGCCGTTCAGCACCCACGTGCCGTCCTTCTGCTGCCGCGCGCGGGTGATCATGCCGGCGGGGTTCGACCCGTAGTCCGGTTCGGTGAGACCGAAGCAGCCGATCGCCTCGCCCGTCGCCATCCTCGGCAGCCAGTGACGCTTCTGCTCCTCGCTGCCGAACGTGAAGATCGGGTACATCACCAGGGAGCCCTGCACCGACGCGAACGAGCGGATGCCCGAATCGCCGCGCTCGAGCTCCTGGTTGATGAGGCCGTACGCGACGTTGCTGAGCCCGGCGCAGCCGTATGCCTCCGGCAGGTTCGCGCCCAGATAGCCCTGCGCGCCCATCTCGCCAATGAGTTCGGTCGGAAAGCGGCCGTCAATGTAGCACTGGCCGATGATGGGTATGACCTTCTCGTCCACGAAGGCGCGCACCGAGTCGCGGATGGCGCGCTCTTCTTCGGTGAGGGCGGCGTCAATGTTGTAGAGATCGCCGGTGCGGGGCTTCAGCACGGGCGAACCAAGCAGCGAATCGGTCATGGCGGGACGGAGTGGTCTGGTAAGCGGAATCTATATATATAACGAATTCGCGGGGGCGCTCACTTGCCGCGATCACGTACCCCGGATCCGCCCACCCCTTCCCGGCGCCGTTACAGCTGCCGCTCGAACGACAGCAGCGCCCGCCATCGGCCGCCTCGTTCCAGGGGACGGGCCGCCAGGAGGCCAACGGCCCCCCCCGAACAGACGAAGCCCCGCATTGATCGAGGTGAGCACGCCGTCGGTGGCGCTGGACACCGGCGCCCAGAACGCCAGCGACGAACTGTCCTGAACACCGCCGAGTCCGGCCATCGCCACGCGCGCCGCTTCGCTGCCAAGTTCGAACAGCTGCTGCGGGGGAATGACTTTCCCGAAGACCTGGCCGGCATCGACTCGCCCGGCAATCGTGACCCGACCGCGGTTCCAGCGCGAGGCGGCGCGCACCTCCACGCGATGATAATCCAGGGTCCCATCGCCGCGCTCGTAGTGGACCCGCCCACCGGCGCCGGTGCGCATCATCTCGGCGCTGATATCCGGACGCCAGTCGAGCGTCAGCGCGGCACGCACATATCGCCCCTCGACGACGCCTCGGTTGGGGCGGAAAGCCTTCCTCCCCATCCACCCCTTGTCCATGGACATGCGGGCCGCGCGATCGTCCACCGCACCCACCGCGACGCGAAGGTTGCTCCCGAACCGATCGGGCAGGAGGCGCGCGACCGTCAGCGTGGCCGAACGGCGGTCCACGTAGTCGTAGTCGTCGACGCCGAAGATCGCGCTGATCGCGTTGCCCGAATCGTAGACAAAACGGAAGTCGTTCGTTATGTCGAGCGAGCGCCCCGCGCGCAGCCCGAGGCGCACACGCCCGTGCTCGTAGGCGACGACTACGCGGCCCCGGGCCGTTCGTTCGCTCCACGCATATCCGGCGGTCGCGCGCGCGGTCAGTCCCGGCACCTGATCGCGGAAGCGATGGGCAACGCCAATCCCGGTAAAGGCCCCCTCGATGCGATTCACGTGCAGGACGTCGCTCACGCTCTCCGGACGCAGCGTGGTCTGCGGCGGGCCGGTGGGCCGCCACAGGTCGGGGGCGACATCGTCGAAGTCCGTCGCTGCCACGTCGGAGCTGAGCGCGCCCAGCTCCGCGCGCCAGGCCGAGAATCCGGTCATCGAGTCACGAGAGGCGAAGGAGAGATGGTAGCGGGAGAGCCGCAGCGTGTCCCCCACCTCCAGTTCGGCGGTCGTGACCGCGCCATCCGGGGCGGTGACGTCGTAGCGCCGGAACCGTGAGACGATTCGGAAGACGGCGCGTGCGTCGCCCAGGAACGGCGCCGTCGCCTGCGCCTCGAAGCGCTGGTACGACGGAAGCCAGTACGCCTGGTTCACCTCGCTGTTGACCAGTTCCACGAACGCGATCGCCTGCGGGCGCATCAGACGCAGCGCGCCGGTCGCCGGCTTGGGCCCTCCGACGCGCAGAAAGTACCCGCGCATTCGCACCACGTGCCGGCGGCGCGCGTCGAGATCCAGCTCGCCGGTGAAGATCACGGTCGCGTCGCGGATTCTTTCCTTCGGCTCGACGCTGATGCGGAGAATCGATATCTCCCGGTCGTTCACCCTCAGCACCTGCACCGTGTCGCCGCCGCGAAAGCGGTACACGCGCTCGCGATCGTCGGCCAGCGGATGAACGGCAAGCACCGGCGGCCTGGTGGCGCGTGAGCGCCCGGGGTCGCGCCGACGGGACGTGTCGCGGCCGAAGAGCAACGCCAGGCGGTTGCCGTACAGGGAGGGCACGGCCCATGCGTCGCGGAAGAATCCGATGGTCGCGAACTGAGCCGCCGCGGACTGCGAACGGTAGCCGATCACCCGCTGCTCGAATGCCCCGGTCCGGCTCCAGGTCAACTCGCTGGTCACCTGCTCCAGCGAGACGGACTGCTCGCCCTTGCCCGAGCGCTGGCTCCCGATGGAGATCTCGCTCTCCATCACGGCCCGGTAGGCGCCGAGTCCAGCCGGTACGCGCCGGTTGAAGCGGGCGGCCTCGGCGATGACTACCCGAAGCGCCGCCGACTGGTAGGTCGCGGTGTCCGCGGAGGCGCGCGGGGGGCCTGTCGTGACGGACACCGCCTGAACGGAGAACGCAAGCAGCAGGGAGACCATGGTCGCAAGCGACGTGAGAATGGGACGCGAACGCGGAGCCGACAGGGCGCGGCTACCGCTCCTTCCCGAACAGCACTCCGAATGAGAGCGTGAGTTCCGCGCCACTGAACTTCGTCCGCCCCCCGATTGGCTCGTCGAATTCGCCCGCCATTCGATAGCCCGCACCGGCGGAGAACGTGAAGTGGCGTCCGGCCAGCAGGTCAATGCCGGCGCCGATCCGCGCGCCGAGCACCGACTCGCTGCGCGCTCCGACCACTGTGGTCAGTCCAGCCTCCACTCCGGCGGCGCGGCCGACATACGCGCCGAACGCCGCGGCGACGAAGGGGCGCACGCCGTCGCCTCGCTCAAACACGAAGGGTTGATACTTCAGGCCGATCAGCACGGGCACCACGACGCCCGACTCGACCTCCGCCCGGCCGCCCGGCACGCCGACGCGGGCGTCGGCACCGAGTGCGCCCACGCTGACCTGCAGCGCGGCGCGCTCCTCGAACCAGCGAGAGTAGGTCAGGTTGATGCCGCGTCCGCCCCCACGCGCGGATACCTCGGCGCCCCCCCTCGATGCGTGCCCCCGACTGCGGCACGGTTCCCGCCTGCAACGCGAACACGGAGAGCAGGGTTGCCAGCATGACTTCCTCGACGGATGCAAGAATGGGTTCCGGGGGGCGTCAGCAGCTGTCGGCGTCGCGCGCCCTCCCGACACGCGTCGGCCTTCGTTCCATGGGCGACGCGCCGACATGGTCTCAGAGCGGGTCGCCGAGGTGAACCATGACCGACAGCCTTCTCGGCTCGCGGACCGACAGCCTGAAGTGCCGCTTGCGCGTTCGCCGCTGCCGTTCGATCCACGCCGCACGTCCGGCGCAGTCGTTGGTGAGCACCAGCGTGAAGTCGTCATCCTCGCGAGTATCGAGCAGGGCGGCGATCGTCTCCTCGTCGGGGTTGTCGTACTTGCCGTCGGCGGAGAAGACGTAGTAGTCGGCCACGACCTGACGGAAGAACTCGCCGCTCATGTTTCGCCAGCTGCCGTGGTGCGGCATCTTCAGCACGTCCACGTGCACCGATCCGTTCGCCAGGAGACCAGCGTCCTCGAGTCCGGCGACCACCGAGTCCCCGCGCGCGTCGCCGGTGAGCAGCATCCTCCGTCCGCCGCACTCGGCGAGCACGACGATGCTCGACAGGTTGTTCACCGACTTGTCCACGTAGTCCGCGAGTTCGGCATAGCTGACCGTCTTCGCCTTCACCTTCTTGAGCATGTCCTTCCAGGAGGCCTTCAGGCGGTCGAGGTCGGCCTCGGCCGGCGCGATGACCGTCAGCGTGAGGCCGCCAAAGCGCTTGCGCGTGAAGGTGCCTGCCGCCGTTGGGCGCATGAGCACGTCTTCCCCCGAGTTGCGCAGGATCCTGAGCCGCTTCGCATAGCCGGCGATCTGGGCGCCCTGCTTCACGGAGGTGAGCACCGCCGCGGCATCACGCTCGGCGCTGCGCTCGCCAAAGGACTGCAACGCCTGCTGCGCGGCGGTGACGAAGTCATCGAGCGCCGCATCCTCCTGCGGCCACGCGGCGGTGTCGGCGGTCGCCGCGCGCCCCGCCGTGATGGCGCCGAAGCTGTTCAGCCACAGCGTGTCAATCAACACGGGACGCGGCGGAGTCGAGCCGTCGAGCCACTCGAAGAACTTGCCGAACCCGCCCGTGTGATCGTCGTCCACATGACTGACCATCGCGAACGGAAGCCTCAGCTCCCCGCCGCGTTCGGCGATGAGTTGCAGGAGACGCGGCTTGAGCGTCGCCTTCCAGGTCACGGTGGGCCCGCCGTCGATGAGCGCGGTGCGCAGAGCGCTGCCGCTCCCGGTCCGCCAGTGCAGCAGCAGTGCGTCGCCATGCGCCGCGTCGAGTGCCTCGAGGGTGAACAGCATGATGCCTCCTCCGCTACACGGACTGGATCGCCCGCAGGATGTCCAGGAGTCCCGCGCCCTGGAAGCTCGGTTCACGTCCAAGGTCGGTCGCCGTGCGCATCAGCACGTCCTTCACGCGCGCCGGCGCGCCGATGAGTTCGCGATGGCGGCACATCAGCAGCGCCGCCGCGCCGCTCACGTGGGGTGCGGCCATGCTCGTTCCGTCCTTCCGCCCGAGGCCGCCGTTCGGCACCGGCCCGAGAATCTTCTCTCCCGGAGCGACGAGATCGGGCTTGCGTCGCCCGTCGCCCGTCGGCCCGCGGCTCGAGAAGAAGCTGACCCCGTACGCGTGCGGATGCGACGCGTGCGTCGCCCCGACCGTGATCACCAGTTCGGCGTTCCCCGGGTCCGTGATGCTGATCGCCCGATAGCCGACGCTCGACCCGCGCGCCTGTCCGTCCGGCGAGACATCCGTGTACAGGCTGCCGCCCTGGTTCCCGGCCGCCGCCACGACCACCACGCCGGAACTGACCGTGCGGTCGCACTCCTCGCAGATCGGCGTGCGGCCGCATGCATACGTCGCGAAATCGAGCTTGAGCGAGAACGAAAGATTCGCGCCGTGGATCAGCAGCTGGTCGTGCTGGGCGTTGAGGTAGCGCAGGTACTGCAGCGCCGCCACAAGCGTGAACTCGTCACTGTCGCCCGAGTCGGTGAAGACCCGGAAATCGTACAGCCCGATTTCCGGACACATGCCGCAGATTTCATCGGGGGCGGACTCGTCCGCGGGCCAGTCGGCGACGTCCTGCTCGGACAGCCGGCCGGCGAGGATGCCCGCAACGTGCGTGCCGTGATCATGTCCCGGGGGGCGATAGTCGTCGGAGTGCGGAATCTCGATGAAGGGAATCACGCGCTCCCAGGGCACCGTGACGCCGCGCTGGATCCCGGAGGCGAGGCTGCCGCCGTCTTGGTCGAAGTAGTCGGATCCCATGCTCCGCAACTGCTCCCAGCGCCTGCGCTGCTCGGCAGAAGCAGGCGCCCCCCCGTTCGACATCTCGGCGCTGGCGAAACTGACGGGATCGCTGAGCAGGCGGCGCAGCCGCGAGAAGTCGAAGGTGCGACGGACCCGGGTCGTCATCTGCCATCGCGGATCCCGCGGTTGCGGCTGCCCGTCCGCGGACTGCGCCGTGGGGGGCGGCGGGGCGCGAAAGGCAGGGTGACGCGCGTCAATCCCGGAGTCGAACACGGCCCAGTTGATGCCACGCCCGCTCGCGGAGAAGAGATGGCGAGCCGCATCCGCCTTGGTGGTGGCGGTCGAACGCCACATCGCCAGGTGCGCGACCCTGTTGAGCGAGACCAGATGAAGGACCGGCGCGTGCGCCGGTGGCCGCAGCCGAAACGTGCCGCGAAACGCCTCGACGGCCTCGGCCGCTTGATTTCGGCTCAGGGCGCTCACCATCGCGCGCGTCACCTCGGCTTCTCGGGCGCGCCAGAGCGAGACGCACAGGACCGCAAGCCACTGGAAGTCGCGCGCTGCCTGGGAGGGCGGGATGAACCCCGCCTCGAGCACCGTCTCCCGGTGGCGTCGCAACCTCGGCGCATCGAAAAGCGCGCCGCCTGCCGCCAGCACCTGCGCGCCCCAGCGCGAGAGCGGGAGGAGCACCTCGATGAGTTCCTCCATCGTCACCAGGCAGGTGACCGCGGCCTGCGCCGACGCCAGCAGGCGGTACGCCGCCGGTTCCAGCCGCTCGCCAAGCACGCGCACCAGCTCACCCGAGGTGACGCCGCGGTGCGGGGTCAGCAGCACGTCCACCTGTGGCGCGCCCCGGGCGAGTTCCAGCCACACGTCGGGAAGCACCGGGCTGTCCTGCAGGAGGCGTTCCCGATCGCCGGAGTGGAGGACCAGCGTCTCCAACACGTCGACAGCAAGGCTCATCAGCGTAACCCTCGTCGGGGATGCTCGAGCGTGGGGCGCGATCGTGACTTCGATAATGCAGGCGCCCCCTCCCTCCGTCAACGGCGTTACGCGGCGGCACGCGGCGGCACGCGGCGGCACGCGGCGGCATGCGGCGGCACGCGGCGGCATGCGGCGGCATGCGGCGGCATGCGGCATTCCGGCGGTGTTCAGGCGCGTCCTGTCTACCCGCGTTGCCTCGCGGCCGGGCCATGGCAGGCTAAGCGTGCGCCGGCTGCGCCTCCGCCTGCGGCCGCTCGAACAGGATCGCCACGCTCACCTTCACCATCAACGTGAACAGCAGGAACCCGACGCCGAACACCCCCGCCGCGACGCGCAGCTCCGTGGAACTCGGCACATAGGCGTACACTTGCCCCAACTGGTCCGGCGTGAAGCCCGGAATGATCAGCGCGATCCCCTTCTCGATGTACACCGACGCGTAGATCAGCACGCACCCGATGTTCATCGTCACCATATTCCGCCGCGTCTTGGGAATCAGGAAGAGGAAGAACGAGATCACCGCGAACGCCAGCGACATCCAGGCATACAGGGCAATGGGAGACGCCTTTCCGTCCAGTCCGGCGAAGAGGTACTGGTAGTGCACCAGCTCGTGCGTGTTCGAGTAGTACTCCTTGAACACCTCGGCGCCGAACAGGAACAGGTTGAAGCCCATGGCATAGGCCATCAGTTCCGCCACCTTGTGGATGGCCTCGTCCTTGATCTCGAACGCCGACACCTTGCGCAGGATCTGGAAGAGGATCAGCAGGAGCGCCGGCCCCGAGCAGAACGCCGAGGCGATGAAGCGCGGCGCCAGGATCGCGCTGTTCCAGTACGGGCGGCTCGCCATGCCGTTGTACAGGAACGCGGTCACCGTGTGGATGCTGATCGCCATCGGGATCGAGAAGATGACGAGCGACCAGACGAACTTCCTGTTGTAGTGAATCCCGTGGTAGCCGCAGTACACGAGGTAGCTCGCCACCACCAGGTTCACGGCAAGGTAGATGTTGAGCACGATGGCGTCCCACGCCATGATCGCACTCGGCAGGTTCATGCGGCCGATGAACGGGATGATGTGCCAGAAGCGGTCGGGACGCCCTATGTCCACGAGGACAAAAAGCAGGCACATCACGATCGAGGCGACGGCGAGCAGCTCGCCGAACAGGGCGACTTCCTTGATCGGTTTCCAGTCGTACACGTACGCCGGCACCACGAGCAGCACTGCGGCCGCCGCCACGCCCACGAAGAACGTGAAGTTGCCGATGTAGAAGCCCCACGACACCGAATCGCGCATGCTCGTGCTGATGAGCCCGTACTGGAACTGGTGCGCAAAGGCGAAGCTGGCCTGCACGATGCAGAGGCCGAGGACCGCGAGCCACGCGTAGTAGTACCGGTTCCCGCCGAGGAACGCCATGCGCGCGGTACCGGTGACGAAGTTGCCAACCTTGCTGATGAGCGTCATCGCGGCATCCTCCTCACAGCCCGTAGTAGTAGAAGAACTTCGGCTGCGTGTTCAACTCTTCCTTGAGGATGTACACGCGCTTGTTCTCGATGATGTAGCGGATCTCGCTCTCCGGATCGAGCAGGTTGCCGAACTTGCGCGCGCCCACCGGGCAGACCTCCACGCACTTGGGATACAGGCCCTGGCGCACCCGCTGGATGCAGAACGTGCACTTCTCGACGACCCCGCGCTGACGCGGACGGTTGCCCAGGTATTCGGTGACCGGGTTGAACTCGTCCTTCGGAATGCCCGGCGTGCCCCAGTTGAAACGCCGCGCGCCGTAGGGGCAGCCCGCGATGCAGTTCCGGCAACCGATGCACCAGTCGTAGTCGATCACGACGATGCCGTCGGGCTCCCGCCAGGTCGCCTCCACCGGGCAGACCTTCACGCACGGTGGATTCTCGCACTGCTGGCAGGCCACCGGCATGTAGAACTTGCCCGGCGCCGGGACGGTCTCGTGGTCGTAGAACGCATTCGCGTTCTGCAGGTTCACACCGCCTTCTTTGTCCATCTCGAGCACGGTGATCCAGTGCGTTTGCGGGTCGCGTGACTGGTTGTTCTCCTCCACGCAGCCGTAGACGCACTTGCGGCACCCGATGCAGCGCGACAGGTCGAGCGCATAGCCGAACAGCACGCCTTCCTGCGCGGGGGTCGCCGACACCTTCACCGGTTTGCCGTACGATTCCGTGTACCGCTTCTCCATCTGCGCCAGGCGGTCCTGCAGTTCCGCTGGGGAAAGGTCCTTGAAGTGCTTCGCCACGAAATCGTCGAGCGCCAGCTTGTCGGCGGCACAACCCGTGGTGGTCGCGGCGGCGGCCAGCGCGAACAGCCCCATGACGAGCGCCTCGCGCCGCGTATAGCCTTCGGCCGGCGGCTCGGGCGCGGGCATCGGGAGTGTGGGTAGCTCCCTCATTTGATGGCCTCCTGCCGCACCGGCGCTGGCTGGGGCTTCAACGGCTTGAAGCCCGGTGAGTGCGGGCTGTGGCAGTTGGCGCACAGCAGGTACTGCTTCTCGCCATTCCACATCCCCGTCCGCTTGCCGTGCTCGCCCGCCTTCCAGTCGCGCAGGGTTGGGCCGTGGCACTGACCGCACAGCTTGTACGACTCGGTGAAGTCAATGAGCCGGCCATCGGCGAGATGGAGCTTGTCGCGGTTCTGCGCGTCGTGGCAGTCGAGGCACCAGCGGTTCTTCTCGTCGTGGCGCAGGACGATGTCTTCGTGAAACTCCACCGGGTGCGGCGTCCGGTTGACGACGTCCGTTTTGCCGTGGCATTCGGAACACGGGAAGACGCCGTCGGAGAATGGCGGCGGCGCCACCGGGAATTGCGCGGCGGCGGTTTTCACCGGGGTCTTGGCAGGCGCCTTCGTGGTATCGTCGGCCTGCCTGACCGCGGCCGCCGCGGCCTTGCTCCACCGGGGAACATGCTCCTCCACGGGGCGGCACGCCGTCAGCAGCGACGCCGCGAACACGCCCAGCGCCATAAGTCGCACTCGCCTGATTCGCATCGAGTATCCCCAACGTGGAGCGACGGCGCCGCCGAGGCGGCAGCGCGTCAGGAAAAAGGGAACAACAGATATGTGAGTACACTACCCGCTGGACGCCGCGACGCCGTAGGGAAAGGACCAGTATTTGAGTGGGTATTTGCCCTAATTCGTCGGCGCGGTTTTGCTGACACCGGCGCCAGCCTCGCCCGTGCCGCTCGCCGGTCAGCGCAGCGCCGCTCTGAACGCGTCGATATGCGCCGGCGTCGTGCCGCAGCAGCCACCGAGAATCGCCGCATGGCGCGACAACGCCACGAGCGCCGGCGCCAGGCTCGCGGGATCGCGCGGGTAGACGATCTTGTCGCCCACCAGCGTCGGCTGCCCCGCGTTCGGCTGCAGGATGAGCGGCGCATCGGTGACGGCGCGCATCGCACGCGCAACATCCGCGAACTCCTCGGGCTCCATCCGCCCGCAGTTGGCACCGACAACCTGTGCGCCCGCCTCGATGCACGCCCTCGCGCCGTCGCCCGGAGAGATTCCCATCATCGTCTTGTACCCGCCGCCACGCACCGGATCGTACGACATGGACGCCACGATCAGTGGCGCGCCGAGTTCGCGCGCCAGCCGGATGCCCAGCACGATCTCCTCCAGCGCGGTCATCGTCTCGAAGATGATCCCATCCACGCCTTCGGCGAGCATCGCGCCGATGGCGTCGCGCCAGGTGGCTTCGAGATCGGCCTCGCTGATCTCGCCCAGCGGCTCGAGGAATCCCCCGCAGGGCCCGATGTCGCCGAGCACATACGCCTGCGTTCCGGCGGCGGCCCGCGCATTGACGGCGGCCGCGCGAGCGATCTCGGCCACGCGCTCCTCCAGGCCGTAGCGCGACAGGACGAACCGGTTGGTGCCGAAGGTGTTGGTGAGGATGAACTGCGACCCGGACTCCACGTAGCGCCGCTGGATCGCTTGCACCGCCTCCGGGTGCGACAGGTTCCACGCGTCGCCGCAGCCCCCGGCTCGAGACCGGCGCGCTGCAGCTCGGTCCCCATGCCGCCGTCGCCAATGATCGTGGCGCCACGCCGCAGGACGTCGAGCAGCGGCTCACGCATGGGTGCGTTCATCCAAGCGCCCCATCGTACCGCCCCCACGTCTCCACCGCCTCGCGCAGCGCCATGATGTTCGCCGGTGGCGCTGCGGGCGACACGGAACAGGCCGTGCTCAGAATGTACCCGCCGCCCGGGGCCGCAATACGCAACCGCTCCCGCGAGGCCGCGCTCACGTCATCCGGCGTGCCCAACAGCACCGTGTTCACGGGGTCGAGATTCCCCTTGATGAACATCTTCCCCTTCGTCTGGCGCACCGCGTCGATGAGTTCCACGGTGCCGCCGCCCACCATTGCACGGCGAGGAAGACCGCGAGCGTGATGAGCGGTAGGAACGCCCCGTCGTTCTGCGGGAAGAAGGTCAGCAGGCTCTGCGTCGCCGCCTCACCGTGGGTGCGCACCAGCCCGGCGTGCATGCCGTCGAGGCCGCCGACGGCGCTGACGGCGAAGATGGCGAGCGCCACCGAGCCGGCCATGATACCAACGGTGGCCTTCAAGACCTTCACCATGCCAAGCGTGACCGCGCCGCCGATGATGGCATTGATCGGCAGGCCCAGGTAGACCGACCGGAAGATGCGCAGGAAGTGCGCCGGGCGTCCCGAATAGCGGATGGCGACGAACTCCACGTCGGTCATCACGCCCGAGCGGCGCCACAGCTTGGCGAAGAAGAAGACGGTCAGCATGCCGGAGAGCACGAACGCCCACCAGATCCAGTTGCCGGCGATGCCGCCGCGTGCAGTGATGCCGGCGACGAGGAGCGGCGTATCCGACGCGAAGGTGGTGGCGACGATCGAGATGCCCGCCAGCCACCACGGCACCGTGCGTCCGGCGAGGAAGTAGTTCTCCGTAGACCGGGACGCGCGCTTCGTGAACATGAGCCCGACGCCGAGGCTCAGCGCGAAGTAGACCACGACGATCAGCCAGTCGATCGAGGCAAGGGTCATGCAAAGTCCCGCGCACGGGGGAGTGCTTGGCAAGCACTCGCCGGATGAGTGACACACGTCCACCCTGATGAATGCGAACACGAGCAATCAGGTGCTGCTCAGGGTCACCCAGCGGAGGAAGAACGGATCATCGAACCGCGGCTGACCACGCTCGTCGGCGAGGAGGCCCTTCTTCCTCAGCCCTGACAGGGCGACGCCGATGCTGCTGGCGGCGCCCAGGTAATGCTCGCGCCGAATGCCCTCGGCCGTCAACTGGACTTCGGGCTGCGAGGCCAGGAGCCTCAGGATGCGCTGCTCGCGTTGGGTCAGCTGCAGCCACGCCCGTTCGTAGGGGGCTGATGTCTCACGCACGAGGTCATCCATGGCGGTCAGCGCGTTGGCGGCCGACCTGCTGGCGGAGGCAAGCCGCCACGTCGCGTGCGCGAGCGTCACGATGTCGCGGGTGCGCGGCCCGGCGAGTCGCACGATGTCCTGGGCGACCGCGGCCGGGATGCGGCCGGCGCCGCGCCTCGCGCGCGCCGAGATCCAGACCGCAAACTCGTCGGCTGGGACCGGGCCCAGTCGCAGGTGATCGGCGAGCTTCCAGGGGGCGCGTGTGCGATTCGTGACCATGTCCTCGATGAGCGTGGTCGCCGAACCCGACATGACCCAGGCGATGCGGCTCGAGCGCTCGAGCGCCGCCTTCAGCGCCCATTCCACGTCGTCGCCGCCCCACGCCAGCAGGCGCTGGAACTCGTCGAGCCCGAGCGCCAATTGCAGCTTGCGGCGGTTGAGCTCGGCGTCGATGGCCACCAGCGCGTCGGTGAAGAGCCCCGCACGCTCGGCGGCGCGGGAGTCAACACCGAGGGTGATGCCGGGCAGCGACGTGCCGTCGGGGTTCGGCGTCAGCGTGACGGAGAGCTGGAGCTTGGCCGCCACCGCATGGAGAAGCGATTGCCAGGTGTGCCCGACGGCGCCGCGCACCGCGACGAGGAGCCGGCGGACGGCGTCGGGGGCATCGACGGCAGTCGCGAGGTCAACGATGGCGACGCGTCGATGCCGCGCCGACACCCGGCGCGCAGCCTCGTGGAGGAGGGCGCTCTTCCCCATCCGGCGAGGGCCGTACAGGACGAGGGCCGACCCCGGCGTGGCGAAGGCGTGGACGACGCGCGCCAGTTCCGCGGTGCGGTCGGCAAAGGCCGGGCCGGCGGCGAGGGGGGTGCGCTGGAAGGGAGAGGGGTGCATGGTGAGTGGGAAGTGTTGCGTATATTTACGTGACGTAATAATACGTAATCATTGGCATGACTGCCAGTCCGCCGCGGACCGGGACGGGCAGCCAGGCTACGTCAGCAGTCGCGAGGGGTCCGGCGCGCCAGGCCCCAAGGTGCGGCAGCGGCACGCGCGTTGATGGCGAGCACCGACCACGTCAGCGGCGAGCGCGCCGACCGCTTATTTTCGCAGCGGTACCACGAACCGCTTCCGAGCCATGACTCCTTCCCTTCGTCTCGCCCTCGTCCTCATCGCGCCCGTCGTCCTGCCTGCCGGCACGATGGCCGCGCAGGACGCCGCGCCGGCGCGTCCCACGTGGGTTGGCTCCTTCGGCGCCGGCCTCGCCATCACGAGCGGCAACACCAACACGTCCAATTGGAACCTGTCGTTCAAGGCGAAGCGCGAGCGGCCGACCGGGTTGATTCTCAACGCGGACGGTCTCGTCATTCGGGGAAAGAAGAACGGACGGCCCAGCCTCGACAACACCGTGCTCAACTCGCGGGTGGAACTCCGGTTCGCCGACAAGTCCTACGTGTTCGGCCAGATGGCGTACCTGCGGGACACCTTCAAGTCCATTGACTACTTCTTCGCGCCGACCGCAGGGCTGAGCTACCGATTCTACAACACCGCCGACGGGAGTTTCTCGGTGAATGCCAGTGCCGGCGCGTCGTGGGAGAGCAACCCCGGCAAGCCGGTGAAGAGCAAGTCGGCGGTGGCCTTCGGCCAGCGGTTCACCCGCGCGCTGTCGAAGACGGCCACGCTGACCCAGGGTTTCGCGGGCAACGTCGTGGCCAACGACGTCGGCGACGGCCTCTACTCGACGAACGTCGGCCTCGCCGCGTCGGTGACGAACCGTACGCAGATGAAGGTCGAGGTGTTCAACACCTACCGCACCACACCGCCGCTTGCGACGATCGAGAAGAGCGACTTGTCGACGCTGATGTCGTTCGTGTTCAGGTTCTGAGGCGGCGGCGCCTGCCCATTCATCCCGTCGCTCCACGAGCTCCGCGGCGTCGCGCGCCTGTCGCTTGCGGATGGCCGCCGCGGAAGCGCCCGCGATCTTGCGACGATAGTCGGCACACGTGGCCTCTGGCGGCCCGTCGATGCTCGGTCCGTGAAAGAGGAGCAAGACGCGCTCGATGTCGTGTAGTGCCACGAGATACTGACACTCGCGGCGTCACTGCTGAGCGCGGATAAAGTCGCGGCCACTGGCGGCCAGCGCGCCCCCGCCACCGGGCACGTAGAGGCGGTCGTACTCCGTAAGTCCAAGTTCTTCGGCGAGAAATGCGTCGGTTGCGTCCTGCAGTCGCCCGTCCGAGCATGCGACCACCAGAGTGCCGGAGCGCACGCGCGCCCACTGACGATGGAGAGTCCCGGTCATCCGCGCTCCCGCGGTTCTGCGGCCACCACCTTCAGCGTTCGAGCGGGTCCACCTCAACCGCCGTTCCGTAGCAGAGGACTTCTGTCACGCCTCGCATCAACTCATTCGCGTCATATCGAATGCCGATCACGGCGTTCGCGCCAGCTACAGCCGCCTGGGCCAACATGGTCTCGAAGGCCTGCCGACGCGTGCGCTCAGCGAGTTCCGTGAAGAGCGAGATATTTCCGCCAAGCAACGTCTGCAGGCCGGCGCCGATGGTGCCGACCACCGATCGTGACCGAACGACAACGCCGCGCACGACGCCCAGGTTTCTCACGATCCGGCATCCAGGCATGTCGAAAGCCGTGGTCGTCATGTTGTGCGGAATGTCGCCTGCCTGCGAATGGATGATCGGACTCATGGTCTGGCTCGCGTTCTTCGGTGATATCCTGCGCTCGCCTGCTGCGGCGTTTGTCTAATAGAGCGCGGGCACGCTGTGACCGCCACTGCAGTCATCCGTGGCGGCCCTCCGAGGCACGAAGGCCGCTGTCGTTCGCCCAACGTCAAGTTGTGCCGCGGCCGCTACCATAAGCTGCAGGTGGGCGGCCGCGCCGTACCGAAAGGTACGATGAAGCGCGGCCGCCCACCTGCTGCCTTAGACAGCCGTCGGCACCAACTGCCGTCAGGCAGCACCTCACCAGAACTTCCACCACGGCGTCCGGACGATCATCGGCCAGCTACACGCATCACCGCCGCCAAATGGCATGACAAGCTCCACGTACACGTTCGTCTGTCTGGGCACTTCGAGGGTATCGACGCGCCGTGCAAAGCCAAACGCAAAGGACGTTAGCACGAACGTACCCGGTGAGATTCCAGCAATCCCAAACGCTCCCCGATCTGTCGTGACCGTTGTCTCGGCGCGCGTCGGCATCGCCAGGCTACGCGAAATGATCCGCGCCCCCGGTAATGGTGCGTGATTGCCGAAAGACACGAGGCGCCCCTCGAGTGCGGCATCCGCTGCCACGGTCCTGCGCACGACCGCTGCCTCCGGCGGCCCCACGGGACAGGGCGGTGGGACGTACGTCACGCGCGCGCAGCTTGAGGCGAACATTGCGGCGACTATGACCGCTACTTTAGAAACCACGCTGGCCCTGTGTATTGCCGAGTGATCAGCTATGCTGCTAACGACCGGCGTTGTGCT
>PNKL01000037.1 GCA_013822425.1 Gemmatimonas sp.
GTCGTCTGCTGCTCGATCCGTGGCTCGCGAGACGACTCCGCGCACGCCACGACCAGCAACGTAGCGATGACCCAACGAGACGCCGGCGGCATGGGTACTATTCTGTTTCCTTGAGACTGCGGTGCGCAAGGAATCTGCCGATGGGGCAACTCACCCGGCACGCCGCTTCAATCATGCGGGGTGATGATCGCTCTCTTGCGAAGCCTGTCCGGCGTCGCTCGATTATCGTGCACGAACTCGGCATGGCCCATGCCGTCTGAACCGTTGGTGACACCACGAGGTACCCGTGGACAACGTGAAGTCCTTGATGGTAGCGGCCGCGTGTCTCACCCTGTGCGGCAACGCCGTCAGCGCCCAGGCAACCTGGACTCTCGGGGAGACACTCCGCATCGGTGGCGCCGAGACCGGTCCGCTTTCGTTTCTCTATACGAAGTCCATTGAAGCCGACGCAAAAGGCCGGGTCTTCGTGCTTGACCGGAAGACGCAGGACATCCGTGTCTTCGGACCCGACGGCAAATTGGTGCGCGTGATCGGCCGCGTTGGCTCTGGTCCGGGCGAGCTGCGGGATGCCGAAGGGCTCATCATCGCCCGCAACGGCGTGCTGTGGGTACGCGACGCCGCCAACGCGCGCTTCTCGTTGTTCAGCCCGGAAGGGGCTTTCCAGTCCTCCTGGACGGCGAAGTTCTGCTGGTCGCAAGGCGCGTGGTCACCACAGCCCGACAAGCAGGGACGGATCATCGATTGGGACTGCGCCACCGGCTCCGGACGAGAGCGCCAGAACCTCGTCCTGGCGTACCGTATCGACAAATCGCGCGTGGACACGCTTGGCGCGATGCCGTCGTGTGCACAGCCGGGACTCAACGAAGCCGGCACGTGGATCACCCGAACGGAACGCAGTACCAGCTATCGCACCATTCCGTTTGCCCCCCGCTCGCAGTCGGTGCTCGGGCCCGATGCGGAAACGTGGTGCGTGCCAAGCTCGGCGCGCTACGAAATCCTCCGCCTGAAGGCGATAGCACGCGACACCGTGCGTATCGTACGAAGCCTCCCGCGCGTGATGGTGACGCAAGTAGAGCGCGACTCCATCATCGCGGACACGGAGTCAAAGGGACCAACCGGACTCGACTTCAGCCGCATCCCGAAAGAGAAACCGGCGATTGACCGCCTGACGGTCGACGATCAAGGCCGCCTGTGGGTGAGTCGGACCACGGCAACTGGCGCCCTGGCGCACGACATCTTCAGCAGCAACGGGCGCATCATCGCGACGGCGGAACTGCGCGGGTGCCGCACATCGGTCTGGCTGCCGTTCGTGGTGCGCCGCGACCACGTGTACACCGTGTGCCTCGATGAGGACGACGTGCAGCTCGTCACGCGCTTCCGGTTAAGGCGCCCGCGGTAGCGTCTGCGTCTATCCTATCCGCTCCGGCTCGAGCACCCGCTCGACGACCTGCCCGTTCACCAGGCTGACGTGGTAGCACTTCGCGTTGTCACTGGAGGCGACCACGCGCTTGAGTTCCGTCCCCTCGAAGTACAGCCCTGCCTCGTTGTCGCAGGCGTAGCCGGGCTTCAGCGCGCCCGAGCCAATCAGCTCCTGATAGAGCGGACGGCGACCGGGCTCGGCATCGTAGTGCGGCGAATGGCTTCCCGGCAGGAAGCCAAGGCAACGCACGACGGACAACCGCTTCGGACGCGAGTCGGTGGTGCCCTCCTCGAACCAGCAGAGCGAACCGGCGCTGGCGCCGCCGAGCACGATGCCGCGCTCCCAGGCCTCGCGCAGCACCACGTCAATGCCCTGGGCGCGCCAGATGGCCTGCTGGTTGAGCGTGTTGCCGCCGGATGCGACAATGGCATCCGCCGAGAGCAGGACCTCGTCCCATCCCTTGGTCTGGGTGAGGCTCTCGATGAACACATCCTGCACGAACGGTTCGATGTTCAACGGGGCGCACCACTGATAGAAGTTCAGTTTTGCGACAGGCGTGTCGCCGACCGCCGTGGGGAGATAGCAGACGCGCGGACGCGGCTTGCCGGTGAGTTCCGCCATGTACCGGAGGAACGGCGTCATGAAGCCACCGCCGGCGATCAGGATCTTTCGCGTGGTGCCCGGTGCCTTGAAGTCAGGGGTCATGAGGTATTCGATTTGGTATTCGCCACAACACGCGGTACGCGGCGAGCGTTCACTGAGGGAAAGTGCGGCACGCGGGAACCGGCAGCAATGGCCTTTTCACGCGTGGCACCAATGTGTGCGACCGCATCTATTATATGGGCGTCACACGTGCGTCATTCGACGCCCCGGATGCGCCAGACCCCACCGCCGATCCACATCGCAGGAATATGCCATGAAGAAGCTGCTGCTTGTCGCCACGCTCGCCCTTGCCGCCCAGCTGCCGTCCCGGCTGCCGGCCCAGCTGCCGGCCCAGTCGCGCTCGGAAATCAGGCGCTGGGAGCGCCAGGCACAGGCCATCACCATCACGCGCGACGACTGGGGCGTTCCGCACGTGAAAGGGAAAACCGATGCGGATGCCGTCTTCGGCGTCATTTACGCCCAGGCCGAGGACGACTTCAACCGGGTCGAGGTGAACTACCTGAACTCGCTCGGGCGGCTGGCCGAGGCCGAAGGGGAAGGGGAAGTCTGGCGCGACCTTCGAATGCGGATGTTCGTCGACTCGGTTGACCTGAAGGCGCAGTTCGCCACCAGCCCCGACTGGCTGAAGAAGCTCATGGTCGCGTGGGCCGACGGCCTCAACTACTACCTGTACACACACAAGTTGGTGAAGCCGAAGGTGCTCACCCGCTTTGAGCCGTGGATGGCGCTCTCGTTCACCGAAGGGAGCATCGGCGGCGACATCTCCGGCATCGGCCTGCGCGGGATCGAGATGTTCTACGGTGCGCGCCTGGGGCAGGCGCCGTCTCGCCGCGCCGTCGAGGTTGCCGCTGCGGCCGAGGCGGAGGAAGCCGAGGAACGGTTCGCGGTGCCGATGGGCTCGAACGGCGTGGCCATCGCCCCGTCCAACACGAAGAATGGCCACGCCCTGCTGCTGATCAATCCCCATACGTCGCACTACTTCCGCGAGGAAGCGCAGATGACGAGCGACGAAGGGCTCAACGCCTACGGCGCCATCACCTGGGGGCAGTTCTTCATCTATCAGGGCTTCAACGCCAGCGCCGGCTGGATGCACACGTCGAGCAACGCCGACGTGACGGACGAATACGCCGAAACCGTGACCAAGGCGGGCGACGGGTACGTGTACGCCTATGCCGGCGGCACGCGGCCGGTGACGACGTCCAGGGTTGCCATTCGCTACAAGACGCCCGAGGGCCTGAAGACCCGCGAGTTCACCATCTATCGCACGCACCACGGCCCGGTGGTGCGCGAGGCGGACGGCAAGTGGATCACCGTGAGGCTCATGAACGATCCGGTGAAGGCGCTGACGCAGTCGTACACCCGCACCAAGGCGCGGAACTACAAGGAATACCGCGCGACGATGGAGCTGCACGCCAATTCGTCGAACAACACGATCTACGCGGACGCCGAAGGGAACATCGCCTACCTGCACGCGAACTTCGTGCCGAAGCGCAATCCGAAGTTCGATTGGTCGCGGCCCGTGGATGGCAGCGATCCGGCCACGGAATGGGGTCCGCTGCACGGCGTGGAGGAGAGTCCGCTGGTGCTGAACCCGCCCAACGGCTGGCTCTACAACACCAACAACTGGCCGTACACCGCCGCGGGTGAACACAGTCCGAAGAAGAGCGATTTCCCGGCCTACATGGACCCGAGCGGCGAGAACCCGCGCGGCATCCACGCGATTGCGGTGCTGTCGGGAAGAAAGGACTTCACGCTCGAGTCGTTGCGCGACGCCGCGTACGACAGTCACATGCCGGCGTTCACCACGCTGATCCCGCGTCTGATCACGGCCCACGACAACCTGCCGTACTCGGATTCCATCAAGACGAAACTGGCCGAGCAGATTCGGTTGCTGCGCAGTTGGGACTACCGCTGGGGTGTGAACTCCGTCCCGACGACCTTGGCCCTCTTCTGGGCGGAGGAGCTATGGCGCCTGCCGCGCGAAGGCGCGGCGATGGATCCCTACGAATACGTCGCCACGCGGATTCCGCCAGCACAGCAGTTGCAGGCGCTCGCGCGGGTGAGCGACCGCCTCGCCGCCGACTTCGGCACGTGGAAGACGCCATGGGGCGCGGTCAACAGGTTCCAGCGGCTGGTGCCTGACATCACGCCGCGGTTCGACGACAACGCGCCGAGCGTGCCGGTGGGTTTTGCCTCCGCGCGCTGGGGGTCGTTGGCTTCGTACGATGCGCGCGGGGCGCGCACGACGAAAAAGCTGTACGGTACCTACGGCAACAGCTTCGTGGCCGTCGTCGAGTTCGGCGACAGCGTGCGGGCGCGCGCCGTAATGGCCGGCGGCCTCAACGCTGATCCGGCGTCGAAGCACTTTGCCGACCAGGCGAAGAATTACGCGGATGGCAACCTGCGTGAGGTCTATTTCTATCCCAGCCAACTGCAGGGCCATACGGAACGAATGTACCGACCCGGTGAACTGAAGCACTGATCATGCACAGGGCGCCGGCAGCAGGCCAGCACCCGCTCCGTGAACCACTCAAGGTGAATCCCGTGCGCACACTTCCCCTCCGTTCAATGCTCGCCGCGCTCACACTGGCGCTGTTCGTCGACGTGCTTCCGGCGCAGTCGCCCGTTCCGTCGGCGGCCATGCAGTGGCGGCACATCGGCCCCTATCGCGCCGGTCCCGCGACCATGGCGAGCGTCAGTGGCACGCTGATGAGTGCCGCCATGGCGATGCAGGGGGCCGAAGTTGCACCGACCGCCGGGCAAGTGGCGGCGTGCATGACCGCCCGCGCGCAGCTCGCCGATGTGATGAAGCGCTGGACCGCGCTCAAGGTCACCGGACTTGCCGGGCTGAACGCCAAGCTGAAGATGGCGGGGCATGCGGCCATCGTGGTGCCGTGACCGTGCATTGCCGGGGGATTCTTCGGATTGCGCTGGTCGCCGCGTGCGCGGCGGTCAGCGCCTTGGTGCCGCCGTGGGCACAGGCACAGACGACGGCTTCGGCGGCTGACGTGGACTTCATGCGCGGGATGATCCACCATCACGCCCAGGCGGTCGAGATGGTCAGGCTCATCGGTGCGCGCACGATGTCGCCGCTGCTGCGGTCGCTCGGCGAGCGCATCGAGGTCTCGCAGACGGATGAGATCGCGATGATGCAGCAGTGGCTGCACGACCATGGCCAGGAAGCACCCGATCCACTCCGTCATCTCGGGATGGACATGCCTGGCCACGATGCGCAACTGATGCCCGGCATGCTCACCAAGGCCCAGATGGAGGCGCTGGCGAAGGCGAAGGGGCAGGCGTTCGAACGGCTCTTCCTGACCGGAATGATCCAGCACCACGAGGGCGCGATCGCGATGGTCAAGATGCTGTTTGCCACTACCGGAGCGGCCCAGAACACCACCATCTTCCGGTTCGCTTCAGATGTCGACGCGGATCAGCGGGCGGAGATCACCCGCATGCGCGCGATGCTGACGAAGCTGCCGGCTCGATAGCACGTCAACCGACTTCATCAACCGAGGTACCAATGCCCCCCGTTCCTTCGTGCCGCGCGCTGCGCGCGGCGGCGGTTGCATTGAGCGCCCTGCTCATCGCCTCCCGGGCGCTCGCGCAGGGCGCCAGCACCACGGATCCGCGTGCCACGCTCAAGCCCGGCTGGAAGGACGCCGGCGAAGCGGCATGGAATCTGCGTCTCGTTTCGACGGCGTGGAAACCGGACGGGATGAACGACGCGACGAACCTCGGCAACTTCTCGTTCATGAACTCCGACCTTGCCTTTTCGGGCAAGCATGTCTTCCAGGGGAACTTCAACGGCTTCCAGATCTGGGACGCGTCGGACCTCAGGAACCTCAAGCTCACGACCCTGTACAGCTGCCCGGGTGGACAGGGTGACGTGTCCGTCTGGGGCAACCTGCTGTTCATGTCGGTGGAGGAGTTGCGCGGGCGCGTGGATTGCGCCAGCGGCGGCGTGAAGGACACGGTCAGCGCCGAGCGTTTCCGCGGCGTGCGCATCTTCGACATCACCGACATCGAGCACCCCAAGGTGATCACGCAGGTGCAGACGTGCCGCGGCTCGCATACGCACACACTCGTGGAGGACCCGGCGGACAAGGGGATCGTCTACATCTACGTGCAGGGGACGAGCATCGTGCGGTCGCCGAACGAGCTCGCCGCGTGCTCCGGCGCGGCGCCCGACAAGGACCCCAACACGGCGCTCTTCCGCATCGAGATCATCCGCGTCCCGCTGGCCAATCCGGCCGAGGCCCGGATAGTGAACGCACCGCGCATTTTCGCGGACTCGGCAGGAGTGATCGCCGGGTTGTGGAAGGGCGGGACACATGGCGCGGGAACGCAGGAAAGTTCGCCGACCGATCAGTGCCACGACATCACGGCCTACCCGGTCCTTGGCCTCGCGGCCGGCGCCTGCTCGGGCAACGGCATCATCCTCGACATCACGGATCCGGTCAACCCGCGGCGCCTTGCCGAAGTCGTGGACCCGAACTTCGCGTACTGGCACTCGGCGAATTTCAGCAACGACGGCAGCAAGGTGCTGTTCACCGACGAATGGGGCGGCGGCATGGCGCCGCGCTGCCGGGCGAGCGACAAGCTGACGTGGGGTGCCAACGCGATCTTCACGCTGGCGGATCGCAGGATGACGCTGGCCGGCTACTACAAGCTGCCGGCCGCGCAGACGCGCACGGAGAACTGCGTGGCGCATAACGGGGCCATCATTCCGGTGCCGGGGCGCGACATCATGGCGCAAGGCTGGTACCAGGGCGGCGTGTCGGTCTTCGACTTCACCGATCCCGCGCACGCGCAGGAGATCGCGTATTTCGATCGGGGTCCGCTCAGCGCCGATACGCTGCACCTCGGAGGCTCGTGGTCAGCCTACTGGCACAACGGCTACATCTGGAGCTCGGAAATCGGACGCGGACTCGACATCCTCGAACTGACACCCAGCGACCAGCTGTCGGCCAACGAAATCACGGCCGCCAGGCTCGTGCAGCACGACGTGAACAACCCGCAGACCCAGATGCGGAACACGTGGCCGGCGCATCCGGTGGTGGCGCGTGCGTACCTCGACCAGCTGGTGCGCTACGGCGGACTGTTGCCGGCGCGTTCCAGGGAGATCGGCGCGGCCATGGACGCGGCTGAAGCGGCCACGGGGCCGGCGCGCACGGCAGCGTACGAGAAGCTGGCCAAGGCCTTGGCGGGCGACATCAAGACCGCAAGCGACCCGGTGCGCGTAAAGGCGCTGGCGGCGGTGGTGGGAGAGCTGGCGAAGTAACGAAGGGCGATCGTGGCGCTACGCCGCAATCGCCTGCAGCGCCTTCACGAACGCGTCAAGCTCGGCGAGCGCCGTGTACACCTGCGGCGTGACGCGCACGCCGTGCACGCCCACGCTGTTGATGGACACCGTGAAGATCCTGTGCCGCTCGAACAGGATCTTCATGAGGTCCGGCGGAGCCATGCCCTCGATACCGACATTGGCGATGCCACACGAGCGCGACGGGTCAGCCGGCGTGTTCAAGATGAACTTCGGCTTGCCGCGCACCTGATCGCTCCAATAGCGCTGGAGGAACCGCAGACGCGCCTCCTTGCGTGCGCTGCCAATGGCCTCGTGGAACGCGATGGCGTCCTCGATGCCAAGGTCGGTATGGCAGGGATGCGTGCCGGTGTGATTGAGCTTCTGGATGTCATTGTCCGGGGCGGGGTCCCCATAGACCGGCCAGAGCCCGGCGATGCGCTCCTTCTTCACGTAGAGAATGCCGGCGCCGAGCGGTACCGAGAGCCACTTGTGGAGCGAGGCCCCATAGTAGTCGCAGTGCAGGTCGGGGATCTTGAAGTCAATGTGGGCGAAGGCGTGCGCACCGTCCACCATCACCTGCACGCCGCGCGCATGCGCCATGTCGCAGATGGCGCGCACGGGGAGCACGTGCCCGGTGATGTTCACCATGTGCGGGATCATCAGAAGGCGCGTTCTGGGCGTCAACGCCCTGGCGTACACCTGCACCACGTCGTCGTCGCTCTTCGGATCCAGCGGAATGTCAACAAACCGGTTGGTCATCCCGTGCCGGCGCGCCATCAATTTGAACTGGTCAATCATCGCGCCGTAGTCCTGGTTGGCCATCACGGCCTCATCGCCGGCGTCCCAGTTGAATCCGGCAATGACCGTATCGAGCGATTCGGTCGTGTTGCGCGTGATGATGAGTTCGGCGGGTGAGCACCCCGCCAGCGCAGCGAGCTTTGTGCGCACGCGCAGCTTGTCGTCCACCCGCACGGTACGCATGTAGCGCGAGCCCATGTAATTCACACGCCGCGCGTGGCCGATGAACCGTTCGAGCACCTCCTCGGGCTGAAAGCAGTAGTAGCCGTTCTCGAGGTTGATGTACTCGGGGGTCAGCCTGAACTTGGTGCGTACCGCCGCCCAGAACGCCTCGTCCTCGGCGAGGACGTGCGCCGGCGTATCGGCATGCTGCGCCAGAAGATCCGGGCCGAAGAACAGGCCCGCGGACGCACCGCCGACCGTGCGCAGGAAGTCACGTTTGTTCATGGAACCCCCCGATGACTGGATGCCCGTTGCGTTCTGGGCGACTTTATAGTAAGCCATTGTAGCCGCCTCTGGTCAGGCGGCGTACTCATTCACCGCCCGATACATCCGGAGCATCAATGCGCGCCCACCGCCAGGTTCGCCCACTGCTTGCACTCGGTCTCCTGCTGTCGCCGCTTGCCGTCGCCGCACAGGGCGTGCCGGCTACGCCACCCGCCCAGCGGCCGGCGGCGGCGCCCTCCCCACGCGCCGACAGCACGCGGATGGCGAACGGCCTCGATTCGCGGGGCGAGACCGCCAAGGCGCGCGAGGTCTTTCAGGCGCTTATCGACGGGGCGCCGAACGCCGCCGCCAAGGCCGCCTCGCAGCGCGCCATGGCAATGTCTTACGCCTTCGACGGCGACTGCAAGAACACGGTGAAGTACGAAGAGATGGTCATCGCCTACTGGGTCACGCGCGAGCAGGCCGAACCGCAGAATGCGTTCTACCAGCAGGGGGAGATGGCCAACGAGGCGGCGCGTGTGTGCATCGATGCCGGCGACCTCGACACGGCGGAGAAGTATTACCGGCTCGGCAGTGAACTGGGCAACAAGGAACCCGCGCCGAGGACGCACCCCAGGAGCCTGTGGGACTTCCGCCTCGAGCATGCGCTTGCCCGCCTCGCCGCGCGCCGCGGCGACAAGGCGGCTGCCGCTCGACACGTGGCCGCCGCACGCAAGGTGCTCGACAGCGATTCGGCGATGGCCGCGCAGCAAGAGCGATTCTTCCCGTACCTCACGGGGTACGTGGCGCTGTACACCGACGATCTCGCAGGGGCTGAGGCGGACCTCACCAAGGCCATCAGCCTGCGCGGCAACGAGCGCGATCCGTTCTTCCACGCCCTGCTCGGCATGACGTATGAGAAGCAGGGACAGGCAGCGAAGGCGATGGAGTTCTATCAGAAGGCGTATGACCTGGCGGCGAACGGACACAACCCACCGGCCGCGTTCACCCGGCCTTTCGCCCGCAAGAAGCTCGCCCAGCCGTAGTGACCATGCGATATGTGATGAAGCAGAAGCTGCTCGCCTGGGGCGACGACTACATCATCCGGCGTGGAAATCCCCGACGGTGAAGACCCCGTGCTGGTGCTGGCGAGCGCGGTGGCGATGGACCTTGCCTGCCACGACCATCGGAAGGAGCGGTGAATCCGACCGAACCCAACTCCCGCGCGTGCGGTCCCGCTATACCGCGTGCAGCCACCGTCCGATGACCACCGACACGCCGCTCACCGTCGCGGTGACGAACGTTCCCCACGTGAGGTCCACGAGCGCCCCCTTCAACGGAAAGTCCTTCAGCAGGGCAAGGCCCGTGAGGTCGAACGCGGCGTAGGCGGCGAGCCCAAGCGCGTCAGGTGGCCCATCTGCCGTGCGTAGATGCCGCGGGTGACGTAGCCGAGCCAGGCGATGTCAAGGGCGAAGAAGACAACGGCGGCAGCGGCGTACAGCTTGAGGACCTGGATCATGGGCCTGGGGGTGGGCTGGTGCTGGACTGACAGGCAAACTCCGAGCGTCGCGCGGACGTTCCCGGCAGTCAGGGGCGCGCGATATATTCTTGCACTCACTCATGACCGTCCCCGCTCCCCGCAGCTTCGCCCGGTACGTCGCCATTGGCGACAGCTCGACGGAGGGCCTCGACGACCCGGATGGCCGCGGGGGCTACCGGGGCTGGGCCAACCGCTTGGCCTCCCATGTCGCCGAATAGTGCGTAGTGTGTCGTTCCTTACCGCATGGCGACGAGAACGGATGCACGGAAGTCGGATGCCGCGACGCAGGCGCTCCAGCAACGGTCCGTCGTCAAGGCGGTGCGCGCGGGGATGACACAGACGGCGGCCGCGCCGACGTTCGGGGTGAGCCTGCGCGCGTACGAACGGCACGAGGCGGCCATCACCCGCTGGTTGCGCCAGGAGTATCCAGCCATCGCCCGTCAGGCGAAGCGCGAGATGATGGGCATGTTGAAACGGTAGGTCTCAGTGGAGCGCACGCTCTCGCACTACCGCCCCAGATTGAACGTTAGCGTCGCCTGCGTGCGCTCAACCGGTCGTCCCAGCGGCGCGAACCGCATACGTACCGGGGCGCGCGACACGGGGCTATCTCCCGGATTCGGGCTCGTGTTTGTGTAGGCCTTGACGTCGACCGTGGCGGTGTCGGGAGTTGTTGGCGGCTGGAATCGATTGATCCGAAGCACGGTGAGGACGAAGCGGCCCTCGCTATCCGTGACCACCGCGTCTGAGGCATACGCGTAGCCGCTGGCACCGATCGAGTCCACGCGGAGCCCCAAACGGGAGACTGCGCGCCCCTGACCGTCAACGGCGCGGCCGTCGATGATCGCACAGTCTGTCGGCGGGAATTCACCCGCCCCGGACGGGCATGGCGACGTATTCCGCGCTACGCCCGTTACGGAACTGCACGCAAGGAGGAGCGCGCTGACCACGCCCATGCTGGTTAGGTGAAGCGACTGTCGATTGACTCGCGCGGGATAGCCCACTACGCCCTTGGTGATACTCATATTGAGCTTGCCCCGAATTAATGGACGCGTGAGTGATAGGTCCTACGCGGCCCGCCGATTGGCGACCGTGTCGCCCACGGCGAGCGTCGTGCCGTCGAGGCGCATCACCCGCCAGCCGCGATACATCGCGCCGGGCGTGTCGGCGGTCGCCACGGGGGCCACGACGGCGCGATACAAGGCTTCCAGCGGGGCCGCCCCGAGGCGCGTGCGGGCCTGCGAAATGCCCGACTGGCCGGCCGGGGCGGCCGCGGCCGTCGGATCGCCGAGCCACCGGACGCCCTCCAGCAGGCAGCGCAGCACTTCGCGGGTCGACACGTCGGCATAGAGCGCCAGCGCGATCGCGTAGTACACCATCACGTGCGCCGGCAAGTCGCGCTGGCGTTCACTCAGCCGTTCCGTCTCGAAGAGCACCTGCTCCACGAGGTCGAGGGGAAACTGCGCCGTCAGCACGCCCAGGCTGATGTGGTCGGTCAGTCGCGGCCCTCCGGGCAGCACGGCCTTGGTCCCTGCCATCGTCCCTCCGTCGTAGTGAGCGGTCGGACCGGGAATATAGCACAAAGTTTGTTAAATGAACAACATTGCTCCTAGCACCGCCTATGGGTCGGGGTACGATCTACCGGCGGCGTCGCCTTCCGTTCCGGTGCTCCGCACGCCGTTGCGCGCCCCGACCGCGAGCAACAGGTCGCTGACCTTGTAGGAGTGCCCGCCCCGGATCCCCACCTCGAGCTTCTGCAGGTCGCTGATGCGCTCGGCAGGGGTGGGCTGGCGACGCGACGCGCCATGCCCGAAAATCTGCGGGTGCAAACCAGCCTCGGGAACCACACATGAGCCGCAAGCTGATCACGTCCGGATCCACCTTCGAGCAGGCCATCGGCTACTCGCGCGCGGTCGTCGACGGCCGATGGGTCTTCGTGTCCGGGACCACAGGCTTCGACTACAACACGATGACCATCAGCGACGACGTCGTGGTGCAGACCGACCGCTGCTTCCAGAACATCCAGCGTGCGCTGGCGGATGCCAAGTGCCGGCTCACCGACGTGGTGCGCGTGCGGTACATTCTGCCGGACCGCGATGAGTTTCCCAAGACCTGGGCTGTCCTGCAGCGTTACCTCGGTGACATCCGGCCCGCCGCGACGATGATCGTGGCCGGACTGTCGGATCCGCGGATGAAGATCGAGATCGAAGTGACCGCGCGTCGCCAACGGCGGGCAAAGGCGGGGAAGGAGGACGACTGAGATCGGTGCCGTTGCTGCGCACGCCTTCGGCCTGTCGCTCTTCTTCTGCGCCGCCCACACGTTCGGCACGCTCAGTACCACCGTGCGCGACCCACGGGAACAGGCAGTGATCGACGTCATGAAGGGATACCAGTTCGACGCCATGGGCGTGATGCGGACGATCTTCGACTTCCCCTACGGTCTTGGGCTCTTCCTCAACCTCAACCTGCCGGTGCTTTCGGCGCTGATCTGGATGCTCGGCACCATGACGCGCACGGAGCCGGCGCGCGCCGGCGAGTGCCGCTCCATCAGCCGCGCAGGACGAGACTGCAGCAGGTGACCGCGCCTTCGGCCTTGGCGAGCTCCGAGACGTCCACTGTATGGGGATGGAAGCCGGCCGACTGCAACCGCTCCAAGGTGCGCGGGAACGCCGCACCGTACACGAGGTCGCTGCCGACGCGGAGCACGTTGGCGGCCATGGGTTCGGTTTCGTCCACCGCGAGCACGCGATACGCGTGGAATGTCGACGCGCTGACCCAGGCGGCGTTCAGCAGCACCGTCGTGTCATTCACCGCGGTCACCGCCGTCTTCAGGTGCAGGCAGCCGGTGACCGGGACTCCCCGCACCGCATAGCCGAACGGAGCGAGGGCGGCACGCAGCTGCACGATGCCTTCTGCGTTCGTGCGGCCCGTCTCGCCGGCGTATACGGATCGGCCGATCACGAGCACATCGCCGCCATCGAGCGTTGCGGGGGACTCGATGCGTACCAGCGGGCGCAACGGCGCGAAAGCCTCCGCCACCGCGACCACTTCGCCTCGCCGCCTCGCGGCGCCGGGATGCGCGATTACCGCCACCTCATCGAGCACGACGGCGGTGTCCTCGATGAACACGGCATCAGGATGTGCGGGAGCCGGCGTCACGCGCCGCACCTCGCAGCCAAGCGATCCGAGGAGCGTCTCGTACGCATGATGTTGGGCGCGCGCCACATCGACATCAATGGACGTGCGAGCAACATGCGTCAGCTCGCACCGCGCTATGGACGGCGAAACGGGGCGCGTGAATGCGATCCAGGGCGATCTCACGATGCGCCAAGAATGAGCGTCGAGTGCCATCGGCGCCACCGCGCGGCGTCGTGAGTGCAGCGTTGTGAGGGGCCTCTGCGGGTCGCCGGGATCGGCGTCAGGGAATTACTGGCAATTTCCCTCTGCAGGAGCCTACGCAGTCCGCAGGCGTCAAGCTCCCAGGGGGGTCACATGGAGAGGGGCATCGTGGCATCTTTAGAGGGTAAATGAGCAGCCCCCCCCGCCGCAAGCTGGACCGGTGCCGGTTGCGCTGCCGACCCAAAGAGGATTGCCCGATGACCGCCATTGCGACCAAGCCCCCGCGCATCATCACCGAACTTCCCGGCCCCAAGGCAAAAGCGCTGATCGCGCGCGACGCCGAGGTGGTTTCTCCGTCGTATCCGCGCGGCGTGCCGTTTGTGATGGACCACGGCAAGGGCGCCGAAGTGTGGGACGTGGACGGCAACCGCTTTCTCGATTTCTGCGGCGGCATCGCCGTGGCCAACACGGGCCATTCGCACCCGAAGGTTGTGCAGGCCATCAAGGACGCGGCCGACAAGTTCCTGCACATCTCCAGCGACTTCTGGCACGAGCAGTGGGTGCTGCTCGCCGAGCGCATGAATGGACTGAAGCCGATGGGCGACGAGCCCGTGATGAGCTTCATGTGCCAGAGCGGCGCCGAGGCCGTGGAAGGGGCACTCAAGCTGGCGCGGTACGTGACCGGCCGGCCGCGCTTCATCGGCTTCCTCGGAGGGTTTCACGGGCGCACCATGGGCGCGCTCGCCTTCACCGCGAGCAAGTACACGCAGCAATCGGGCTTCTCTCCCACCATGCCTGGCGTGACGCATGTACCATTCCCGAACAGCTTCCGGCCGCTCTTCGTCGGCAAGGACCAGGGCAAGGCGGTCCTCGACTACATCGAGAACCACCTGTTCCAGAACAACGTGCCGCCCAAGGACGTGGCGGCCATCGTCATCGAGCCCATCCAGGGTGAAGGCGGCTACATCGTGCCGCCCGACGGTTTCCTTGCCGGACTGCGCGCACTCTGCGACAAGCACGGCATCCTGCTGATTTTCGACGAAGTGCAGTCCGGCATCGGACGCACCGGAAAGATGTTTGCCGCGCAGCACTGGGGCGTCACGCCGGACATCATGACGCTGGCCAAGGGGCTTGGCTCTGGTATCCCGGTCGGCATGGTCGTCGCCAGGAAGAAGTGGATGTCGCAGTGGAAGCGTGGTGCGCACGGCAACACATACGGCGGCAATCCCGTGGCGGCCGCGTCGGCGCTGGCGACGCTTGACCTCGTCGAGCACGAGTTGATGGCGAACGCGGTGCGGGTCGGCGAGTACTTCATGGCCAGGCTGCGCGAGCTGCAGGCGAAGCACACGTGCATTGGCGAGGTGCGCGGGAAGGGGCTGATGATCGGCCTCGAGTTCGTGCAGCCGGACGGCTCGGCCGCCGCGAAGCTCTGCGACGACATCATCGTGCGCGCGTTCCATCATGGCCTGCTGCTCCTGCCCTGCGGACAGAGCACCGTCCGGTTCATGCCGCCGCTCGTCATCACCACCGATGACGTGGATGAGGCGATGGAGATGCTCGAAGAGGCCATGGTCGAGGCGCTCGGCGCCTAGCGAAAGTCGAGAGGCCCCGGAATCTTTGCCGGGGCCTTTTGCGCGTGCCCCTCAGCCCCCTTTCCGTGACCACCACGCACCCCACGCCCGCTGTGCGCCGCAAGTTCGGATTCTGGATGGCGACCGCGCTCGTCATCGGCAACATCATCGGATCCGCCATCTTCATGCTCCCGGCGAGCCTCGCGCCGTTCGGGTGGAACGCCGTGTCGGCGTGGGGAATCACGTTCGTCGGGGCGCTGAGTCTGGCGTGGGTCTTCGCCGACCTGGCGCGCCACCTGCCTGAGGCCGGCGGCAGCTTCGGCTTCATGCGGCTGGGCCTCGGCGAGGGGGCCGCGTTCATTGGCGCCTGGGGCTATGTCATCTCGGTGTGGGCCGCGAATGCCAGCATCACCATCGCCGGTATCAGCTATCTCACGCGACTGGTCCCCGGCATGAATACCACGCCGGGTGCCTTGCCGGCGACAGCACTCGCCGCCGTCTGGCTCTTCACGTGGGTCAACCTGCGGGGCCTGCGGTCAACCGGCGGCGTGCAGTCGGTGACGACGGTGCTCAAGCTCCTGCCGTTCATCGCCGTTATCGGGCTCGCGGTGTGGCGCATCGCCGCCAGCGGTGGCGCGGCGCTACCGTCGATCACGGAGAGCTCGTTTACGCTCGCGGGAACGACCGGCGCTGTGGGACTGACCTTGTTCGCCATGCTCGGCCTCGAGAGCGCAGCAATGCCGGCGGATGCCGTGGAGAATTCCAGCCGCAACGTCCCGCTCGCCACGATGGTCGGCACCGGACTGAGCGCGGTCGTGACCGTCATTGCCACCGTTTCGGTAGCATTGCTGTTGCCGTTCGACGTCGTGTCGGTTTCCAAGGCGCCCGTCTCGGATTTCATTGCCTCGGCCTGGGGCGGCTCGGCCGGTGCCCTCGTCGCGGTCGCGGCGGTGATCAGCTGCTTTGGCTGCCTCAATGGCTGGCTCTTCCTCGGTGGCCAACTGCCAGTGGCGATGGCGAAGTCCGGTACGCTGCCGCCGTGGTTCGGGCGGCTGAACGCGGCCGGTGCGCCGGCCCGAAGCATCCTCCTCGGCGCCGTGGTGACGTCGCTGCTCGTGCTGATGGCCTACACCAAGCTGGGCGCGGCGACGTACAACTTTGCGGCGCTGATTTCCGCGGCAACCAACCTGGTGCTGTACCTGTTCTGCGTCCTCGCCGTCGTGCGCTTCATGCGCGACGGGCGTGTACCGCGATCGGCTGGCCTGATCGTGGGTGCGGCGCTTGCGTTCGCGTTCGTGATCTGGGCGCTCTACAGCTCCGGCAAGGAACCGCTCATCTGGGGCAGCGTGCTCATCGCCCTCGGCTGGCCGGTCTACGTCATGGCGCGAAAGGCAGCCGCACGGGCGTCCACGGCCTAGGGCGCGTGGCGGGGTGCGCCTGACGGAGCAGGAGAAAGGAGAACAGTGAATGGCGACCGAACGCACGTACACCGACCAGGAAGTCGCGCTGATCCTGCGGCGCGCCATGGAACGCCAGGAAGACGGAACGGCGCGCGGCGACGGACTGGCGCTTCGCGATGTGCGCGAGATTGCCCCGGAAATCGGTATTGATCCCGAGCTGGTGAACGAAGTTGCCGGTCAACTGCCGCTGGCCGGCAGCGGAGCCGAAGGACGCTGGCTGGGCGAGCCGATGCGGTACGAGCTTCGCCTGTCGCACGATGCTCCGTCCACGCCGGAGCAGCTGCAGGACCTCATGATGCAGGTCCGCAGCATCATGCAACAGCAGGGGCAGGTGCAGGAAGTCCTCGGCGCGCTCGAGTGGAAGGCCGGAGGCGATCTCGATCAGGTGGCGGTGACGGCGCGAGTGCACGGCGATCGGACCACCGTGCAGATCGTCGCCGATCGCGGCGGTGCGGCGGCGGTCAGTTCGCTCGGGTTCACGGCGCTCGGGCTGTTCTCTGCCGCCGTTGCTGGATCCATCGTGGAACCTGGCGTACTCGGTGGCGTAGCGCTCATGACGGGAGGAGCCGCTGTCGGCGCGCTGCTGGGGTGGGCGACCTGGCGTCGTGGCAGTCGCTTGTTCCGGGCAAAGCTGGCACGACTCGCCGAGGGCATTCGCCAGTCGCTGGAGTCCTGAGGCGGACATTGCGGGACTGCTTCGTTTCCGTACGCCGCGACGCGTGAGGTCCCCGCGCACCTGATGGACTCACCGGTCCTCAGTGTGACCCGGGCGGTCTCTCCCGTGATGCTCAGGGGGCCGAGGATTGGGCGCCGGAGATTGCACGGATCATGCGATGGGTGCCATGGGCACTCGGCGGTGTCTGTCCCGCATGGGATGCTTGTCGTCATGAGATGTCACTTCTGCGCCCACTACTCCTACGGCAGCCGGAACTCCCGGCCCAGCGCACGGCTGACCCCCGCCTCCAGTACCTCGTCTCTGCCAGCCCGGATTCCTGCCACCGTGGGGCGCACCACCAGATCGGGCACGATGCCGATGCGTTGCGTCGCTCCGCCGTCGGGGTAGAACACCCCGATGCCGCTGATCATTCCCTCCACGTTCCCAGGCAAGGGGATGCGCGACACATTTCCGTCCGCCCCGGCGGTTGTGCTCCCCACCACGACCGCTCCCGGCGCGACGCGGAACGCCATGGTCGTGTACTCGGCCGAGCTCTGCGTCACCTCGTCCACTAGAATCACCACCGACCCGGTGAAGCGCGGGGTACGCGGCGTGTGCGCGACGGCGGAGCTCATGCGGAAGGCGCCGGGATTGGTCGCATCGCCCGAGGTGAAGCGGGCGAAGGGTACCGCGCTCCCGACCAGGTGCCCTCCGAGGGCGAAGACCACGAACTGGCTCGGGTAGTTACGGATATCGATGACCAGTACTTTCGCCCCTTGGGCCTGCTCGACATAGCTGGCGGCGTTGGCTGCCACCACCGACGAGAGCTTCAGGTATGCGACGCTGTCCGTGAGCATCCGGAAGGTCTGGCCTGGCAGGTCGTGCACCAAGGCGCGAGACCTGTCGAGCTTCAACCCCGTCGCCGGCCCAAGTGTGACGTGGGAGTAATCGGTGACGACCAACCTGTTCTCGACGAAGCGCAGGATCACGGGTGCCTCGGACGTACCCGATGGCGGCTGGACCCGGAGGTCACTCCAGATGTTGGCGTGGGTGTCGTGGACCCGCGCGATGAGCCGGATCAATGCGAGCCTGTAGGCGTCCCCGTCCATTGATCGCATCATCACCGGGATGAACTCGCGAAGAACGCCATCCCAGTCCTCGTTCATGACGTCACGGTACGGGAACAAGCACTTGATGATGTTCCAGAGCCGGCAAAGGGCGAGCAGTCGGTATCCGGCGTCTGGCGAGGCAAGGGCCGTGTATCGCTGCTCTGCTGAAAAGTCGGGATTCCCGACATTTGGCACAAACGAGACGTACCGCTGCGCCGGGTAGATCGGACGGTCCCGGAGAATGATCTGGAGTCGGTCGCTCAGTGCAGCTCCGAGGGTTGCGACGTCCCCGATCCAGACGTTGTCCGCCGGCAACTGTGCGCCCGTGGGTGGCGAGGCACACGGGCCGCAGGCGGGGACGGTGCCCAGCCGGTCGAGCCAAGTGACCATGGCAGCAGCAGCCGTCCCTCGGTCCGGAGCCGCCAGCACTGAAGGGAGAGCGCGGAACATCTCGTAGTCCCAATTGACACCCCACGCCGTCACCTTGGGATGGTGGTACTTGGCGAAGCCCCAGACCTTGGCAAGAAGCGCCAGGTTTTGCACCTGGATTGGTGTGAGTTCGCGGGCAGCGATGCCCGACCCTTAGTCGAACTCGTGGTCGTCCGGGCTGGAGCTCGGCGGCGCAGTGACCTCAGCCGCGTCCTTTACCCACTGGTGCGGACCGAGTTCGCACAGGCGTTCACCGTTTCCCATGCCGCTCTCACTCCCTCACGAATCCTCGATAGCCGTTACACGTCCGCTCCGTTGACGCTGGGGTTGAAGAAGGGAGTGTGGCCGCAGGTGGTGCATACGACACGACGCCAATCTGAGGAATAATACCTTGCCCAGCCTGACCGTTGTGCGCGAACATGTTGCATCAGTGTCCGGTTTATTCATTTACGCCGCCTTAGGCTGCGGCGAAGCACTGAGCTTCCGCAGGCACCGTCGCTCAGGACGTGTTTCAGGGGCGCGGAACCAGTCGGCGGTAGCTTTCAGCGTTCCACTGAGGCCGGCAGTCCGCGTTGGCGATGTCAACGCCGACAGAGAACATGAGGCGGCTGATTCGCGCGAGCTTCTCGAAGTCGATCTTCTCGCCTGAGTCGCTCCGGCGATGGTAGTCGGCGTGCATGCCGCTGTAGAAGTATAGGAAGGGAATGCCCTTGTGGATGAACGAGATATGGTCGGACCATGTGTAGAGATCGCGGGATTCATTGGGCCGGGTACTGCTGTCGACGGCGGCGAGGCCAAGTTCCGGGTGCGAGGATAGAATCCGGTCTACGATCATTCCGAGATCCGAATCACGTCGCCCCAGCACGACGACGGTATCTGTCCAGTTGCGGCCGACCATGTCCGCGTTGAGGTTGGCCACTATGGCCGAGACCGGCCCGGGCGGATGGTCCGCAAAGAAGCGGCTCCCCAGGCCCAGTATCTCCTCGGCGCTGACGAGGGCGAAAATCATCGAGCGCCGCAGCCGAGCGGGCAGCTGAGCGAACGCCTCAGCCACTGCGAGCACGGCCGCCGTGCCAGACGCATTATCGTCTGCGCCGTTCCAGATGGAGTCGCCATCGATGGGCGGGCCGATGCCGAGATGGTCGTAGTGCGCGCTGTAAACGACGTACTCGTGTCGAAGTGTCGGATCGCTGCCTTCGAGAATCGCGACCACGTTGGCTGGCTCATGGTGAGGGAGCCTTCGGACCCGGCCCGTGACGTGGACGACCGCGTCGCCGCCGGGACGCAATCCGGCCTGGCGCAGTTAGACCGCGATATACTGCGCCGCGACCTCCAGTTCCGGGCTCGGCGTCCAACGCCAGCGCATCGAGTCGTTGGCGAATATGAGGACATGGCGGCGCAAGTCGGCGGCGGTGATCGCTGCGGCTGCGCGGCGAACACTGGGTACATCCTGTGCCCAGGCGGTAACGCTGATTGAGAACCCCAGGACGAAGGGGAGCGCTCGAACCGTCATGTATCGCCGATGCATGGATCCCTCATTGCGTGGATGCTCCTACCGCAACCGTTTGCTAGCCCTCACCAGTGTAGCCACAGACCCCCAGTCGTGGCGAATTCACCACCGGCAACAACATGTCGGTACCGCACGAGTGCTTCGTCGCGTGCTGGGCACAGCAGAAGCCCCGGTCGTCGCAAACACACTGTGTGCAAAGGGCCGTGGCGGGCTCACCGCACACGTCACAGGCCCAGACGATTGGCTCGTTGCGCGCCACTACACGGACCGGGGTGTCGAGGACGGCGCCGATCTGTCCCGAATGGCTGATCACGAGGGCGGTCGCGGAGGAGACGATCGAGCTGCTTCAGCCTGGCGTCGCATCGGACCGCGCAGTCCATCCAATACATCGGTGCGCCCATGGCCTCGATACGAATCAGCCGTCCGTCAACCGCAACGCCGTCATTCGTGGTGTGCTGCAGGCACTTGCCAGGTGCGCGACCATCGCGGCCTTGCCAGTCCGCAGGCCACACACTCCGCACATGCCGAATGAACTCTGTCGCACCATTGAAGAGGTCCCCGGGGTGGGGGCTAACGCCGAGCGTTCAGCCGCGAGCGCTTGCGACAAATTGGCGCCGCCGACGCTCTCCGAAAAGCGCTCCGCGGCTGCAACGTATCGTTAGCCGGCACGCGCAGTGAACTCTCAGCCGCTCAGGCTGCGGCCACAGTCGTGGCAGCGATCGGTGATGGCGGGCTAGGGCTTCGACGCGCCCCCCACCAGACGGCCCATAGCGTCACAACGATCTGCGCGCCAGGATGATGGTCGTGAGCAGGATAGGTCGGCCTGACAGCCACTGTTCTGGCCCGGGCACTGCGGCGAAAAAGAGCGAGAGATTCCCCAGGTTGAAGCCGGCAATCACCGCGAGCAGGGCTCGGCCTCCGCGGTACACTCTCCAGCAGAGCACCCCAAATCCGAGTTCAAGCAGGAACGCCGCCAAAGGCAGTCGGCTGTACAGCCGCGTTCCGTACTCGGGGCCATCGAGGAGCGGCGCGAGCGCGATATCCCGATCATGCGTCACCACGTCTAGCAGTAGGTGCGACGCCACACCGAGGCCGACGGCCGCCCCGAGCCGCGGCCGTCCCGCAAGTGCTCCGATGGCCCACCCTAGCGCCGCTGTGCCGAGCATGGTCGCCACCGAATGCGAGAACGGCATGTAGGCCAGATGAATATCGCCAACGTAACGTACTACAGGCTCCGTGGTCGTACGCTCTATGCCAACGTAGTTCAACACGACCCAGAGAACCTCCATCGCCTGGACGGCAATCAGGATCAGGGCGAGTGACACGTCCGGATATCGGCGCTTGACGAGGAGCGCGGCGGCGGCGTGGTTAATAGCGAACACGGGTCTCCTCCAGACCTCCGGGTCTCGTTGATCTCAGCGCTGACACTGCTGTCCAACGAATCGCGCATAAGCTGCAGCCTGTGGCGGCCGCAGACAAGAACGACCAAGTCCGCTTCAAGCGGCCGCCACGGGCTGTCAGCTTCATGCGCTGGTTAGACCGCCGCCAAAGAAGATTACCCATGAGGCCACGCTATCCAGGCGACTGAGCTCGGACCCGTTCCAACAAGATCGATTGCACGTTGGCGCTCCATGCGCACCCAGCCGGTACCGGCACCGACGCTCCACTCCAATCGAGCATCGCCACGCCACGAAATGCGGATGGATTCCCGGAACCGGCCGGCCACCACATCGTCGAGCACGGCAAGGAAGCGCTGACTTTCCTCTTCCAATGTTTCGTCGCAGGCATCGCATCCACACGAGGGGAACGGCTCTAAGAACCAGCGGCCAGACCGCAGATACAGTCCAGGAAAGGCTGTGAAGGCAACGACGATGGGTGCCGCAGCGGCATCGCGTGGTGCGAGTCGCACGCTGGGCCGTGCCAACGCGACCTTGATGTCGGGATCTGGCGTGTCCAGTTCCGCGCGCTGGACATCAAAGGTGGATTGTAGCTGCTGAAGTCGTTCGAGGGCGATGGTATGAAGCGCAAGGAATCGCCCAGGATTGGTAACCCGGGAGTACTCCTCAGGTCGAGGTCCCTCAAAAGCCTTCGAGTGTTCACCCATGTCAGTGCGGCGGTCTAAGGTTGTGCTGCGACCGCTTCAACAATGCGGCCGCGCAGCGGCCGCCACCACCATGGCGCGATCGTCAGCACCAACCAGAGTTAGACTTCGAACCTGCATTCTCAGAACTCGTAGCCCTGCGCTAGCCAGTAGCGCCAATCCGCCACGGCAACCTCGGTGTCCGCGCTCGCCCCGTTTGGCTCGAGTTGAGCGAGCGGTACGCCCAGGCCGCCGTGTTCCCAGCGTATCATGACGAACATCTCGTGCGAGCACTCCTCTGCGGGCGCCAGCGATAGGACCTCGACTTCGTCGCCCACCAGAAGCGGAGAGATCGCGCGCCTCTCGCTGCACCGTGCGGCGAACGGGAAGTCCAGTTTGTCTTCCAGATACGCAAACCATCCGGTGGCGCGCTCTGACGCATCGTAGGCGTCGACGACCACCTCCATCGTGATGCGCTCTTCGCGATCGCGATCCGTCTTCGGCCGATGTCGACCGCGCGGGCAAGAGCGGCCGGCGCTCTGCCGCCGTACCCCGCTGACTGTTTTGTGACGGGATTTCGTCATTCCGTTTTGCTCACACGTTCATGGGCGTGCAGAAGTCTAGAACCGCGTTGTGCTGCGGCGCTTCGAAATAGATGCGGCCGCGGGCGCGCGCACCAGCCGGATTTGTGCGCAGACATCCGGCGCCCGTGGCCGCTTCATTCGATAGCGCCGTCGGTGCCAACATTTGTTAGCGAGACGACTTGACGTTATAACGTTTTAGCAACAGACTTCCCTCATGCCATCTACCAAGCGTGCCACCGTCTACTTTGAGGCGCCCATTCATCGGGCCCTCCGTCTCAAGTCCGCGGAGACGGATGCCAGCGTGTCTGAACTCGTGAACGCCGCGGTGCGTCGCAGCCTGGCCGAGGACGCCGACGATCTGGCGGCCTTCCATGACCGCGCGAAAGAGCCACGCGTGACCTTCGAGGCCGTCGTCCGCGACCTGAAGAAACGTGGCAAGCTATAGCATCTTGTTCACGCGGTCGGCCGCCAAGGAACTTGAGCGCGTGCCGACGAAGGACCGCCATCGCATTGTGACGAGAATCGGGGCACTCGCCGACAACCCCCGCCCCGCAGGCGCGGAGAAGCTCAGCGGTGACGACAAATACCGAATCCGCCAGGGCGACTACCGCATCCTCTACGAAATCGTCGATGCCGACCTGATCGTCACCGTCGTCCGCATCGGCAACCGCCGCGAGGTCTACCGGCGGTAGCCACGGAGCGTCCAGGTCTCGCTAGAAAATATGACTGGGCTGGCCTCCGACTCTTGCGTGGGTTAGCTCCTCACAAGGCGAGTCGGAGGTGCCAGAGCCACCGGCGACGGTATTGCTGTCGCCCCTACGCGGAGACCAGCCCATGTCATCTGCTGCGACGATCTATCTTGGCCTCGATGGGCACAAGGACTCCGTGACCATCGCGGTGCTCCCCAGCGGCGCCCTTGCGCCCACCCGGGTCGACAAGCTCCCCAATGATTTAGCGAAACTCCGGCGCTTCTGCGAGCGGCAGGCCAGCCACGGCACGGTGTGCGCCTGCTACGAAGCCAGCGGGGCGGGCTACGTGATTCAGCGCGCCATGACCGCCTGGGGCTACCACTGCGACGTGATCGCGCCGTCGCTGATTCCGACCCGGCCCGGCCAGCAGCGGAAGCACGACACCTCCGACGCCATCCAACTGGCGCGCCTGTATCGCGCCGGCGAGCTCACGGTGGTCCCCATCCCCACCGAGGCGGAAGCGCGCGTGCGCGACGTGGTCCGCTGCCGCGAGACGTTTCAACGCGAGATTCTCAAGAGCCGGCACTACATCCTCAAGTTCCTGGCCCGACGCGGCTTCGTCTATCGCGAGGACACCAACTGACGGCAGGCGCACTACCATTGGCTCCGGTGCTTGGCCGCCGCGAGTTCGCCGCTGGCCAGCGAGGACCGCGAGGTCTTCGGCGACTGGCGGCGCTTTGCCTTGCCCCGGCAACTAATGGCGTACCTGGGGCTCGTGCCGCGGGAGCACTCCTGCGGCGTGACATGCACGAGCGTCAGCGGGTGTCCGGTGGCACGATAGAGGAACATGCTCAAGTTCGTTATCGGGTCCGCGCGGGGCTTGCCCCGCGCGGAATCCCTGTGCCTAGAACGAGCCAGCTCCCGACGAATCCAATTCTTGCCGCTCCGGCAGAGCGATCTACTGACCGGCGTATATCAGCAGGCGTCATCGTCGAAGCCGCAAGCGGCGCCCCTGATCCTCTCGCTCCACACCGCACGAAACGACGAACGACCCGCACGCGCGGTTCGGCGTGCTTGACAATCATCCAGTCATATCAACGCTCCGGTTCAGCGACGGGCCGCGCAGCGGATCGTCCGCTGCAACCGGTTGTTGGGCGGTGCAACAAGTCGATGCAGCGTACGAGAATCAGATTGGCAGTACGCTTCACGCTACTCGTCCGGCGTCCCTGAGTACATAGAGCGCATCGACCGTCACGAGGGGATTGCCTTTCTTCCTGTGCAGTATCCCCCAATCCGCGTATGTCCCGCGGGTCTCGATCCGGTCGGCCATCGTCACGTTGGTCCACTCGACTGGGAACGTGCCGTCAGCGAGGCGCTTGCGTTCAAGCAGGTCGAGGGCATCCTGGCATCGCCGATCGCGAACCATACCCATCTCCGCCATCACCAGGAGCACACTCAGCACGTCGTAGAAGCGGATGGGGTAGTGGACCTTGTCGATGGGACCTCCCCACTCGGGCTCGATGAGCGCACCATCTCTCTTGCGCCAGAGGAGACGCCGGGCGAGCAGAAACTCGGCCGCGCGCTTCGCGGCCCTCCGCGCTCACTCGTCTCCTGTAGCGCGATACCAGTAGGCCAGGCCCCGAAGCGGGAGGAGCGTCTCCTGCACAGAGGATGTATGCGCGCCCGGTCGCTTGTCGCAGTTCCATCCGCCGTCCGGCCACTGAAAGGCGACTAGACGGTCCACGAGAAGGGGCACGTGCTCCTCATCGACGATTCCAAGTACGAGCTGCGCCCAAATGGTGTTGCCTTCCATCGAGGCGCAGTGCCGCGGTCGCCGCGGCTGGTCGGGGACGAACACTGTGCTCGGCGACTTCAGGAATACCGGCGCGAACATCCAGTCCATGACGCGCTGGCGCAGGGGGAGCAGCCTCTTGTCGCCCTCCGAGAACCCGATCTCCGCCAACGAGTACAGCATCCAGTGCGGCCCCTGCCACTTGCGATAGGGATTGAAGCGCTCGCCGTTCAGGGCCAGCAGCAGTTGCTTCGCCATCTCCGACGAGCCGATCGCACGGCGCAGCTTGCACAAGGCCCGTGACCCTCTCAGACTCGCCGGCGAGCAGTCGCCGGGCCCGGTAGACGACGACTGGGTTCTTGTGAGCACACAGTGAGTCGGTCAGGGTCATGCGATGACCTCCGGGTTCGGCGCGGGTCGGCACACAGGGGATACGGCTCGGGGTCCGCACCTCCCGGCGTCCGCCCAACTGACTATTCACCTGCGCCAGATTCTACGCGCATATCCGGCGACGCAGCAAGCCGCGCAGCCATATCCAGTATCCAGAACCCCGCACGTATGGGTGATACCTGGCGTCCCGCGACTCGGAAGAAACCGCAGGGCACGGCATGGGGCGTTCAACGCCGCTTGCCGCCGAGCAGTGACCCCAACACGCCACGCACGAGTCCGCGCGAAATCGCGCTGCCTGTACTGCGCGCCGCACTCTTGGCCATGAGGTCAAGCAGGCCGTCGCGCTTGCCACCGCGCGGACCGGTCGTGCCAAACAGCAACCCGCCCAGTCCGCCAAGCACAGCTGCGCCGACAGCACCGGCCGCACCTGCCGCGCCCCCCGAAGCAGGCGGGGCTGGTTGGCCAGCCGGCGCGGCGGATGGTGCACCCGCTGCCCGCGCCTGCAACATCTCGTATGCTGATTCGCGGTCAATCACCTTCTCGTACACCCCCGCCACCACAGAGCGCTGGAGCAACGCCGTGCGCTCGCCGGGCGAGATGGGTCCAATCTGCGATCCCGGCGCGAGCATCCACGCGCGCTCGGTGATGCCCGGCGTCCCCTTGGCGTCGAGCAGCGAGATAAGCGCCTCACCCACCGCGAGTTCGAGGATCGCCTGCTCGATGTCGAGGCCAGGATTGGCGCGCATCGTCTCAGCCGTGGCGCGCACCGCCTTCTGGTCGCGCGGCGTGAAGGCGCGCAGCGCGTGCTGCACGCGGTTACCGAGCTGGCCGAGCACCTTGTCAGGAATGTCAATGGGATTCTGCGTGACGAAGTAAACGCCGACGCCCTTGGAACGGATGAGCCGCACCACGAGTTCCACCTTCTCGAGCAGCGCCGCCGGCGCGTCGGCGAAGAGCAGGTGCGCCTCGTCGAAGAAGAAGACCAGCTTGGGCTTCTCCACGTCGCCGACCTCGGGGAGGTTCTCGTACAGCTCCGAGAGCAGCCAGAGCAGGAACGACGCATACAGTCGCGGGCTGTTCATCAGCTTGTCCGCGGCGAGGATGTTCACCACCCCCTTGCCGTCTACCGTCTGCATCAGGTCGTCGATGTTGAGCATCGGCTCGCCGAAGAACTTCTCGCCCCCCTGCTCCTCGATCTGCAGGAGGCCGCGCTGGATGGCGCCGATGCTTGCTGCCGAGACGTTGCCGTACTGCGTCTTGATCTGCGCCGCGTTGTCGCCGACGAACTGGAGCATCGCGCGCAGGTCCGCCAAGTTCAGCAGCAGGAGCCCGTTGTCGTCGGCGATCTTGAACGCCATCGCCAGCACGCCTTCCTGCGTGTCGTTCAGGTTGAGCAGGCGGGCCAACAGCAGCGGGCCCATGTCCGAAATGGTCGCGCGAATGGGATGTCCCTGCTCGCCGAGCACATCCCAGAGCGTCACGGGGCAGGCGCCCCACGCGGGCGCGGGCAGGCCGAGCTTCTCGAGGCGCGCGCTGAGCTTCTCGCTCGGCGTGCCCGCCTTGGCAATGCCACTCAGGTCGCCCTTCATGTCGGCGAGGAAGACGGGAACGCCGATCGCCGAGAATCGCTCGGCCAGCACCTGCAGCGTGATGGTCTTGCCCGTGCCGGTGGCACCGGTGATGCAGCCATGGCGATTGGCGAGGGCGGGGAGCATCGCGAGGTCGAGGCTCGCGGACTTGGCAATCAGGAGGGGTTCTGGCATGCTGGAAATTGGCTTATGAGGGGCCATCCTGCCATGGGTCTAACGCTGCGGCGAGGGCCGGCCGGAAAGAGTGCGACAGAGGCGGATGTCGACAACGACCTCGCAATGAGCTTTACCTCGTTCGCACGCGCAGCCAGCACCGTGACAGAGGAGGTGCAACACGCCGTCTCCCCTGACGACAAGCCGGGCGCGCTTTGCAACCAGCCGGACGATCGTCGGCCTCCTCTGCCATACGTTACCCGGAGAACCGATGCCTGGTGCTCGAGAGATTCACGCCACCAGTCACGGCCGTCGTCGCGTTCAGGCCGTGGCGCTCATCGTCGCAGGTACTTATCGAGAAACACCAACGTCCGGCGCCACGCATCCTCGCTGGCGATGGCGGTCCCTTCGGGAGTGCCGCCGGCCACGTTCACGGTGCCGCTGAGCAGATGTCGGTTGCGCGCGCTGACGCCACGTGTGGACGCGTACGGCCGGCCGATGGCGTGGCCCGCGTTCTCGTAGACTATAGTGCTCGACGGGATGATTGACACTGCGTCGCTGAAGCCGCTGCAGCACCCGATCGGCCATGTACGCGGAAGGCCAGATCGAGTCGTTCTTCCCGGCCACGAGGAGCACGGCACCGTTGATCCGCTCGACGGGAATCGCTGTGTGCTCCTGTGCCTTCTCGTCTTCCAGCATCGCGAGGAAGTTGTGGATGCCGAGTCGGTTCGGGCAGTCGCGCAAGTCACGGCAACCGGCCTGCCGCGCGACGTCGCGGGGTAGCGCCAGCTTGTCCATGTATGGGAGCGGCTTGCCGCGGAGCGTCCATGCCGGCGCGCGCAAGCTGTCCGTTAGGGCA
>PNKL01000038.1 GCA_013822425.1 Gemmatimonas sp.
GGCCGCCTCGCGGCTCGCGTGGAGAACGGCGACGTGTAGCGCTGGATATCGCGACCGGGGAACCCGGTCACACCAACGCGTTCGCCGCAATCCACTCGCGCATCGCCGCCAGCGAGCGCTCCGCGTACAGCTCGCGCTTCTTCTGCTTGTCGCGCGGCGGGTCGGGAAGCTCCTCCAGCAAGCCGAAGTTCGCGTTCATCGGCTGGAAGTGTGCGGGGTCGGCCTCGCGCAGGTGGCGGTAGAGCGCCCCCAGCATCGTCACGGGCGGCGGCAGCACCGGCTCTTTCCCCGCCAGCAGGCGCGACAGGTTGATGGCCGCGAGCAGTCCCGTCGCAGTGCTCTCCGTGTAGCCCTCAACGCCGGTGAGCTGGCCGGCAAACAGCACCTGCGGGTCGTCGCGCAGCGACAGGTGCGGCGTCAGCGCCGCGGGCGCGTTGAGGTAGGTGTTGCGGTGGATCGAACCGAACCGCAGGAACTCCGCCCCTTCGAGCCCGGGGATCAGGCGGAAGACGCGCTGCTGCTCGGGGATCCGCATCCGCGTCTGGCAGCCGACGAGGTTCCACATCCGCCCCGCGCGGTCTTCCCGGCGCAGCTGCACCACCGCCCACGGGCGCCGGCCGGTACGCGGGTCACGCAAGCCGATGGGCTTCATCGGGCCGAAGCGCAGCGACTCGCGCCCGCGTCGCGCCATCTCTTCCACCGGCATGCACCCCTCGAAGTACGGCGCCGAGTCGAACTCGTGCGCCGTGAACTGGTCGGCGGTGGTGAGCGCGTCGAGGAATGCCTCGTACTGCGCCTTGTCCATCGGGCAGTTGAGGTACGCGCCCTCCGGCTCCGTGGGCGGCACGGCGCCCTCCCCCTCCCCTGCACCCCACTGTGCCTGTGCCCCTGCACCCCACTCTGTACCCTTCCCCGGCACCTCAGTTGGCATGGTCTCTTTGTTCCACCGCGCCGCCCGGAACGCCACGCCCTCGTCCACGGACTCGACGGAGACGATGGGCGCAATCGCATCGTAGAACGCGAGCGACTGCACGCCGAGCCGCGCGCGCACGCTCTCGGCGAGCGCATCACTCGTGAGCGGCCCCGTGGCGATGAGGCACGGAGCGGCGGGGATCGCGGTCACTTCCTCGCGCGTGACCGTGATGAGGGGATGAGCCGTCACGCGGTCATTCACCGTGGCGGAGAAGACATCTCGGTCCACCGCCAACGCGCTCCCCGCTGCAACACGCGCGACATCCGCGCCCTCGAGCACGACAGAGCCGAGCAGCCGCATCTCCGCCTTCAGCAGGCCGTGGGCGTTGGTCAGCTCCGTGCTCTTGAACGTGTTGCTGCACACGAGTTCGGCGAGGCGGTCGGTCTGGTGCGCGGCCGTGCCGCGCACGCCGCGCATTTCGTGCAGCACCACGCGGTGTCCGCGCTCGGCCAACTGAAAGGCGGCCTCGCTTCCGGCGAGGCCGCCTCCCACGACATCAACTACGCTCTCCATCCTCGTTCGCCCCTGTTCAGTGTGACTTCGAACTGGTGACGTACCTCTCCTTTCCACTACTGTCAGGTCAATCTCGCGGTCGGCAAGTCCGTCAAGATATCTTGCGCCAGCTCAAGCGCGTTTTCGGCGTCGGCATGAGTGATACGCCTGCCCATCTTGTAGTCGGCATCGACGCGCGACGCCTTCAGTGTCGCCAGCATACCACCGATTCCGCGCGCATTCATGTCGGAGAGCCTCAAGAGTCTCCTGATCAGATCATCGTGGCCGATCGTTTCCGCATCAATGCGCTGCGCAGCGGCGAGCGCGAGTCTGACTGTGATGTAGGAGGAGTAATACGCACGTCCAACAATGGTACGGCTCGCCGGCTCATCTGTATGGCGCACAGGTTGACCGGCCCACAATGGATCTGCGAAGTCCGTCTTGAAACGAAGTGCGTCAAACATCAGATCGGTCCTAGTCTCGCGGAGCCAACGTTACTACCGCTCCCTCCGCAATCAATGCAGGCACGGAATTCGCGACTCGACGAACTACTTCTCGAGCTGCGCGACGGTTTTCCGGACTGTTGCGAAAGGACAACTCAACACGCGTCGCACCTGTATCGGAATCGATGCCGACGTCGATTCGCAGATCCGCGTCCGACGACAGCAACTGCCCGGCCACTGTCCTCACGCAGTCCGCAACGGCTCCAGAATCCACTCGAGCCGTAGCGGCAGGCAGCGCGGCACGCTCGCGCAGTCCTAGAACTTGCTGCAATGCAACGATTTCCTCGCGCTGCCGAGAGATCATCTCCAAGAGCTGACCATGCAGATCCCCGAATAGCCGACCGCCCTCCACCCCGCGAACGATGGCATTGCTTACCTGCCAAGCGGCGAGGTAGCTGTCAGTAAGCGGACGATACTGTTCGGCCACGTGAAACAAGTGATGCGCGAAGTACTCACCGCGGTGTTGATGCATGACCGGCCATTCACCCGTGTTCTCGTTCCAGAGCAGTTCGAGTCGCGTGCCAGTAGCAAAGACACCACGCTGAGCGGTGCGGTTGAGCGCAGCGCCGCCTGCTGGAACGGGGGTCACGGCACCTTCTCCTTGAAGACAAGTTCAAGAACTTCTTTTGCGCGCTTCACTGAGCTTTTCATCAGGTCGGGGGCAAAAGCTGAACGGAACGTGAGTTGAACATCGGCGAAATACAGATTGCCCGATTTCTGCAAATCAACTTCAAAGAGTATCGGCGCGTCAGCAGAATCCCCGTCTCGTTTGGTCAGATGTACTCCACTGACTTCACTGAAACCGTGGAGGGATCCGGCAGGCAAGGGCAACGGCAACTTCATCAACGGCTCAGCGTTGCCTGCGGAGCGATGTGCATGAAAGAGCACATCGAACTCCAACGGCTCGACGGAATCAGATAGATGGTCGACAACCAGACCGACTTTTCCTTCGGACCTATCGAAGGGCTGCTCAGCTTCGCCGAGAACCCAGCTTCGCAGTTCGATTGCGCAGGGTATCAGCACATCGGCATCTCCATCCACCGGCGTCTGATCTCCCAAAGCGAGTTTGATCTGGAGTCCCACCCGTATTTCGTCGAATACCTGGATGTCTCCTCGAACCCACGTTACAGCGGTGGCCTCGGCGCTACCTTGGATCGCGCAGACCGTAGAGTAAGGAAGCTCCGCGCTAGCAGTGACTAGCAGTAGCGGCGAAGACTCTCCTCGCAGGTCGGGAACCTCAATCTCACTCATCGACTTAGCCGAATCCTGAATCGAACGTAACTATGGATGATGGTGTTCGGAAATCGAAAGGTCAATCAAATTTTCGACAGGTGCGGGATGTTTCGCCACACTCACGCCGCGCCCGCGGGTTCGCCCTCGGCATCAGCCGACACTTCCACGGTCCACTCGTTGGCGCACTTGAGGCACTTCCGGAAGTGGCCGCGCGTCTTGTTGCTCTTCGCCTCCGCCCCCGTGAAGCCGCAGTCGGGGCAGACCTCGAGCACGGGCTTGTCCCAGCAGACGAAGTCGCAGGACGGATAATTCTCGCACCCGTAGAACGCCTTGCCGCGCTTCTTGCTGCGCCGCGCCGCGATGTCGCCGCCGTCCTTGGGGCACTTCACGCCGGTGGGCATGGACCGCGTGCCGCGGCACTTGGGGAAGGTGGAACAGCCGAGGAACTCACCCGAGCGGCCGCGCCGGATCACCATGGGCTTGGTGCAGAGCGGGCACGGATGCTCGGTCATTACCGGCGGCACGCGTTCGCCCTTGAGCGGACGCGTGTACTTGCACGTCTTCGGGTGGTTCTCGCAGGCGACGAACGGACCGAAGAATCCGCCCTTGGGCAGCAGCTTGCCGCCGCACTGCGGGCACTTCTCCGTCTCGAGCGCGCCCAGGTCGTGCGCCTCGCGGATCAGCACCTCAACGTCCACGTCGTTGAGCGACCGCTCAAACGGGCCGTAGAAGTCCCTGAGCACGTCATGCCACTCGAGGTGGCCCTCTTCCACCTTGTCGAGCTCGTCCTCCATCTCCGACGTGAAGCCCACGTTGAAGACGGCCGGGAACTGCTTCACCATCACCTTCTCCACGCTCTCGCCGAGCGGCGTGGGGAAGAAACGGCGCTGCTCGAGCTCGGCGTAGTGCCGGTCGGTGAGCGTCGAGATGATGCTCGCGTACGTGGATGGGCGGCCGATGCCGAGGCGCTCGAGTTCCTTGACGAGTGACGCCTCGGAGTAACGCGGCGGCGGTTCGGTGAAGTGCTGGCTGGGCGTGATCTCGCGCACCGGCGCATGCTCGCCGGGCTCGATGGCCGGCAGCGCCTGTTCGTCCTCGAGCGCCTTGCTCTCGCCTTCCTCGCGCGCCTCCTTGTAGAGCGACAGGAAGCCCTTGAACTTGATGACCGACCCGGTGGCGCGGAACAGGTAGCGTCCGAGGTCGAAGTCCACGGTGGTCGTGTCGAAGACGGCGGGCGCCATTTGCGATGCCATGAAGCGCTGCCAGACGAGCGTGTACAGCTTGAGCTGGTCGGGCGAGAGATACTTCGCGACGAGTTCGGGCGTGCGCGACGGATCGGTGGGACGGATGCCTTCGTGCGCGTCCTGCGCGTTGCTGTCCTTTCCTGCCCCGTACAGATGGGGCGTCTTGGCGAGGAACTCCTCGGCGAAACTCAGGCGCAGGAAGTCGCGCGCCGCGTGCGCGGCGCTCTCGGCCACGCGGCTCGAGTCGGTGCGCATGTACGTGATCATGCCCACCGCGCCTTCGGCCTTTCCGAGCTCGATGCCTTCGTAGAGGTTCTGCGCCAGGCGCATGGTGCGCTTGGAGCCGAAGCCGAGCTTCTTGGCGGCCTCCTGCTGCAGCGTGGAGGTGGTGAACGGCGCCGCCGGGTTCTTGCGCCGCTCGCGGCGCTTGATGTCGGTGACGTCAAACGTCTTGCGCCCGGCGAGGTCGTTGAGGATGGCCTGCGCCGCCGCCTCGTTGGGAATCGCGGGCTTGTGCCCGTCGATATGGTGCAGCTTCGCGGTGAACGCCTGCCCGTCGTGTTCCAGCGACGCGGCGATCGTCCAGTACTCGGTGGGCCTGAATGCGCGGATCTCACGCTCGCGCTCCACCAGCATGCGCAGGGCCACGGTCTGCACGCGCCCGGCCGACAGCCCCTTCTTGACCGTCTTCCAGAGCAGTGGGCTCGCCTTGTAGCCGACGAGGCGGTCCAGCACGCGGCGCGCCTGCTGCGCGTCCACCTTGCGCTGGTCAATGTCGCCGGCCGCGTCGATCGCCTTGGTCACCGCTTCCTTGGTGATCTCGTGGAACAGCACGCGCCGGATGGGCGGGCCGTTCTTCCGCGCCACCTGTCCGCGCACGTGCCACGCAATCGCCTCGCCTTCACGGTCAGGGTCGGTCGCGATGAAGACGGAACGCGCGTTCTTCGCGGCGCTCTTGAGTTCGGCGAGCGTCTTCTCCTTTCCCGGGATCGTCACGTACTCCGGCTCGAAGTTGTGCTCCACGTCGATGCCCAGCGTGCGCTCGGGGAGGTCGCGCACATGGCCGACGGTCGCCTTCACGGCGTATGCGCCTCCGAGGTAACGGCCGATCGTCTTCGCCTTGGCCGGCGACTCGACGATCACCAGCGCCTTGCCGGCGGCGTGGGACTCGCCTTCGACCTCGGGCAGCCTCACAGCGGCCGCGCGCTTCTTCGCCGCGGGCTTGCGTGCTGCCGTCTTCTTCTTGGTGGTGGTCTTCTTCTTGGCGGCCATCGGTCTAGTGCAGTGTCCCGGGGTCCGGGAGTGTACCTGAATCAGCGAGCCCGACGCTCTCCATGAGAGCGCGCAGGTCGTCGAGGGCGATACGTCCTTCCAGCTGCAACATGGCGCGCTCGATCACCTGTTCGAGCTCCGCCGCGTTGAGGATGCCTGCTCCATTGAGGGCGAGCAGATGGCCCCACGCTTCTGGTGCAAAACGCCCGCGTTCATGCGGGCCGAGGACGCGAAATGTCATGTCAAAGACAACTATAATACTGTGGCTTACCCGACAAAGGCGTTCAGGGCCACAATCCTACTCCCTTGGTCAAGGGCGGGCAAGCGCCAGTATGTTCTCGACGACGTCAATTGGCGTCATCCTTTCGACGCTAACTGTATGATCCGCTTGCAGATAGAACGCCTCGCGCGCGGTGAGAATGGATGTCAGCGACGCAAGCGGGTCCGGACCCGAGAGCAAGGGACGCATCTCCACGCCCGGTCCAAGGCGCTCCAACGCGCGAGCGGGCGACACCCGCAACCATATGAGGCGGGCGGGTGGACGCACCATATCCACAAGGCCCGGAACGGTGATCCAGCCACTCCCGGGCGCCACCACCGTGGGCACCTCCGCCACCGCAAGACGCTCCGTCGCGGCGCGCTCGAGCCCCCGAAAATGCGACTCGCCACGCGTCGCGAAGATGTCCCGCACGCTCATGCCCTCGCGCGCCGCGATCTCTTCATCGAGATCGATGAAGGGCCACTCGAGACGTGCCGCAAGTTCGCGCCCAACCGTCGACTTTCCCGCACCCGGGATGCCGACGAGCACGAGGTGCGCGGCGCGCCCCACGCTAGCCCAGCCGGCCGGCGACGTGCGCGAGATAGGCGTCGAGATTGCGGTGGAGCTCCGTCATGGAGTCGCCGCCGAACTTCTCGACCATGGCGTCGGCCAGCACCAGCGCGGCCATCGCCTCGGCGATCACGCCCATCGCCGGCACCGCCGTGACGTCGCTGCGCTCCGCGACGGCCTCCGCGCCTTCCCCGGTGCGGGTGTCAATGGTGCCAAGTGGGCGCATGAGCGTGCTGATGGGCTTCATCGCGACGCGCAGCACGAGCGGCTCACCCGTGGTCATGCCGCCTTCGAGGCCGCCCGCGCGGTTGGTCACGCGACGCACGTTGCCGCTGCGTGTGCGCCCCGGCGCCATGGCGATCTCGTCGTGCACCTCCGCCCCCGTGCGGCGGGCGGCCTCGAAGCCCATGCCGACCTCCACGCCCTTCACGGCGGGGATCGAGAGCATGGCCTGCCCCAGACGGCCGTCCAGGCGGCGGTCCCAGCTCACGTGCGACCCCAGCCCCACGGGGAGGCCATCCACGACCACCTCGCAGATGCCGCCGAGCGTGTTTCCCTCCCGCTTCGCCGCGTCAATGCACGCGATCATCTGCTGCTCGGCGTCGGCGTCGAGGGTGCGCAGCGCCGACGCATCGGCGGCGGCGTTGATGTCGGCAGGCATTTCGGAGGGACGCCGGGCGTCGATGCCGCCCAGGTGCACGAGATGCGAGCCGATGCGCACGCCACATTCCGCGAGCAGCCGGCGCGCGATCGCACCCGCGGCTACCCGGGCCGTGGTTTCACGCGCCGAGGCCCGCTCGAGGATGTCGCGCGCATCGTCGCGATCGTACTTGAGCAGACCAGAGAGATCGGCGTGTCCCGGGCGGGGACGGTGCACGGCGCGCTTGCGCGCGCCGTCGGCGTCGCTGTCGCGCGGCGCCGGGTCCATGATTTCCTGCCAGTTCTTCCAGTCGCGGTTGCGAATGAACATCGCCACGGGAGAGCCCAGGGTCTCGCCGGCGCGGACGCCCGAGAGGAACTCCACCTCATCGCGTTCGATCTGCATGCGGCGGCCGCGGCCATAGCCCTGCTGGCGGCGCGCGAGGTCGGCGTTGATGTCGGCGGCGAGGAGCCGGAGCCCGGCGGGCGCGCCCTCGACAATGGAGACGAGGGCGGGGCCGTGGGATTCGCCGGCGGTGACGAAGCGGAGGGGCACGAAGGTGATGGTGGACGGTAGAGGGTAGATGGTAGAGCGGGGGCGGCCGGTGGCCGCCCCCGCTCAACATAACAAAGTCGCTTCCGTTACGGCTTCTTCTCGACCACCGGACGGTTCTTGAGGGTCTCGCCGTCGTCGAGAATGTGGGGCGTGATGAGAATCAGGAGGTCCTGCTTTCGCTCGATGGTTTCGGTCTCGCTGAACAGGCGTCCGATAAGCGGCAGGGAACTGAGAATGGGGATGCCCCTTCGGTTCTTCGAGACCTGCGTCTGCGTGAGCCCGCCAATGACCGCCGTCTCACCGTCGGCGACCAGCACCTCGTTCTTCGAGTTGCGACGGTTGGTGTTCGGGCCCGCCGAGGTGATCGACACGAGCTGCTCCTGCGTGGCCTCGACCGTCAGGTTCAGCATTCGGTTGGCCGTCACGCGCGGCGTCACCCTGAGCGTGATGCCGATTTCCCTAGTCTGGATCTGCGGCGACACAGCGTTCAGTTGGCCCGTCGGGACCGGGGGCGTGAGCAGATACGAGAGGGTGGAGCCGGAGAAAAGCGTCGCCTCGCTGTTGTCCAGCGTGGTCGTGCTCGGCTCGGCCTGGATGTCCGTGAGCTCTTCCTGCGACAGCGCGTCGAGGAACGACGTCAGGTTGAACCCGCCGAGCGCCATGTTGTAGATGAGGCTGACGGCGGCATTGTTCTTGTACTGACGGCCGGCGTTGGCAATGCCTGAAAAGGCATCGCCGGTGAGGTTGACCCCGAAGTCGCCCGGCGCGCTCGCGGTCGGCACGTCCTTTCCGAGGTCGTAGCTGATGCCCAGCCTCTCGGTGCCCGTGCGGTCCACGGCGATGATCTTCGCCTTGATCGCGACGAGCGGCGTGCGCACGTCGAGGTCCTTGATGAAGCCCATCACGTCATTGAGACGCGCCTGCGTCTCGGTGATGATCAGGACATTGGTCTTGTCGTCGGTGGCCACGGATCCGCGGCCGCATCCGGCAGTTGAGATCGCCGTGCCGCCACCACCACCCGCACCGGCGTCGCCGGCTGTTGCGTCTGCGCCGGCCGCCGGGGCCTGCGGGACGGCAGCACCGCCCTTCGCGCACCCGGCGCTGAGCAGGCTCGTGATGGTCGTCGCGAGCGTTGCCGCCTTGGCGTAGTAGATGGGCACGATCTGGCTGACGAGCGGTTCCTGCGCCGTGCGGGACGCCAGGTTGGTGTAGCTGTCCACCGTGATGATGCCGGTGCTGTCCTCGATGGCCGTGAGGCCGGCCGAGCGCAGCACCGCGGCGAGCGCCACATCCCACGGCTTGTCCTTGATTTCCATGAAGCCGATCTTCGCGTTCGCCACGCCGGCGCCCGCGACGATCGTCTTGTTCGCGAAGGTGGCGAACGACGCGATGACGTCGCGAATCTCGGTGTCCCGCTCGTACGTTACGGTGATGCGCGGCTGCTCGTAGGGCGGGTCGGTGACCGGCGCGAATTCCCGCGCCGCGGCCGGCTTGGCCTCGGCCTTCTGCTCCGACGGCACCGAGCCGGTCATGCGGGGCTCGGCCATCAGGCGCGCGGGCGCCGAGGCGTTGGCCGCAGGGGCTGCCGGGGCCGCGGGGGCTGTCGGGGCCGCCGCTGGCGTGCCCCTGGCGCCGTCGCCCAGGTGCCAGGCGGCAAACTGGTCAGGCCCGCTTACCGCGATGCGCACGTCGCGCTCGCCGCGGACCACGGAGTACTCGCGCGCGCCGTCGAGGTCGAGCACGAGCCGCACGACATCCGGCTTGTACTGGGCCACGCGGACGTTGGTGATGCCACCGCGCGAGACCTTGTCGTAGAAGCGCGCCGGCGCGGCCAGCGTGGCCCCGCGGAAGTCCACGACGATGCGCCGCGGATTGTCGAGCGTGAAGTCGACGACGTCGACCGATCCGTCGATGGCCACCACCACTTCGGCACGCCCGGCGGCGGGCACGACGCTGAGCGCCGTCACCGACGAGGGTGCGCGCGGCGTCTCCGACGCGGCGGTGGCGCTTCGTGCGCCGACGGTCAGCGCAGCCGCGATCGCGGCCAGCTGGTAGACTCGCGTCATGGCTTCCCCTTGGTCTGCTGGGTCTGCTGCACGTTCAGCTTCAGACTTTCCTGACGGCTGAACCCGTACTCTTCGACGGTCAGAATGACTTCCTGCGGCTTGATCTGCGACACCCGTGCGCGGCCGAGCATCTGGCCCGCCTTGGCGCGGTACTGCTGCTGCGTGCTCATGTCGCGCATCACGGCCACCGAGTTGCGGCCGGCCGCGTCGAAGATGATGCCAACGACCTTGAGGTCGGCGACGAGCGGCCGGATGGCCCCAGACTCGATGGGCGACGCGAAGGGATCAATCTCGCGCGCCACGTAAGTGAAGACTTCGCGCTCGAACGTGACCTTGGTCGTATCCTTCGCCTGCGGCGCCGTAGCCGCCCGTGCCTTGGCCGGTACGGGCGCCGCCTTCTGCGCCGCGGCCGGCGCCGGCTTGGCACCCTGGTTCACCGCGGCCGTCTGGGCATTGGTCGCGTTGACGTTCTTGCGTGCCTGCTCAATGGGCGTGCTGATGTTCGGCGGCATCTGTGCCGACGCGACCGCCGCGCCGGCCGCCGCCGCGCCGGCGACCGCGGCGATGAAGAAGGCGAAACGACGGATCATCCCTTCCTCCCCGGCTTGGCCGGAGCCGCGCCGTTGCCGCCACGGTCGGACTGCGCGGTCTTGACCGCGTACGTCTGAATCTGGAAGCTCGCCTGCAACAGCACCGTGCCTGGCTCCATCGCCTTGCCAGCGCCGGGCGCGCCGGACGCGCCGGACGGCAGGAGCTGGAGGCCCAGCGGCGCCACGATGCGGGTCATCGAGGCAATGCCGGTGAGCAGTTGGCCGATTTCGTGATAGGTGCCATTGACGCGCAGCTTGTAGCGATAGGTGTCGAACTGCTCGCCGGGAATCACCGGCTCGGGTTCGATGTAGCTGATCTCGAGCCCGACGCGGCGGGCCGCGGTGGAGACCTGCTCGAGCAGGGCGGGCACCTCGTTGCCGGCGGGGACCAGCGACCGCATCAACTCGAGATTCGAGCGCAAGCGCTCCGACTCCTCGCGAATGGTCGCCACGGATCCGCGCGCCAGCTGCGCCTTGGCGCGCTGGTTGCCGGCGTCGAGCGAGTCGACGTGCGCCGACACGATCGCGAGGGACTCTTTCTTCGGCGAGAAGACGAAATACCAGTACGCGCCCGCGCCGACGATGCCGAGGAAGGCCACGAAGAACATGAGCTGGTCGCGCTGGTTCTGGGGAAGACCGGCCATGGCTACCTCACCGAGACGGTGAACGGCACGAGGCGCAGTACCGAGGGGTCGGGCTTCTCATACTGGATGTCGAGTCGGAATTCGGTGGCTTCCTTGCCCTGCTGCATCACCACGTCGCTGCGCACGAGCGTCACGTTCTGCAGGAACGGGGACGCCTCGAGCGCCTTCATGAAGCGCGTCAGCGCCTGGATGTCCACCGTGTTCCCCACGACCTGCAGCACGAGCACGTTCTCGTCGGACGGCGATGCGGGCGGGCGCGCGGGGCCCGTCTTGGGCGCCGCCTTGCTGACGCCGGCCTGCACCTCGGGCGATTCGTTGGAGACGGCGCTCGTCTGCGCGACGGAGCGCAGCCAGACGTAGGGCGGCATGGCGCGGCTGACTTCGTCGAGGACATGCGGCCAGATGAGGCGCGTGCCGTCGATGGTCGAGATGACCGCGACCTGGCGCAGCACCGAGTCGCGCTGCGCCTCGGCCCTCGCCCGCTCGGCGATGACCGATGCGTAGCGCGTGGAGTCCTGCGCCGCCTTCTGCTCGCGCTCGGTGAGCGCGGCTTCGCGGCGTGACTGCCAGGTCCACATGACGCCGATGGCCGCGAGGCCGACGACCACGCCGGCCACGGCGGAGATCAGCCACGGATCGCGCACCCGCGACTGGAGGTCCTTGAGCGCGTCGCCGATGTTGAACGACGGCCCATGACTCCGCGTCTTCTTCCGCGCGCCTGGCAGGAGATTGACTTCAATCATGATGCGCTCTGGGCCCGGGTCAGGCGGGCTGGCGCAGCGCCAGGCCGATGGGAAGCATCAGCAACGGCGCCACTTCGTCCGTGACGAGCGGCTCGAAGGCGCCGTCGCGGACCCGCAGGTTGGCCAGAGGATTGGCGAGCTCCACCTGCACGCGCAGGCGCGTCGCGAGCACGTCGGAAAGCCCGGGGATGCGCGAGCCGCCGCCGCACACGTACACCGCGCGCATGGGCGCGGGATTGCGCGACGACGAGGCGAGGAAGGCGGCGGCACGCTCGATGCCGACGGCGATCTCCTCGCCGCGTCCCTCGAGCACGGCATCGAGATGCGGCGACCGGTCGTAGCCTTCGAGCAGCCGCGACGCCTCCTCCGCTCCCAAGCCGCGTTCCCGCTGCAGGTCCTCGCGGAACCGGCGCGTCCCCACCGTGATGTCGCGCGTGAGGATCGGCACACCCTCGTCGACAATGTTGATGTTCGTGACTTCGTGCCCGATGTTCACCAGGCCGACGACGCCCTGCATGGCGTCCGGGTAGCTCAGCTCGAACGCATTGTGCAGCGCGAAGGCGTCCACGTCGACGACCGCCGGGTTGAGGCCGGCGTCGGCAAGCAGCCGCAGCTTGGCCTCGATCAGCTCCCGTTTGGCGGCGACGAGCAGCACGCTCATTTCCGGGCCGACGGCATCGGGGTCAAGAATCTGGAAGTCGAGTTCGACAGACTCCATGTCGAACGGCACATGCTGTTCCGCTTCCCATCGCATGAGCTCGCGCGCCTGCTGCTCCTTGACGCGCTCGATCTGGATCTTCTTGATGATGACATCGCGGCCGCCGACGGCGGTCACCACGTCGCGCGCCGACACGCCGGCCGCCTGCAGCGTGGCCTGGATGGCGTCCGCGACGATCTGGGGATCCATCACCTCGCCCTCGACGATTGCGTCGGCGAGGAGGGGCGTGACGGCCACCTTCATCAGTTCGGGCGCGGGGCGGGAATGGTCAATCACGGCCACCTTGACGAGGCCGGACCCGACATCGAGTCCTACTGAGGTCTTCTTGCGACCGAAGAGCGCCATCTGCGAACCGGCCCTCAGGCGAGGAGTGCGATCAGGCAACCGCGCGTTGCACGGCCTCCCGACGTTGGACGACGTGTTCGCGTGCTGGAACCGCAAAGTTGCAGAAGGCAACGGCACGCGGTCAATAGTTGTAGCAGGCGCGAATTGCTGGCTTGGCATGCAGTTACGCCACGTCAGCAGCTCACGGCATCGCCCCCGCACCCCGACGAGCCGGTCCGGCGCGGGGAGGGTTCCGCCCCATTATCACGAGCGGAGGGCGATAGAGGTAACAGGCGGGGGCTCATTGGGATGGCACGCGCGTCCATCCGAGTCCCCCGACCGGGGTCCACCGGAGGCTGCCGGTCGAGTCTCCGAGCGGCACGACGAGTCCCCGGTGTGACGCACGCGCCGTCCCCCCGAAGACCGGCACGGACGCCTCGACGTCGACGGTTGCGAACGGGGCCGCAGCGCCCACGAGCTGCCATTGGGCCAACGCCCGTCCCGCCACGGCCTCGCCCCTCGCGAGCAGGGCGCCGGGAATGATCTCCGCGCAGCGCGCGCTGTCGACGGGCTCGTCGAGCGCCGCGACCTGGGCAGTCGAGACCGCGGCGGCCAACTCGGCGCGGGCCACGTCGAGCCCGGCCTGGCGCGCCGCCACCAGGGCGCGCTGGGCGGAGACCGCCACGACCATCGCCATGATCACCAGCGCGGCGAGCACGGCAGCCAGCGCGAAGCCGCGACGCGCCCTCACGGCGAAATGGGCAGGGGAAGACGCGCCGACAGGCTCGACGCATGTCCAGCCACGACCGCACGAACCGACAGGTCAACCGCGCGCGGTTGGCCATCGGACCCGGGGAAGGCGACGAGGCGCAGTCCACCCTGCCCTGGCGGGAGCAGCGGCCCCGCGATGGGCTGCGCCGCGCCACAGCCGGGCGTGCAGGCACGCTCGCCCAGCCACCACGAGCCGTCGCCGGCGCGATACGTCAGGTAGCGCGCCGTGCGCCATATCCGCGCGGGGACCGCGCGCGCGGGCACCGACGCAGGGAGCGCCGCTCCCAGGGTCAGCCGCGTCCCTCCCGCCGGACAGTCGGCCGACGCACGCTGCGTCCCGACGGCGACGATGATGGCGCGCCACTCGCTGCGCGAGAGCGTGTCCATCAGGGCGACCGAATCGCCCGCGCGGGGCGGGCTCCACGTCGGCGCCGTCGCCGGCAGCACGAGACGCGCCAAGTCCTCGGCGCAGGCGCGCGCGAGGAGACGCAGCGATGCGACATCCACCGCGGTATCCCCGAGCACCCGAACGTTGGCGGCCGCGTGTCCGAATTCGGCCCGCAGCACCTCATGCACCTCGCGCACGACTTCGTCGGCGCGGGCGCGGGCCTCGCGCGCCCGGTGCTGCGCCAGGTGCTGGACCAGGCCACGCGTGGCCGCCGCCATCACGACGCCGGCGAGGGCCAGCGACACCAGCAGCTCGGCGAGCCCAGCCCCGCTGCGCCGTCTCACGGCAGGCAGGCGATGGACGCCGTGAGACGGCGAGCCAGCGTGGGACGCGCGGAGATGTCAATGCGCGCCGTGAGCAGCAGGCGGCGCCCCTGCGGCACGACGCTCCAGCGTTCGTGCACACCCTGTTGCCGTGATTCCCCGGCGCGTGCGGCACCGCACGCCTCCGCTCCAAGGGTGTCGAGTCGCGCCTGCATGGCCGCCGCCACGACTCGCCGCAACCGCGCATCGTTCTCGAGGCGGGCCACCGCGCCTGCCGCGCGCGCGAAGGAGGCGAGCCCCACCGCGAGCAGGACAAGCGCCGTCAACAGCTCGATGAGCGAGAAGGCCCGCAAGGCGCGCATGCGTGGACAGTACGGCGCGCGGGCCGAGATGCATCACCGTTTGAGCACCGACGGCACCGAAAGAGCGCCCTGGACGGACGATGGGCCGGGATCTCTCCCGGCCCATCGCCACCGCATGGTGGTCAGGTCAGTTGCAGACCGGCTCGCCTTCGTTGGTGGTTGTGCCGCCCACCGAGATCGCGCAAGTCTTGGTCGTCGACCCGTGCGTGGCCGATGCGCTCCAGCCCGTGTTGGTCACCGTGCCCATGATGACCGCCACGCCGCTCGAGACCCTGTAGCTCGTGCCCATAGCAGCGATCGACGCGGCGTACGTGCTATTGTTGTCCGAGAAGTACGCTTCCTGCGCGGTGACGAGGTTGCGAAGGTCCGACTTCATGGACGCGATGTAGGCCTTCTCCTTCGTGTTCGCGAACTTCGGGATCGCGATGGCGGCCAAGATGCCGATGATCACGACGACGATCAGGAGCTCGATAAGCGTGAAGCCCTTCTTGTTGGTAAGCATTCGTATTTCTCCAGCGCGAGGAGGTGGGAAATCGGCGCCCTGATCGGCGCAGGTGATGGACTCACAGATTCGCAGGGTGTAACAGCAGCAATTGCCTTGCCACGGTCCAGAACAAACTATAACACCTGACGTGCCAATAGGTTGCACGTAGTCATCAAGATCACGTGTCCTCGTTGTCTGGCGCGGATTGCCACACAATTCGGCAGATCGCCAAGACCCGATTTGGCTCAAATGTTAAATATCTGTGCAGGTGTATAATTTCTGTCTACTACTGCACGGCGTACACGAGCCCGAGGCTATCGGGTTGAGGGCTGGCGCTGTACGAGCCATTTCGGGGCGATTGTCGGGTCGATGCTGTCGTTGGCGACTAGTGCGCTGTCCGCCCGCTCCACGATGTATCGGAACGCCCGCTTGTACAGCCCGTCCGCGATGGCCACCCGCGCCGTAGTGCGCGCCCGGCGCCACTGCGCCAGTTCGAGCTGGCAGGCCGCGATCGAGACGGTCGCGAGGCCAAGCTCGGGCTCCATCTCCAGCGCCTTTCGGTACATCGGGATAGCCGCTTCGCACAGGCGCGCCTGACGGTACCGGTGCGCGAGGTCCATGTAGACCGCATGGTAGCCGGGCATGAGCGCGATGGCCGTGCGCCATTCGAGCTCGCCCTCGCGGAAGCGGTTGCGCAGGAAATACTGCCCGCCGAGCGCGTAGTGCGCCTTGAAATTGAGCGGCGACTCCTCTGCCATGATCTCGAACGCCGAGTCGGTGTCGTGCCAGAAGGCGTTGCGATCCGAACTCCGTACCACGCCAAAGGCGAGCGCGGCGGCGCACCCGACGGGTACCAGCGGCCGCAGCGGCGATCGCGCGGCGCGCAGCCGCGAACGCAGCGCGTCGAGGCCGACCGCGACGACAAGCATCGCGCCGACGCTGGGCAGGTACAGCGTCCGCTCCGCCAGCAGAATGCCCGTGGCGAGCAGCACGTTGCTGACCGGCGCCACCGCGAGCGCAAACCACGCGATGCCGAACGCCACCACCGGCGCGCGCCGCACCGCGAGCACGAACAGCGCTGCCACGCTCACGAGCAGCAGGATGCCCGCGAGGTGCGTCGGATGCGGCGAAGCAAAGACCTCCAGCTGGCGCGGCGAGTAGTCGGCATACAGGCGGACCGGCGCGAGCATCAGGCGCCCGTACTCGGGTACCACGTTCAGCATGATGAACACGCGCTCGAGCATGCCCTTGTGCAGCAGCGACGGGTGGGACACGTCGCCGCCCACGGCGCCGAGCACCTGCACGCGGATCACCAGGAAGACCGCGGCGACGGCGACGAGCGGCCACAGCAGCAGCCGCAGCCGGCGCACGCGATGCATCATGGGCGCGTCACGATACAGCAGCAGTTCGGCCGCGAGGAGCAGCGCCGGCAGCACGATGACGTGTTCCTTCGTGAAGATGCCGACCAGGAACAGCGCAACGATGGCAACGCCGGTCTGCCGCCGCAGCGGCCCGTCGCGTCGGTCGCGCAGGTACAGTCCGACCGCCGTGAGCAGGACGAGCGCGGCCCACAACTCGGCCTGCCCGACGACGTTGGCCACCGCCTCCACGTGCACCGGGTGCACCGCAAAGAGCGCGGCAGCGAGCCAGGCGACGCGCGTCGGCACGAGGAAGCCGAGGACCCAGAACACCGCCACGGCGCACATGGCGGCGAGCAGGACGTTCACGAGATGGAAGACGAACGGCGAGCCGGCGCCAAGCGCCCACTGCACGGCGTAGGCGATGATCACGAGCGGGCGATAGAGCCCTGCCCCGTTCTTCATCGGCCAGTACGATTCCTCGAAATAACGCCACAGCGCGCGCAGCTCGTGCACGCGGCCGTTCTCGGCGATGATCCACCGGTCGTCGTACGTGAAGCCGTTGCGCAGGCTCGTCACCGACGCGGCGAGGGCGAGCAGCGCGACGGCCAGCGCCAGCACGCCCCAGCGCGGATCGGGCAGGGGCGCCGCGCGCGGCGGCGCGAATCCCGAGGGCCCGGCGTCGGCCGGCGTGGCGCCGGCGGTGGATGCCGTCACGTGAGGAAGTTGAAGCGCACGATATGCCAGAAGGCCGCCACCCCGTCGCGCCAACCGATCTTCTTGCCCTCGGCATACGTGCGGCCCGAGTAGCTGATGGGCACTTCGAAGATGCGGACGTTGGCGCGCGCCAGGCGCGCCGTCACCTCCGGCTCGAACCCGAACCGGTCGCTCGTCAGGTGAAGCGAACGCGCCAGGTCACCGCGGATCGCCTTGTAGCACGTCTCCATGTCGGTGAGGTTCAGGTTGGTGGCCATGTTGCTGAGCAGCGTGAGCAGCCAGTTGCCCACCGAGTGCCAGTAGTAGAGCACGCGGTGCGGGCCGCTCAGGAAGCGCGACCCGAAGACGGCGTCGGCGCGCCCGTCCACGATCGGCTCGAGGAGCGTCGGCCAGTCGGCCGGGTCGTACTCGAGGTCGGCGTCCTGCACGATGACCACGTTCCCGGTGCTCGCGGCCAGTGCCGTGCGAATGGCGGCGCCCTTGCCGCGATTGACGTCGTGCCGCAGCAGCACCTCAATGCGCCCGGCCGCCTTCAGGGTCTCGAGCTTCTGCCACGTGCCGTCCGTGGACTGGTCATCCACGCAGATCACCTGCTTCCGGATCTTCACGGCGTGGACCTGGTCGAGGATGAGCTCGATGGTCGCCACCTCGTTGTAGACCGGCACCAGCACCGACAGCACGAGATCGCCCTCGTTGATGGGCGTGCGGCCGCGCATGCGCGGGATGGCGGCGAACTGCGTGGGGGTGGGTTGCATGAGGAGCGGCGGACGGAGAAGACGGATTGAGGAGGCCGGAGCGCTACCGCACTACATCATACACCAGCACGTTGGACGGGTCTGCCCCCCGGAGCTTCAGGCGGCCGCTGCGGGCGAGCTGAACGGCGGCGCGCAGCGATTCGCGCTCGCCGACCACCACCCAGCGCGGATGATAGGCGTCGAGCACGCCCGCAAGCTGCGCGGCGACCTCGGCGTCGGAGCGGCGGCGTACGTGCTGCTCCGCCGTGAGCGCGAGCAGCGGCACGACGAGCCGCCCGGTGTAGAGGTGGACCATCGCGTCTCGGTCAGACGCTACAAGCCCGTCAAGCGGCAACGCCGCCGCGACGCTCGCCGCGGCGATGCCGATGCGGGCGTTCGACTGCTCGATCGACTCCCAGCTTCGGTTTCGCCAGCTGCCTGCGTGCCAGGTGACGAAGCCTGCCGCGAGCAGCACGGCGGCCAGTCGCGCGGTGGTGCGCACGGCCGGCTGCGAGGTCGGAGCGCCGAGGTGCGCGACACCCACGACCAGGAAGATCAGCACGGTCGGCCAGAGCGGCCAGAGAAAGCGGTCGGGCGGGAACGGCCACAACAGCAGCAGCAGCCCATATGGAATGAAGACGAGCACCGTGACGCTCGCGCGCGGCCAGCAGCGCCAGGCGCCGGCGCCCGCCAGGACGAGGAGCGTGGCGACCGCCGCGCCCTGCACGACGGCCGGGGCCTGGAAGAGCCCGAAGAGCATCAGCAGCAGTCGCATGCCCTTCACGTTCTCGGCGGCCACGTCGAGTGCGAAGCTCGCCCCGCCAGCGCGCCACGCGTCGGCGATCCATGGGCCGTATGCGCCGTAGCCGCCGGCGATGGCGAAGGGCACCTCACGCCCGTGCGCCGACGTCCACAACTGCCAGGGCAGCAGGAAGACCAGTGCGCCGGCAAGGACGACGGCAGCGTCACGCCAGCGACGGCGCCAGAGCAGAATGGCGAGCACGGCCGGCAGCAGCGTCACCCCGACCGTGCGCAGCAGCGCGAGCGCGCCGATGGTGAGGCCGAGGAGCGCCGCGGCGCGCCACGTCGTCGCGTCGGAACGCGCCACGAACCGGTCTGCCATGATGAGCACGCCGCAGAGCGCGATGATGAACGCCGTCTCTGAAAAGAGCAATCCGTTCAGGAACAGCACCGGCACGGTGGCGACGCTGATCACGGCGACCACCGACGACACGACCACGGAGAGTCCGCCGGCGCGCCGCGCGAGCTCGCGTACGGCGAGTGCGGCGAGCGGCAGGAGCGCAACGTTGATCAGCTTGAGGAGCGCGACGTTTGCCGGGAACTGCGGCACCACGCGCCACAGGAGAGCGAGGAGCAGCGGATAGCCGGGCGGGAAATGCGTGGCGGCAGGGGAACCCGGAAGGTTCGTGTAGCGATACCCGTCGCCGCTCGCGATGGCGCGCGCGAGGATGGCATAGTGCCCGTCGTCCTGGAAGATGCCGATCGGGACGTCATTCATGGCGAAGAAGCCCAGCAGCACGGCGATCGCCGCGGTGGCGAGCGCAGTACGGCGATCCAGGGCCTCATCGCGGGCGCTCACCGACGCTCGCGCAACGCGAAGGCGGTGCCGCCGCCCGGAATGAGCCCGATGCGTACGACTTCAGGAGCGTTCGGCTGCCGGGCGAACTCCGCAATGGCGTCGAGCTCTGGCGCTTCCCGCACCAGCAGCAGCAACGTCGGACGATAGCGACGGTACAGCGCGCCCAGCTCCTCCGCCATGACGGGCACCGATTTCTCCGTCACATACTGAGCCGGTGTCAGCATGGACACAGGCACCGCAGGCAGGCCTGTGTAGAGGGAGATCATCACATTCGCATCGCTCGCCACGAGGTCACGCGCCCCCACATGGCGAGCGGACCAGGCAACTTCCGGCCAGAGGAGGTTGGTCATCGTTCGCTGCGCCGAGCCCGCCCAACCCTTGCCGAGACCGCGCAGGGCATAGGTGCCGTGCCCGACAAACAGGACGCCCACCAGGAGTGCGGGAACGCCGATTCCGCGGACCCGAAAACGACTGCTCACGGCATGCAGAGTCTGCGTCGACGCCAGAAGAACGAGGCCGACCACCGGCCAGACGGCACCAAGGAACCGAGCGGGTGAGTACGGCCAAACGAGCACAACGACCAAGTACAGGAGCACAAAGCCCGTCATCGACGCGGCTCGACGCCACACCGCCACGAGGCCGCACGCGAACGCCGCCACGAACACAGCGGCGGCGGCGTGCTTCAGCACGCCGGGTAGTCGTGGCGCAAAGAAGAAGCCCAGGGTATGCCAGAGTGCCGTGACATTGCGCTCGACGACCTGCCCAAGCAGCGCCGGCTCTCGTCGATACGCATCGACCAGCCACGCCAGGTAGGGACCGTATGACCCCTGCAGTTCCGCTGGAAAATCACGCGACTCCGACCAGACCCACAACTGCCACGGGGCCAGAAACAGCCCCGACGTCACCGCGAGCCACGCCGCTTCACTCCGACGGGAACGCCACCAGAGCGCGAGCAGCGCAGCGGGGACCAGCACGCCACCGATTGTACGAACGAGCGCCAGCAACGCGCAGAGGACGCCGGCCACAACCGCCCGCCGCACACCGCCGCGTGCGACAGCATCCTCGACCGCCACGAGCGACCAGACGAGCAACGCGAAGAACAACGGCTCAGACATCAAGGCGTTGGTGAGCATCAACACCGGCGCGATCACGGCACAGATTGCAACGACCACCGCCGTCGCGGCGGCGTCCAGGCGCAGCACATTCGTACCCAGCCGCACCGCACCGACGGCACCGATCGCAAGACAAACCGGATTCACGAACTTCAGTGCCGCCACATTGTCCGGAAATGCGGGACTGATCTTCAGCATCGCGGCGAGGACGAGCGGAAAGACCGGTGGATAGTGGATCGCCGCCGGTGCCTCCGGGAGGAACGTGTACCGATAGCCCTCGCCCGCAGCGATGGCCTTGGCGACCAGCAGGTAGATGCCGTCATCCACGAAGACCCCGATGGGATCCGGCGAAATGTTCGCGATGGCAATGCCGAGCACCACCAGCCCGGTCACGAGAGCCAGAATGCGCGGACTCCGCCAGCCGGGCGCCACCGGCGCGGCGACCCTCACGCGTCCACCCCGTACCGGGCGAGCTTGCGGTGCAGCGTGGAGGGATCGATGCCAAGCGCCTCGGCGGCGCGCGTCTTGTTCCCCTGCTCGCTCTGCAGCACCCAGAGGATGTACGCGCGTTCGATCGTGTCGAGCGTCGGATTCGGCGTGGGGCGCTCCGCCATCAGCGGCTCGGCGCGGCGTTCGGCGAGCCGCTCGGGCAGGGCCGTCACGCCGATCACCGGCCCCGAGCACAGGATCACCGCGCGCTCGAGCGCGTTCTCCAGCTCGCGCACGTTGCCGGGCCATGCGTACTCGCCGAGCATCTCCAGCGCCTCCTCGCTGAGGCGCTTGGCCGGTTCGCCTCGCTGCGCCGCGGCCGCCTGCAGGAAGGCCTCGGCGAGCAGCGGAATGTCGTCGCGGCGCTCGCGCAGCGGCGGCAGGTGAATGGCGATGACGTTGAGCCGGTAGAACAGGTCGCGGCGGAACGCACCGCGCTTGATCTCGTCCTCGAGATCGCGGTTGGTGGCCGCGATGATGCGCACGTCAATCGGTTCCGCATCGGTGGCGCCCACGGGAATGATCTCGCGCTGCTGCAGCACGCGCAGCAGCTTCACCTGCGTCGCCTGCGTCGTCTCGCCGATCTCGTCGAGGAAGAAGGTGCCGCCGGCCGCGGCGGTGAAGAGGCCCGACTTGTCCTTGACCGCCCCGGTGAACGATCCCTTCACGTGGCCGAACAGCTCGCTCTCGAGCAGGCCCTCGGGCAGTGCCCCGCAATTGATGGAGAGAAACGGACCGTCCGCGCGCGTCGACAAGTCGTGCAGGTAGCGGGCCACCACTTCCTTGCCCGTCCCGGATTCGCCGGTGATCAGCACCGTCGATTCCGTGCCGGCCACCGCCTCGGCCATTCGCATCACCTCGAGCCACTTCTTGCTGGCGCCGATCGGCGCGCCCTCGGTGGCGCGGTCGCGGCGGCGAATCTCCTTCTTGAGCGTCGTGTTCTCGACGCGCAGGTGGCGGTGCTCGGCGGCGCGGCGGAGGATGGCCACGAGTTCGTCGTTGCGGAACGGCTTCTGGATGTAGTAGAACGCGCCCTCGTTCACGGCCTGCACCGCGGTTTGCAGCGTTGCCTGCGCCGTCATCAGGATGACGGGGACATCCTTGTCCTTGCGGCGCGCCGCGGCGAGAATCTCGACCCCCGTCACTTGCGGCATGCGCACGTCGGTCAGCACGATGTCGTGCGCGCCGCGCTCGAGGGCCTCGAGGCCGGCGCGGCCGCCGTGCGCCACCTGTGGGGCAAAACCCTCGCTCCGCAGCAGGATCTCGAGCGTCTCCAGTATGCCGGTCTCGTCGTCGACGACGAGCACCGTTGGCCGGATGTGATCGTTCACGCGGTGGCTCCGGACGTTGGGGAAGTGCGCGGGAGCAGGACGGTGAAGCGCGTGCCGGCGCCGTCGGAATCGACGAGCACGTAGCCGCGGTGGGCCTCGATGGCGCGGTGCGTCACCGCGAGGCCCAGCCCGGAGCCTCCCTGCTTGGTGGTGCTGAAGGGTTCGAACAACCGTTCCGCGATCTCCGGATCAATGCCCGGACCCGCGTCGGCGACGGCGATCTCGAAGGCGCCGGAATCGAACGAGACCCCCGACGGCAAGTGGACGCGCTCCACGACGCGCGCCGAGACATGCACCGTACCGCCGGCCGGGGATGCCTGCAGCGCATTGAGCACGAGATTGAACAGCGCGCGGTGCAGCAGGTCCTCGTCGCCGACGAACGGCAGAATCCCGCCCTCCACCAGCACATCCACGCGTACGTCCGCGGCCCGGTTGGGGTGCGCGAGCGCGAGCGTCGCGGCGCCACGCGCGATCTGGCCGAGATCGACCGGCTCCATGCGCGTGACGCGCACGCGGGCAAAGTCGAGAAACTCCGTGAGCACGCGCGACAGGCGGCCCGACTCGCGCACGATGAGGTTGCCGAGCGTGCGCTCGTCGTCGGTGGCCGCCGGCCGGCGCGACATCTGCTCCACCGCACTCTGGATCGAGGCGAGCGGGTTGCGGATCTCGTGGGCCAGCGAGGCCGAGAGCTCCGCCACCGCCTCGAGCCGCTGCGCGCGAAGATTCAGCTGCTCCAGCCGCTTCTGGTCGCTGATGTCCTGGAAGATCGCGGTGGCGGAACGCGGCACGTGCTGTCCATCACCCGCGTCCGACGTCGTGGTGACACCGACGGGAAAGACACTCCCTCCACGGGTGAGGAAGCCCTCTGCTCTGCTCAGGTGGACGTTTTCGCGCAAGGCATGGTCGAGGGCGTTGCCGACGACCGGGGCAACATCGCGAAGCTCGGCCATGATGGGGCGGCCGAGGACCGTGTCCAACGGCAGGCCGAGCAGGTCGCCGGCCATGGGGTTGGCGTACTGCAGCACGCCAAACTCGTCCACGGTGACAATGGCGCTGCGGATGTTGGCGAGAATGTCGGCGGCACGCAGGCGCGCGCTGGCCAGCTCGGCCTCCAGGCGCTCGGTTCCCTGCCCTCGTTCGCGCAGCCGGGCGGCGATGGAACTGGTGCCGAACGCCACGCCGACAAAGACCAGCAGCTGCAACGTCAGCGCCAGCGAGAGCGGCCCGGCGCCGACGACGATGATGTCGGCCACGTAGAACATGCTGCCAAGCCCCGCCACGAGCAGGGCGCCGCGCGTCGGCAGCTGGAGCGCCGCGGCGGCGTTGACGAGAATGTAGAGCGCCGCGAAGCCGGAGGCGGCACCGCCGGTGACGTGAACGACCGACGTGACGACCGCCAGGTCGAAGATGAACTGCCCATACAGGAAGGCGATCGTCGGCCGCCTGCGCTGCACCTCGGTCCAGATGGCCGAGGGGACCGTCACGATCATCGTGAGCGCGAAGGCCAGCGACGCGACAAGCGTGTTTTCCGGGTCGGTGATCTGCCAGACGCGGATGGCCGCCACGTAGATGGAGGTAGCCACCGTGAACCGCGCGATGTAAAGCCAGCGGACCGCGCGGCGGGAATCGAGCAGTCCGAGGGCCCGAACGTCGGCACTTTGGAAGAAATGCGCTCGCATCAGTCTCCAGGCAGGGACTCTTGCAGGATGCAAGGACATCAGGATGGGCTCTTTTGACGCATTATGCAAGGACATCGCCAACGCCGCCACCGTTAGATTGGTATGGTTGCAGCCATCTTCATTGCCCCGAAACGCCTCAACCAGCCACCGTGGCGCCTGAAGACCCGCTGAAGGTCAACGCCAGCGTCGCGATCCCGCGCGCCGAGCTCGACGTGCGCGCCACGCGCGCGGGGGGGCCCGGGGGACAGCACGTCAACACGTCGTCCACGCGGATCGAGCTGACCTGGAACGTGCCATCGAGCACGGCGCTGAGCGATGCGGCGAAGGGGCGGGTGCTGCAGGTCCTGGCGTCACGGCTCGACGCCGACGGCACGCTGCGCGTCGTTGCCAGCGACACGAGAAGCCAGCGACAGAACCGTCAGTTGGCTGAGGATCGGCTCGCCGCGCTCGTGCGCCGCGCGCTCGTGGTGCCCCGCGCCCGCAAGAAGACGCGGCCGACCCGTGCCTCGGTTGAGCGCCGTCTCACGGCGAAAAAGCGCTCGGGCAAGAAGAAGCGCGACCGGCGATATCGCGGCGACGACTGATGCTGCTGCCGAAGCTCGTCACCACGCTGCGCGGCTACGACCGCGCCCAGTTCACGAAGGACCTGGCCGCCGGCGTGATCGTCGGCATCGTCGCCCTTCCGCTGGCCATCGCCTTCGCCATCGCCAGCGGCGTCGGCCCGCAGGCCGGCCTGTACACGGCCATCATCGCCGGCTTCCTGATTTCGGCCCTTGGCGGCTCGCGGGTGCAGATCGGCGGGCCCACCGGTGCCTTCATCGTGATCGTGTACGGCATCATGCAGCAGCACGGGCTTGGCGGGCTCACCGTTGCCACGATCATGGCGGGCATCATCCTGATTGTGCTCGGCCTCGCCAAGATGGGTGGCGTCATCAAGTACATCCCGCACCCGGTCACGGTGGGCTTCACGAGCGGCATCGCGGTTGTCATCGCCAGTGGGCAGGTGCGCGATTTCCTTGGACTCGCGCTCGCCAGGGTGCCGGCCGAGTTCGTGCTGAAGATCGAGGCGCTGGCCGAGCACGCGAGCACCGCGGACATCAACGCGCTGCTGCTGGCCGTCGTGACCGTGGTGATCGTGCAGACCGCGCACCGGGTCACGACGCGCGTGCCCTCGCCCTTCGTGGCGCTGGTGCTGACGACAGCGGCCGCGCATCTCATCCCGCTCGACGTCGCCACGATCGGCAGCAGCTTTGGCGCCATTGACGCTTCCTTCCCCGTTCCGCACTTCCCGACGGTGACGGTGCACACGATGCTGCAGCTCGTGGGCGCCGCCTTCACCATCGCCGCGCTGGGCGGCATCGAGTCACTGCTGTCGGCCGTGGTGGCCGATGGCATGATCGGCAGCCGGCACCGCTCCAACATGGAGCTCATCGCGCAGGGCGTGGCCAACGTGGTGACGCCGTTCTTCGGCGGCATTCCCGCCACCGGCGCCATCGCCCGCACCGCCACCAACATCCGCGCCGGCGGGCGCACTCCCGTGGCGGGCATCGTGCACGCCGTCACGCTGCTGCTGATCACGCTGTTCGCGGGGCGCTGGGCAGCGCTCATCCCCATGCCGACACTGGCCGGCATCCTGATGGTGGTGGCGTACAACATGAGCGAGTGGCGCACCTTCCGCGGCCTGCTCAGCGCGCCACGCGGCGACGTGGCGGTGCTGCTCACGACCTTCTTCCTGACGGTCTTCGTGGACCTCACCGTCGCGCTCGGCGTGGGGATGGTGCTCGCATCGTTCCTGTTCATCCGCCAGATGGGTGAGGCGACGACGGTGCGCTCGATGACCGACGACGACGACGACCGTGTGCTGCGCACGCTCGACCTGCCGGCCGGCGTGATGATCTACGAGATCGACGGGCCGTTCTTCTTTGGCGCCGCGGAGAAGTTCCGCGACACGATGGCCGAGATCGAGCGCACGCCCAAGGTGCTCGTCCTCCACGTCGCGCGCGTGAACGTGCTCGACGCCACTGGCCTTGGCGTCATTCGCGACCTGGTGAAGAAGGGGCGGCGCGACAACTCGGCGCTGATCCTGAGCGGGGTCCACTCGCAACCGATGATCGCCCTCGGCAAGAGCGACCTGCTGGACGAGATCGGGGACGACAACCTCGTCCCCGACCTCGACGCCGCCATGCGGCGCGCGCGCGCGCTGATCGCCCTGCGGAACACCGGCAGCCACGGCATACCGAAGGCGTGACGCGGCGGCGGCAGCCCCTCGCTACCGCCGCTTGAACGAGAACCCGACCTGGATGGTGAGCAGGTCAGCGCGCGAGAAGCGCGGCGAGAGCACCGGGTTGTCGTTCTGGTCGAACGAGATGTCGTCGTCCGTCAGGTAGCGCGCCTCGCCGTTGAAATGGTAGCGCGCCCCGATGTCGATGGCGCCGCCCTTGGAACCGACCGGGATGTAGAACCCGCCGTAGAGCGTCTTGGCGAAGGTGCCGTCGCTGTAGTTGTTGGACGACGCAAAGGCGTTGCCCGAAGACTGGTTCGACCCTGCGACCCTCGACGACGTCACGAACGACGCAAACCCCATGGAACCGCCGACGTACGGGCGGACGCCACGGCCCGGCATGCCGGCCTGCAGACCGATGCCGCCGTTGAAGATGTTGTTGGTCGTGTTGACGTCCACGCGGATCAGGCCCAGCGGACCACCACCCAGCGGGACGCGGCGGGTCCGCGAGCCATAGATCTCGAAGCCGAGGTCCGCCCGCACCAGGAACGGCGAGTTGCCCAACTGCCAGCCGGCATAGCCGTTCAGGCCGAAGGCGGCGTTGACGTTGCTGGCGAACTCGCCCTGCGGCGCGCCGTAGTGCAGCGCGCCACCGAGGGCGACCGATCTTGGCAGGGATGTTCCCTCGTGGGTGGTGAACTGCGCGGAGAGGGGCACGGCGGTGACGGCGATCAGCGATAGGACGACGAAGGACTTCATGAAGGCGCTCCAGCGCGACCGAAGACTCGTGGTGGGATGAACGGCGCGCAACGAATGACCAGCGCCCCGTTGCAATTCCTACCCGAGTTCCGGCCCGCCGGGTTC
>PNKL01000039.1 GCA_013822425.1 Gemmatimonas sp.
GGGTTCGAGCCGGACCTTCTTCACGTTTCCCTTGCCGTCCACCTCGACGGTTACCATGCCGCCGCCAGCCGATCCGGTGACCGAGAGCTTGAGCAGCGCCTCCTCCACCTGCTGCGCACGCTGCTGCATCTGCTGGGCCTGCGCCATGAGATTCTTGAGATCCATACGCGCCTACGGCAGCAAGCGAAGGTCGAGTGCGTCGATGGCGGCGTCGAGGACCGGGTCGCGCTTGCGCAGCTGGGTCACGCGGCCGTGCATCACGCTCTCTTCGGTCAGCCGTTCCATCGGGGCGGACTGCTGGGCCTTGACCACGATTCGTTCGACGCCCGTGAAGCGTGTGCGAAGGGCGGCGAGCACGTGCTCCGCCGCCTGCGCGATGGCGTCGCCGTGCACCTCGGTATCCACGGCGAGTGTCACCGTGCCGGTCCCGGACACCGCCTGCGGCGTGGCGTGATCGAGCATCGAGGCGAGCGTGCCGCGCCCGCCGCGACGCACGACGTCCACGACCTCATCCCAGAACTCGGCGAGGCGGTTGATCTCGGCAGGCATGGTCGCGGCGGGCGTGGCTACGTCCGCCGCCACCGGCGCCGGCGGGCGCGGAGCCTGCCGTCCAACCGCGGGCGCCGACGCGGGAACCACGGGGGGCAGTTCGGCGCTGTCGCGCAGGCGGGGTGCGGCCGTGCGCACATCGGCTTCGCGCACCGACGGCGCGGCGCGTGCAGGCTCCGCCCGCGTCGGCGCAGCGCTGCCGCCCGCCGGTCCTCCCTGCGGCGCGCCCATCACGCCCCGGAGCACCGACTCCAGGTCAACGGTGCGGTCGAGAAGGGCGAAACGCACGAGGAGCGTCTCGAACAGCAGCTGCTGCTGCGCCGAGCGCCGGAAGTGCGGCTCGAGTTCCACGAGCATGACGAGCATGCGGACCAGATCGGCCGAGTTGACCCGCGGGGCGCGTGCGGCGAGTTCGTGGCGCAGGCGATCGCTGATCTCGGGCGGCGTGCCGCCGAGCGCGAGCGCGAGCTGCGCGCGCAGGAGGTCGCTGAAGTCCGCGAGCAGCACGTTGAAGTCGATGCCGTGGTCGGCGAGCCGGCCCACGACGGCGAAGACGTCGCCCGCCTTGCGGTCGAGCACCAGGTCGAAGAGCGCGAGCGTTTCGTCCTCGGGCACCAGGCCCAACGCGTCGCGCACGCGCTGCGGCGTCAGGGGCCCGCCTCCCCACGACAGCACCTGGTCGGTGAGCGAGAGCGCGTCGCGCATGGAGCCGTCGGCGGCACGCGACAGCATCGCCAGCGCTTCCGGTTCCGCCTCCACCTGTTCCTCGGCGAGGACCGCGGCCAGTCGCTCGCGTACGTCGGCCGGCCCGATGCGCTTGAGGTCGAACCGCTGGAGGCGGCTGAGCACGGGCGCGGCGGCCTGCGCGATCTTCTGCGGCTCGGTGGTCGCGAAGACGAAGACGACGCGGGGCGGCGGCTCCTCCAGCACCTTCAGGAGCGCGTTCCACGCCTCGCGCGTGAGCATGTGCGCTTCGTCCACGATGTAGACCTTGTAGCGGTCGTCGCCCGTGGGGGCGTACTGGGCCCGTTCGCGCAGGTCGCGGGCGTCATCCACGCCACGGTTCGACGCGGCATCGATCTCCACCACGTCGAGCGACGCGCTCCCGCTCCAGATGCGCGTGCAGCTCGGGCACGCGCCGCACGGTTCGCCGTCGTCGCGCTTGTGCTCGCAGTTGAGCGCCATGGCGAGCACGCGCGCGAGCGTCGTCTTGCCGGTGCCGCGCGGGCCGCAGAGCAGGTAGCCGTGCGCCACGCGGCCGCGGGCAATGGCGCCCTTGAGCGTCCCCGCCACGTGCGACTGCACGGCGACTGCCGCGAAGGACTTTGGGCGGTATTTGCGGGCGAGGGCGAGGAACATGGGCTAAAACTGCAGACGGGAGACGGGAGACGGAAGACGGCAGATGGTAGATGGTAGATGGCCGAGCTTCCGGCACAGCGCGCGGTAGCCGTTCGCGCGCGTTCCGGACGAGGCGTACCGCCCTACGAGGCGCAGCCCTCCACTTGACGCGGCGGCCACAGGACGTTTAGTTTTTCCAATCATGCTGAACGTGCGTGTCTACTTTTATTCCTACTTTCGCTGCTCAACACGGGCCGCGGGGGCAGGCGTTCGCGCATAGCTGACACCAACCCATCGCACGTTACAGGCCCGTGGACATGTCCACGGGCCTTTTTCGTCTGGCCACCGGAGGCCCCGTGATCATCATCACCGAAGCAGGCATCCCCCAGTCCACGCTCGATGCGCTGCGCGAGCATCTCGAGGAGCACGGGGTGCGCACGCACGTCTCGCACGGCACGGACCGCGTGGTGGTGGGGTGCATCGGCGACACCTCACTCCTCGACGCCGGCGCGGTGCGCCGCTGGCCGGGCGTGGCCTCGGTGGTCCCCGTGCGGACGCCGTACCGGCTGGCCTCGCGCGGGTTCCGCGCTGCGCCAACGCTGGTGCCGCTCGGCGACGCGGCCGGCACAGCGCTGGGCGGACGGCAGGTAGTCGTGGCGGCAGGGCCCTGTTCCGTGGAGAACGCGGCGATGCTCCTCGAAACGGCGCGCGGCGTTCGTGAACACGGGGCGACGATGCTGCGCGGCGGCGCGTTCAAGCCGCGCACGTCACCGTGGGCCTTCCAAGGGCTCGGCGCGCAGGGACTCGCCCTGCTCGCCGACGCGCGCGCCGCCACCGGCCTCCCGGTGGTGACCGAAGTCATGGACCCGAGGCACGTCGAGCTGGTGGCCGAACACGCCGACATGCTGCAGATCGGCGCGCGCAACATGCAGAACTACGCCCTGCTCGCCGAAGTCGGCCGCGTGCGGCGCCCGGTACTGCTCAAGCGCGGGCTCGCCGGGACCATCACCGAGCTGCTGCTCGCCGCCGAGCACATCATGTCGCGCGGCAATGAACTCGTGGTACTGTGCGAGCGCGGCATCCGCACGTACGAGACGGCGACGCGCAACACGCTCGACATCGCGGCCATCCCGGTGCTGAAGCGCGAAACGCACCTGCCGGTGATCGTGGATCCCAGCCACGCCGCAGGCCGCGCCGATCTCGTGGCGCCGCTCGCATGTGCCGCGATCGCCGCGGGAGCGGACGGCCTTATCGTGGAGGTCCATCCTCGCCCGGGCGAGGCGATGTCCGACGGCGAGCAGTCGCTTACCCTTGACGCATTCGGCGAGATGATGCGCTCGCTCGCGCTCTTTGCCGAGGCAGCCGGCCGCACGCTGACCCCGGCGACGCGCGCGACGAGGGTGGCCTGATGACTCCCGCCATGAAACAGACACCGGCGCTGGCTGCGCTCCGCGAGGAACTGGGCGCGCTCGACGCGGAGTTCGTGGCGCTTCTGGCGCGGCGCGTCGAGATCGCGCGCCGCATCGGCGCCGAGAAACGCTCGGCCGGGCTCGCCACGCTCGACACGCGGCGCGAGGCCCAGGTGGTCGCCGCCGTCGCGCGGCACGCGCGGCGCGTGGGTCTCCACGAGGAATCGGTGCGCGACATCTTCTGGCCCGTGGTGGCGATGTGCCGCCGCGCACAGCAGGACGAGGCGCCGTGAGCATCAACGGACCGGTGGCGATCCTCGGCCTGGGCCTCGTCGGAGGCTCGCTGGCGCGGGACCTGTCGGCGCGCGGAGCCATCGTCTGGGGGTTCGACGTGGACGCCGCGGCGACGCGGCACGCGTTTCGCACGGGGGTGATCTCGAGGATCGTGGACACGAAGCTGCGCGCACTGGAGGCGGCCCGGACGGTCGTGCTCGCCGTGCCCGTGGACGAGGCGCTGACGCTGTTGGAGCGGGCCGCCCCGCACGTGCAGCATGCCGCACTCATCACCGACGTCGGCAGCACCAAGCGCCGCATCGTGCAGCGTGCGTCGGCGCTCGGGTTGGCGGCGCGGTTCGTGGGCAGTCATCCCATGGCCGGCGACCACCAGGCGGGATGGCACGCCTCGCGGAGGGGACTTTTTGAAGGCGCACGCGTGGACCTCTGTCGTGCCCCCGCCACCAGTGCGGCGGTGTGGAAGCGCGCCCAGGCGCTCTGGCGCGCGGTGGGTGCGAAGCCCGTGGAGCACGACGCCGCGATGCACGACGCCGAGATGGCGCTCAGCAGCCACCTGCCGCAACTGCTCTCGCTGGCACTCGCCGGCACGCTTGCCTCGCGGGCGATCGAGCGGCGCCGGCTCGGCACCGGCGGAAAGGAGATGACGCGCATGGCGGCCTCATCGGTCGAGATGTGGGCAGCCATCCTGGACGACAATGCGGTGCCGGTGCTCGACGCGCTGGAGACCTGCCTCGCGCAGCTCGGTGCGTTGCGCGGCGCAGTGGAGCGACATGACCGCCGTGCCGTGGCCGAGGCGTTCGCGGCGGCGAGAGCATGGTCGGAAAGGACGACTTAGGATCTGGACTCAGGATGACGATTCAGGATCTCGACTGCGGATTGCGATTGGCGATCGCCAATCGAAGTCCTGAATCGAGATCCTGAATCGGAATTCTGAATCCAAATCCTGAATCAGCAGAAAGACTCGCGGGGCCCCACCAATCGGTGCGACCCCGCGAGAGTGCTTCAGGCCTGACGATGCGACGTGAGACACCACGTACCGTTGCTGCCTTTCGGCCCTGGCGGAGTTGGCGGGCCCGCGACCACCGGGGCCTGAAGCACTTGTAATCTACCGTGGCAAGACAGATTGGCACAACTGCGATTGGTGATATGGACTCAGGATCGCGATTCGGGATTGCGATGAAGGACGGCGATGAGCGATCGCCAATCGAGATCCGCGATCGATGTCCTCAATCGCAATCCTGAGTCCAAGTCCAGAATCTTCGTTACGCCAGCACCCGCCTCAGCACCTCAGTCGCCTGCCGCATCTCCTCCATCGTCCCAATCGAGATGCGCAGGTGCGTCGTGAGCGGCGGGAACGGCCGGCCGACGGCAATCCCTTCGCGCCGGCAGGCCTCACGCACGGGGCGCAGGTCGCGCCGCAGGTCGATCATGAGGAAGTTCGCCTCGCTGGCGCCCACCGCGTAGCCCGCCTTCTCGAAGAAGGCGCGCGTGAAGGCCTTGGCCTCGCGGTTGCGCCGCTGCTCGAGCGCAATGTGCTCCTTGTCATTGACCATCACCGCGGCCGCGGCGAGCGCGAGCACGTTGACGCCAGAGCCGAGCCGCCACCCCTGCAGCCGGCGGGCGGTGTCGCGATGCACGATGGCGTACCCGGCGCGCAGGCCGGCCATGCCGAACACCTTGGAGAAGGTGCGGGTGACGATCACGTTGGGATCGGCCAGTGCCAGCGGAATGGCGGTCTTGTACGACGGATCGTCCACGTACTCGTGGTACGCCTCGTCAATGAGGATGTACGTCGCCGGCGAGTCGCGGCGCACGCGCGCCACGAACTCGCGCACGGCGGCGTCGCCGTGCACCGTCGCCGTGGGGTTGTTCGGGTTGCAGAAGAAGACGAGCCCCGCCCCGCCTGCCTTGGCGACCATCTGACCGAGGTCGAGTCGCAGCGTGTCGTCCACCGGCACCGAGACGACGGGACGTCCCATGGTGCGCGCGAAATTCTGCGGCAACTCGAACGTCGGCGCCGCCGTCACGAGATGCTGCGCCGTGTTCACGAACGCCTCGACGCACATCCGCAGCGTCTCGCTCGAACCGCAGCCGAGCACCACGTTCTCCTCGCTGACGCCGTTGGCGCGCGCAATGGCGGCGACGAGCGCATCCTCCGGGGCATCCGGGTAGCGATTGGCCTCGCCGAACATCGCCCGGATGGCCTCGAAGGCCTTGGCGCCCGGGCCGTTGGGGTTCTCGTTGCTGTCGAGCCGAATCAGGCCGGCTGGCGTCGCGGGCGCGGTGAGCCACTCGGCGAAGTGCGCTTCACGGCCGCGGCCGCCAATGAACGGCGGCGCCAGGAGCCCAGCGCCCCCGAGTCCGAGGGCAGAGACAAAGTGGCGGCGGGAAACGAACATTGGCAGCTCCGATCGGGGGTGCACCACGAAGGTAGCCGTGCGCGCAGCGCGCGGCGAGCGCAATGCCCCAGCCGTGTGCTCGCTCACGCCAGGCGCGCGGCACCGGCTACGAAACGACGCGTGACCGCGGCGCTGCTGGCGCCGCGGTCACGCGTCAACTCATCGTCGGTCCTAGCGGGACCGTGGCGACGCCTTCGCGATGGGGATGCCGAGCTCCGTGCTCATCTTTCGGAGCGCATCCTCGGACACGGCGCCGCGGTCGGCAAGCACCAGTCTCGCGAACTCATCAGCATTCTTGCCCGTCCCGGACAGCTGCATTTCCAGGTGGTCGGAGAGAATGAAGACCCGCTGACCGTCCACAGAGGCCGCTGCGCGTCCGCCGCTCTCGCGGAGAAGAAGATCGCCTTTCTGTGGCTTGGCCACGCGCAAGGCCTTCTTGCAGCTCCAGGTCTTGGGAATATCAACCTTCGAGCAGTCCACGCGAGTGTAGAAGCAGCCCCGGTTGTCCGGTGCGCATACCTTGGACAACGCCTTGGCTTCACGCGGCGTGACTGCCACGCCGATGACCAGCAACGTGGCGAGAAACCCGGTGTGGACGAGGGACTTGAAGAACTGGTGCAGACGCGTGTTCATGGGAGGCTTACTCCTGATCGAGGGAAACACTGGCTCCGTCCGTTCAGACATCGCCGTGCTCTGCGGCTCTGGCTCAGGAGTGGCCACCGAGGCGGATACGAAGGGCATCGCAATATAGCACCCCGCTCCCTGTGCGACCGCAAGGCGGAACCACCAAGGCAGAACCACCGCCAGGCGGAACCAGGGCTCGGCACGGACCAACTCGGCTTCCGCCTTCCGGGACCATGGTTGAGACGGATTGCCACGCGGCCCGGCAGCGTGGTGCAAGGTTCGGGACAGCCCTCCTTCCCAGCGACGCGGTGTGCTGCAGGTCACCGGCTGTGAACCAACCGCGTGCTACCGGAGTGCCTGTACCAGCGCGTGGGCCGCGGTCCCCACGTCGGCCGCCGAGGCATCGAGGTGGCAGACCACGCGCACCCGCTTGTCATGCCAGGCCGAGATCAGCACGCCCAGTTCCCTCGCGTGCGCCGTCACCGTGCCGGCGTCGAGGCGCTCGGGAAGGTCGATCATCACGATGTTCGTGTCGGGCGGCACCACCTGCACGTCTTCCACCCCGTCCGCGATGATCGCCGCAAGCCGCGTGGCGTTGGCGTGATCCTCGGCGAGACGGCCAAGATGGTGCTCGAGGCCGTGCAGCGCCGCGGCGGCGACGATGCCGCTCTGGCGCATGCCGCCGCCGAGGCGCTTGCGCGCCACGAACGCCTCGTCGATATGCGCCGCCGAGCCAGCCACGCACGCGCCGAGCGGTGCGCCGAGTCCCTTGGAAAACGACACCATCACGGTGTCGGCGCAGGCGGCGAAGTCGGCAAGCGAGGTACCCGTGGCGATGTGTGCGTTCCAGAGCCGCGCGCCGTCCAGGTGGATCGGGAGTTTCAAGGTGCCGCGCGCAAAGCCGGCCATCGCGCGCAGTTCGGCGAGCGGCGTCACCATGCCGCCCGCGCCGTTGTGCGTATTCTCGAAACAGACGACACTCGCCGTCGGCGCGTGCTTGCTGGCGGGCCGCACTGCCGCCCTGAGCGTCTCGAGCGTCATCACCGGCGCGCCGCGCACCATCCGCGGCTGCAGCCCGCGCAGCCCGGCGAGGCCGGCGATCTCCCAGTTCACGATGTGCGAGTCGTCGTGCGCGTACGCCTCGGTGCCGTGCCGGCCGTGCACCCAGAGACCGCAGGCGTTGCCCATCGTCCCGGTGGGGACGAACAGCGCGCGCTCCTTGCCGAGCAGCGACGCCACGCGCTCCTGCAGCGCGAGTACGGTGGGATCGCCGTCAAGCACGTCATCACCCACCTCGGCCTCGGCCATCGCGCGGCGCATCGCCGCCGTGGGCCTGGTAACGGTATCACTCCGCAGGTCGATCACTATCCCTCCATGGCCTCGGGCCCGTGCAACCGCCGGCGCCGCAACGCGTAGATGTGTCCCACCTCGCCGCCGATGACGAAGATCAGCGCCGCGTAGTACGCCCAGAAGACGACCACCACGAGCGCACCGAGCGTCCCGGTGTAGAGCGAGGCGGGGTCGAAGCGCTGCACCACCAGCACAAACAGGTTGCGCGCGACCTCGAACAGCGCGCCGGTGGTCATGGCCGCCACGAACGCCTGCCGCCAGGGTACGCGGCTCGGCGGGATGAACTTGTAGATGCTGAAGAAGATCGCCACCACGACGCTGAACGCCAGCGCGCGCCCGATGGCGTATTCGACGCTTCCCATCGTGGTGGCGTCCACGCCGATCTCCCGCAGGATGGCAATGCCGCTCTTGCTCATGATCGCGAGATACGCCGAGAGCACCAGGTAGACCACCAGGAGCAGCGACGACAGCAGCGTGTAGCCGAAGTCGTACAGCTTGCCGACCACGATGCCCCGCCCGTGCGCCACGGCGAAGACGCGCTGGAGCACGGAGCGCAGCGTGCCGAACAGCCGCGTCGAGAACCAGGCGAAGGCGGCCGCCGAGAGCAGGCCCACCCGCCCGCGCGTCCGCACGACGTCCGCCAGGATGGGATCGAGAAAGCTCGTGCCGTCGCCGTTCCCCACGGGGAGCAGCCGCCCCAGGAACTCCAGCACGTCGCGCGTGGAGTCGGCCTCCGGCTTGTCGAGCACGTAGCCGATGCCGGCGATGAGCAGCAGGAAGAACGGCACGCCGGCGAGGAGGATGTTGTAGGCCACCCCGCCGGCGAGAAAGAACAGGTCGTCTTCGCCGCCCTTGGCCCAGAGGCGACGGGCATAGTCGACGACGGTGTCACGGAGGCGCGCCGCCTTCCAGAGAGGCGGCGCGTTCATGCTCCGTGCACTCCGGGCATCAGTTCTGGACGATGATGAGGAACTTCGACGCCGCCCAGAACTGCTCCGCGTTCACGATCTTGATCAGGCCCTTGTAGCCGCCCTTGGGCGCCGCTTCGGTGCCGCTCAGGTCCTGTCGCGACAGCACGCGATAGCTCTTGTCCGCCTTCGGTAGCGTGATCTCGGTCGTCGTCATCTTGTCGATCGACGTGAAATCGGCCGGGTTGAGCGTCGTCGCCGGGATGTCCGTGGAGCCGACGCCCAGGATGCCGCCGCGCTTCACGATGATCCCCTTCTTGCGGAGCTCGTCCTTGGTACCGATGACGTAGTACACGGTGTTGCGCTCGACCGTGAGCGCCGCCTTCTCCGTCGTCAGGGCCTCCTTCTCCACCGTCAGCTGCGCCTTCTCCGTCTTGAGCACGACGTTCTCGCCCTGCAGCGCGGTGACCTGCGCGGTGAGCGAGGCGATCTCGGCCTTCTGGTTCTCGATGATCGACTTGAAGGCGGTGATCGTCGAGTCGAACTGGGCCAGCTGCGTGGTCAGCGCCTTGTTGTCCCCCGTCATCGTCGCCACCCGCTGGCGGCTCGCGGCGAGGCGCGCCTCGGCGTCGTTGACGCGGTCGGTGAGCGCCTTGATGCGCTCGAGCATCTGCGCGCGCTGGTCGGCCGGCGACGGGCTGGTCAGCTCGCCGCTCGCGCCCATCGTGGGCTTGCCGGCCTTCGCGTCACGCACGCGCGCGAGCTCGGTGTTGACGTCGGCGATGAACTGCGACGTGGCCATGACGTCCTTGAGGAGCGAGTCCTTCTCCGCCGAGATCAGCTTCACCTGCTCGAGTTCCTTCTCGTAGTCCTTCTTGGACACGCAGGCCGAGAGGGTGAGCACCGCCGCGGCGGCCATGAGAAATATCTTGCGCATGTTGTCTCCGTTGAATGGTGCGGATCCCGCCCCGGCGGGGTCCGCAGCGCTGAGGTGCTACTCGCCGGCCTCGGCGTCGTCAGGGGCCGCTTGCACGGCCGGGCCCGCCTGCGACGGCGCAGGCCGGCGCGTTTCGGATGTCTTGATGTACCGCTGGACGTGCGGCAGGGTCCCGCCGACCCCCAGCTGGGTGAACAGGAACTCGAACTTCGCGTCGTACGCGCGGGCCAATTCGGCCTGCGTCGCCGCTGGCAGGGACCACAGCGCCTGCTTGAAGGGTCCCAGCGCCTTCTTGCGCGACTTGTAGAAGAACTGCTCGTCGGTGTCGCCCGCCTTGCGCTCGTCCCTGGCGTTCTCGCGCAGCCAGGCGTAGATCTCCGCGCGCAGCGCCTCCGGCAGGTGGTCGTACAGCATCGTCTGGAAGCCGGTGGCGAGGTGGATCTCCGCCGTCTCCGTGCGCGGGAAGTTGTTGAACAGGTCGTCGGGCAGCGTCGAGGCGCCGTGCTGGACCGCGCCTGACAGCCCGTATTCCGCGCGCGCGACGCGCCCGAGATCCTCGAGCGTCTGGAAGTCGAGCTGCACGTCGGCGATGGACCCATCGGCCTTCACGACGCCGCCATGCGACGTCCCCGACTGCACGGAGATCTTGGAGAGCCCCACCATGCCCGGCGCCTCGCGCTGCAGCGTCTGCGTGTAGCCGTCCATGAAGGCGCGCAGTTCGGCGACCGTGGAGTTGCTCGTCCCCACCTCGCCGATCTCGCCACCCAGCGAGATGGTCACGCCCTTGGGCTCGAGCGCGCGCACGTGGCGCGTCAACTCCACGCCGATCTCGTAGTTGAGCCGCTGCTGCTCGGCGAGCGTCGGCTTCGACAGGTCCACCAGCGTGGACGTATCGAGGTCGATGTTGTAGAAGCCCGCCGCGATCGCCTCCGTGGCGAGCGCCTTCACCGCCGCCACCTCGGCGGCCGCATCCACGGCGAACTTCCTGGCGTTGACCTGGAAGTGGTCGCCCTGGATGAAGACCGGATGATGGTACCCTTCGCGGAGCGCCGCGGCGATCATCACCGCCACGTACTCGGACGGGCGCTGCTCGGTGTAGACGATCTCGCTGCGCGCGATCTCGAGCAGGAAGGCGCCGGCGTTGAGCTTGATGGCGGTGCGGAAGATGGCGCGCGCGGTGTCGTACGACATCCCGCGCACGTTGATGGCGGGCACCGTGAAGCCGGCGATCTCGCCACGGCCACGCGCCATGTAGAGCTCGTGGATGGACGCCGGACGCACGCCCACCGCCTGACCGAGCTCGTGAATGGCCCAGCGGGCCCATTCCTTTTCGTCGGCGTCGCCGAAGACGGCGAGGCGGACCAGTTCATCCATGCGCGCGGACGCGAGCGCGGAGGGGTCCTTGAGCACCAGCCGGTGGTGCTCCACCACGGCGATGGTCCCCAGGATGCGATGCAGGGAGTCGAGCGTATTGGACATGTCTGGATTTCAGAGTGGGAAAAGCACAGGCCGGGGGCCCAGTGATGCTGGGCCGCGCCAGCCATGTAATTTGCTGGTTTTCGGCGCGCGGGGCAACAGAAGACCTGCTATCCGACGCGAATTCGACGCGTAGGAACCGGCCGATCTTCAGCGCCAGACGCGAGATCGGACGCCAGGTCGGACGTCAAGACGGACGCCGCGAAGTCAGGGTGTCCTAACTCCCGGTTGGCCAAGCGCTTGCCTAGCTCCACGCCGGGCTGGTCGAGCGGGTTCACGCGATAGAGCGCCCCGGCCAGCGTGGTCGCCTGCATGAGCCACATCATGAGGCCGCCGACGTGCCATGCGTCGGAAGCGCCTACCGTCATGGTCATGGACGGCCGCCCGGCGCGCGCCAGTGCGCGTGCCGTCGCGCGGCATTCGACGTCCAGCAGTTCGCCCAAGGTGTGCCCGCCGAGGAACGCCAGCGCCTTCTCGCCCGCCTCGAGGCGTGGAATCTCGACGTCGTCTGCCGATGCCTCGACGCGCAGGAACGTCACCGTCTTGTCGGCGGGCCCTTCCATGAACAGCTGCACCTGGCTGTGCTGGTCGGTGGCGCCCACGCTGGCGATCGGCGTCGGGCCCACGTGCATCCCGTCCGCGTCCACCTTGCCGAGCGATTCGGCCCACAGCTGCACGAACCACGGCGCGAGGTCGCGCAGCGCATCGCTGTACGGCATCATGACGTGCTGTCCCTGCCCGGCCTGCGCGTGCGCGCGCCACTGCAGCGTCGCAAACAGCCCGGCGGCGTTGCGCATGAGGTCGTCGCCCATCGTCGCGTCGCGCATCACCATCGCGCCGGTGCAGAGCGCCTCGATGTCAATGCCGCAGAGCGCGGCGGGAAGCGTCCCCACGGGCGAGAGCACGCTGAAGCGTCCCCCGACGTTTGGCGGCACGGCAAACGCCGGAATGCCATCGCGGACGGCGATGGCGCGCAGCGCCCCCGTCACCGGGTCGGTGACGAACGCCAGGTGGCGCGCCGCGTCGAGTCCCTCGCGCGCAAGCCGGTCGCGTACCACGAGGTACTGCGCGAGCGTCTCGACGGTGCCGCCCGACTTGGAGATCACGACGAACAGCGTGCGCGGCAACGCGACGACGGACAGCACGCCGGTGATGGTGCGGGGATCCACGTTGTCGAGCACATGCAGGCGCGGCCGGCCGCTGCGCTCCGTCGTGGTGCGCGCGTTCCACGCCGCCGGCAGCAGCGCCGACCGCAGCGCGATGGCGCCCAGTGACGACCCGCCGATGCCAAGCACGACGATGTCGTCGTACCGCCCTGCCACCTCCGCGGCGAATGCCGTCACCCGCGCGCGCTCCGCGGACTGCCGTTCCAGTTCGCGGTAGCCGTAGAGCCCGGTCGCCGCGATCACCGACACGGCCTGGTGCGCCGCGCGGAACCGCTCGGCAAGGGCGGCCCAGTCGTCGTCGCGCACGCCGGAGGGGACCGCCGGCTCCGTCATCGAGGTCACATCGAGCGTGAACGCCATCAGCACTCCACCACGAGGCCGTCAAAGGCCGGCTGAATGTCCGGGGGCAATTCCGCCGCGAGCGCGGCGTGCAGGCTGTCGTGCGTCAGGTGCGTCAGCCACGTCCGGCGAGCCCCGACGCGCCGCGCGACGTCCATGGCCTCGCCCAGGCTCAGGTGCGTGGGATGCGGCGTGCGGAACAGCGCGTTGATCACCAGCACCTCGGCGCCCCGCATGAGCGCCAACGCGGCATCGGGCACCGACTTGGCGTCGGTGATGTACGCGAGCGCGCCGATGCGATAGCCGAAGACGCGCCACCGGCCGTGCGGCACCTCGATGGGCGTTACCTCCGCGTCGCCGATGCGCACGGTCACGCCCGGCTCGAGCGCGATCGCCGTCCCTTCGGGCTTGTACGTGCCGGGCATCGGCTGTACCGCATCGTCGAAGATGTACGGGAATTTGTGCTGCAGCGTGCACAGCGTCTCCGCCGGCCCGTAGATGGGCATCGCGCCCTCGCGGCGCACCGAGATGGCGCGGAGGTCGTCGAGGCCGTGCGTGTGATCGGCGTGGTCGTGCGTGAAAAGCACGGCATCCAAGTCGGCGATGCCGGTTGCGATCAGCTGCAGGCGCAGCTCGGGCGGCGTGTCGATGAGCAACCGCGTATGTCCCACCTCGACGACCGCGCCAACGCGCGTGCGCTTGTCCCGCGGGTCCCCGGATCGGCAGACGATGCAGCTGCAGCCGACCACCGGGACGCCGAAGCTCGTGCCGGTGCCGAGGAAGGTCAGTTTCACACGGTCTCCACCTTCAGCATGTTGGTGGTCCCCGGCACGTCGAACGGCACGCCGGCGGTCATCACCACACGGTCGCCGGGCTTCGCAATGCCCATGTCCACGATGATGCCGCGGGCGCTCCACGCCATCTGCTCGTACGTGTCGGCGTGCGGCACGAGGACCGGCGTCACGCCCCAGACGAGGGCCAGCTGGCGATAGGTGCGGGCCTGGTCGGTGAACGCGATGATCGGCACGCCCGGGCGCCGCGCCGCCACGATGCGCGCCGCAAAGCCCGACTTGGTGAAGACCGCTACCGCCACGGCACCCACCATCCGCACCGCAGTGACGGTCGCACCGGCGATGGTCTCCTCGACGCTCGCCTGCCCCGCCTCCACGCGGTCGGCGCCGACACCGCGGGCGATGGGATGCTGTTCCGCCTCGGCACCAATGCGCTCCATCGCCTCGACCGCCAGCAGCGGATATGCCCCGCTGGCCGTCTCCGCCGACAGCATCACCGCATCGGTGCCGTCGAAGATGGCGTTGGCGACGTCGCTCGCCTCGGCGCGCGTCGGACGCGGATTGGTGATCATCGACTCGAGCATCTGCGTCGCGGTGATCACCGGGCGACCATACCGGTTGGCGAGCGCGATGATCCGCTTCTGCGCGATGGGCACCTTCTCGAACGGCAGTTCCACGCCGAGGTCGCCGCGCGCCACCATCACCGCGTCGGAGGCCCGGAGGATGTCCTCGATGTCGAGCAGCGCCGAGTCCTTCTCGATCTTCGCCACGAGCAGCATGCCCTTGGGGACGAGGGCGCGCAGCACGTCGAGGTCGGTCGGCTGGCGCACGAACGAGAGCGCCAGGTAGTCGAGCGCGTGCTGCACGGCAAACGTGATGTCGACGCGGTCCTTCTCGGTCAGCGTCGGCGCCGAGACCTTCACGCCGGGGAGGTTCATCCCCTTGTTCGACTTCAGCAGACCACCGTAGACCACACGGCATCGCACGAAGCCGCCATCTATGACGAGTACATCGAGGGCGAGCAGGCCGTCGTCGAGCAGGATGCGCGCGCCGACGTGGACGTCGGTGGCGAGGCTGTCGTACGTCACCGGCAGGTCGCCGGCGCGGGCGACCGTCTCATGCGCCAGCGTCACCTCGCTCCCTTCGGTCAACTGAATCGGCTGTTCGAGGTGGCCGACGCGGATGCGCGGCCCCTGCAGGTCGCCAAGGATCGCCACCGGACGGTTGAGCTCCGCGGCGATGCGCCGAATGTCGGCGATGCGCGCGGCGTGTTGTTCGTGCGTCCCGTGCGAGAAGTTGATGCGCGCCACATCGAGGCCGGCCAGCATCAGCGAGCGCAGCATCTCCGGATCGGAGGACGCCGGCCCGATGGTGCAGACGACCTTGGTGCGCGTGCGGCGATTGGGCATGACGCTCAGCGTCCGGCGGCGACAGGACGCCCGAGCTCGGCCGCCTTCGCCTCGAGGCCACCCAGCAGCGTGTCGAACGACGTCTGGAACGCGGCCAGCCCCTCGCCCAGCAGCTGGTCCGTCACGTCGCGCACGGAAATGCCGCACTGCTCCACCGAGGCGAGCGCGCGCTCCGCCTCCGCGAGATCGGCATCAATGGTGCGGCGCACCTTGCCGTGGTCGCGAAACGCCTCGAGCGTCGCCGGCGGCAGCGTATTGACCGTCTGTGGCCCGACAAGCTCCTCCACGTAGATGACGTCGCGATACGACGGGTTCTTGGTGGACGTGCTCGCCCAGAGCGGACGCTGGACGCGCGCACCGCGCGCCGCGAGCGACGCCCAGCGCGGCCCGCTGAACCGCTCGGTGAAGAGCCGGTACGCGAGCTTCGCGTTGGCCACCGCCGCCTTGCCCTTGATCTTCGACGCCGCGTCGGCCGAGAGCATGCCGGACACCACCTGCGCGTCGAGCCGCCGGTCGATCTCGGTGTCCACGCGGCTCACGAAGAACGACGCCACGCTCGCGATCGCGCCAAGCGGAGCGCCGGCGGCAGCGCGCGCCTCGAGTCCCGTCAGGTACGACTCGACGACCTGCGCGTATGCGTTCACCGCGAAGAGCAGGGTCACGTTCACGTTGATGCCATCGGCGACCAGCTGGCGCAGCGCCGTGCATCCCGCGTTCGTGCCGGGCACCTTGATCATGACGTTCGGCCGGTCTACGAGCGCCCAGAGGTGCCGCGCCTCGCGGATGGTCCCGTCGGCGTCATTCGCCACGTTGGGCGACACCTCGAGCGAGACGTAGCCGTCCAGCCGGCCCGTGGCGTCGTACACGCCGCGGAACAGCTCGCAGGCCGTGCGCACATCCGTGGAAGCCAGCTCCTCGAAGAGCTGCCACGCGCTGCGCTGGCCGGTCATCGCCGACACCTGCGCGTCATATGCCGTGCCCTGCGCCAGCGCCTTCTCGAAGATGGCGGGATTGGACGTCATGCCCGTGAGCACGTCGTCGCGAATGCGGCGCGCGAGTTCGCCGTTGTGGAGCATCGGCCGGTCGATATAGTCCAGCCAGAGGGACTGTCCGGCGTCGTGCAGGGCCTGTAGGCGCGGAGCGGGCATTGGCGGGGGTGCGGATGGCAAGAGAAAGGGGGGCGGCACCGGCCGCCCCCCGTAAACTTACTTCGCCGCCCAGCTGGTGGAGAGTTCGAGTTTCCCCCACGAGATTGTCAGCATCCCCTGGGGGGACTGGTCGGCTGCGGGGACCAGGGCGATCTGGAGCGATTCCCGCGCCTCGGCGAGCGTCCGGGCCGTCAGCGGAACGCGAACGAAGTCCTTGCTCTGGTCGTACTGGGTACCCCACTGCCCGGTGTTCGAATTGATGATCAACTCGTACCCTTCGGCGGTGCGGATCGTGAAGAGCGAGTAGGCGCCCTTCGGCACGGTGGCCGACCCGACGACGAGGTCCACGTCGGTGGTCAGGGTCGTGGAGGTGTTGGCCCCGGTGCGCCAGACGGTGCCCGGGCTGGCAAGCTCGACCGGCACCTCGCGGCCGCGCGCGTGTGGCTGGCCGTAGTCGATCTTGACCACCATCGCCCTGGGGGCGGGCTGGCCCGCCACGCGGGGTGAGTTGAGGGCCACCTCGGCGGTGGCACGACCGCTGAGGCCGGCGCGGAGCGGCACGGCCTGGGCGGCGGCGAGGGTCGGCGCCAGCAGGGCAAGAGCAAGAAGGGCAGGACGCATGCAGGACTCCTCAAGACGGGGGACAGGGTACGGGGAGCAGAGCCACGACGAACAGGAGACAGGGAACTACAGTGGAAGAGCCAGCAGGTGATCGACTTCTGCCTGGCCATCGAAAATATACGTCGCGCGGCCGATCAGTTCGAACCCCTGGCCAAGGTAGAACCGCAAGGCACACGCGAATCCTCTCCCGCCAGTCGCGGCGGCGCAACCCACTCCGCAAATTGAATGGTGCGGGCCGGCCTGCCGCACCCCTCCCCGTTCCTTCACCGTGCCCGTGTCCGTTCCTCCACTGTGTCCGTGCCCGTGCCCCTGAGAATCCTCGTCACCGACGAAATCGACCGCGAAGGCGTCGATCTGTTGCGCGCCGTGCCCGCATTCGACGTGGATGAGCTTCCCACGCTGCCCGCAGCGGACCTGCTCGAACGCATCGATCAGTACGACGCGATCGTCGGGCGCAGCGCGACGCGCGTGACCGAGGCGCTGCTCCGGCGGGCGCGTCGGCTCAAGGTCGTGGGGCGCGCCGGCGTCGGCATCGACAACATCGCGATAGACGTGGCCACCGAACTCGGCATCGCGGTCATCAACGCCCCCGCCGGCAACACGGTGGCCGTGGCCGAGCTCTTCTTTGGCGCCATGATTTCGCTGCTGCGCCATCTGACCCGCGCCGACAGCTCCATGCACGCGGGGCGCTGGGAGCGGTCCGAACTCCTCGGCACCGAACTGCGCGGCAAGGCGCTTGGCATCGTGGGTCTGGGCCGCATCGGCGGCGAGGTGGCGCATCGGGCGCACGCCTTCGGCATGGACGTGCAGGCGTTCGATCCGTACGTCGGCGACGAGCGGTTCGCGGCGCTGCGCGTGAAGCGCGCCCACACGCTCGACGCCCTCCTCGAGGCGGCGCAGATTCTCTCGGTCCACGTGCCGCTGACGGACGAGACCACGGGGATGATTGACGCCGCCGCGCTGGCGCGGCTGCGGTCCGGTGCGATCGTCGTCAACATGGCGCGCGGCGGCATCGTGGACGACGACGCGCTGCGCGCGGCGATCGACCGCGGACATCTGGCGGGCGCGGTACTCGACGTCTTCGTGAAGGAGCCGCTGACCGGCGACCATGCGTTCCGCGGCTATGACAACGTGGTGCTGACGCCGCACATCGGGGCATCCTCGGCCGAGGCCCAGCGCAACGTCGCGGTGGACGCCTGCGCGGCGGTGCGCGACGCGCTCCTCAACGGCGACCTCTCCCGCTCGCTCAACGGCGCGCTGGCCGGTGAGGATGCCGTGACACTCGGCCCGGCCCTGCTGCTCGCGCGGCGCGCGGCCACCGTGGCCCGCGCCCTGCTCGCCGACCGAGGTGCTACCGCCATCGCGTCGCTCACGCTCAAGACGGGCGACGACCTCACGTCGAGCGCCGCTGCGCTGCTCGCCGCCGCCGCGGCCGGCATGCTCGAAGGCGTGGTGGAGGCGGAGCGGCTCAACCTCATCAACGCGCGGTCCATGGCCACCGCGCGCGGCGTGGTGCTCGCGCATGGCGAGGGCGGCTTTGCCCCCCATTCGCGCGCCATCGAGGTGCGGCTCGTCGCCGGCGTCCACGCCATGCGGGTGGGCGGCGTGGCGGCGCTCGACATGACGCCGCGGCTCACGCGCATCGCCGACTTCCACGTGGACGTGGCGCCGCGGGGCACGCTGCTGGTGCTCACCAATTACGACGTGCCCGGGGTGATCGGCCGCGTCGGCACGACGCTCGCCGAGGCCGGGGTGAACATCGCCGAGTACCACCAGGCGCGGCTCGCGGCGGGTGGCGAGGCGCTGGCCGTCATCAGCATTGACGGCGCGCCGCCAGCCCACGTGCGCGAGAGGCTGATGGCGCTCCGCGACATCCGCAGCGTCACCGTGGTGAAGTTCGGGGAAGGCGCGTGAGCCTCGACCTGCTGCGCGACGCGTCGGCGCTCGAGGGCTATGCGCGCGACGTGTCGGGCCTGCGCGCGGTGCCGGAGGCAGTCGCGCGTCCCGAGTCGGCGGCCGAAGTCCATGCACTGATGCGCATGGCCGCTGCGGACGGTGCCTGCGTGACCACCGCCGGTGCGCAGACCAGCACCACCGGTGCGTCGGTGGCGGAGTGCGGCTGGCTGCTCTCCACGCGCGCCATGGCGCGCATCCTCGACATTGACCCGGTGCAGCGCACCGTGCGCGTCGAACCCGGCGTGCTGATCGGCGACCTGCAGCGCGCCTGCGCCCCGGAGGGGCTCTTCTTCGCGCCGGATCCCACGAGCGAGGAGGAGTGCACCGTGGGCGGGGCGATCGCGTGCAACGCCTCGGGGCCGCGCACGCTCGCCTACGGCCCGACGCGACGTCACGTGCGCTCGCTCACCGCAGTCCTCGCGGACGGCAGCGACTTCCACGCGCATCGCAGCACCGTGGAGAAGAACACGGTGGGCTACCAGATGGCGCACGACCCGGTGGACTGGTTCGTGGGCAGCGAGGGAACGCTGGGCATCGTGACCGAAGCGGATCTCGTGCTGCTCCCCATCCCGCCGCGTGTGCTCGGCCTCGGCGTACCGTTCCCCGACGAAGCGCGCGCCCTCGCCTTCATCGTGGCCGCGCGCCAGACACCCGCCGTGGCGCCCCGCTGCCTCGAGTACTTCGACGCCGAGTCGTTCGCGATCGCCCGTACCGCAATGGACGATTCCTCGTGGGCACCGCGGGCCGGTGCGATGGTCTACACCGAGGACGCCGGCGATGGCGACGCGCCGCTCGACGACTGGCTCGCGCTCGCCGAACAGTTCGGCGCCAACGCCGGCGACGTGCGCGCGTTCGACGGGGAGCAGGCGCTGCGCGAGGCGCGCCGCCTGCGCCACGCGCTCCCCGCCGCGATGCACGAGCGCACCGCGCCGTTCCTGCCGCACGGCGGCCGGCGCGTGAGCACCGACTGGGCCGTCCCCTATCCGCTCGCCGCGCCGGCCCTCGCCGAGGCGCGGCGCATCGCCGACGCGCATCGTCTGCCGCCCGCGGTGACGTATGGCCACCTCGGCAACGGGCATCCCCACCAGAACTTCGTCGCGCAGCATCCCGGCGACGTGGCGCGCATCGAGCAGGCCATCGCGGAGACGCTGCACGCGATCATCGCGATGGGCGGCACGGTGGCCGCCGAGCACGGTATCGGAAAGATCAAGAGCAAGTGGCTCGCGCTGCAGGCCGGCCCGCGGCAGGTGGCGATGATGCGCGCGCTCAAGCAGGAGTTCGACCCCGGGCACCGGCTTGCCCCGGGAAACATCCTGTGAGGCGCTACGCCGCCGTCGTGCTCGACGCCGACTCGACCATCGCCGGCATCGAGGGCATTGACTGGCTCGCCACTCGCCGCGGCCCCGAGGTGCGGCGCGCGGTGGAGTCCCTCACCATGCGTGCGATGAACGGCGAAGTCGCCCTCGAGGCCGTGTACGGCGAACGGCTGCGCGTCATCGGCGCGACGGCGAACGATGTCTCGGCCCTTGCCGACGCGTATCGGTCGGCCGTGGCGCCGGGTGCGGCAGACGCGATCGCCGCGCTGCAGGCGGCGGGAGTCGTGGTGCACGTCGTCAGCGGCGGCCTGCGCCCCGCCCTGCTCCCGATGGCCCGATCGCTCGGCGTGGCCGATGCGCGCGTGCACGCGGTGGAGCCGGTCCCCGATGACGACGGGGTCTTTCGTTCCGCCGCGCCTTCGCCGCTCATCACGCAATTGGGGAAGGCGGAGATCGTGCGCGCACTCGCACTCCCGGCACCGGTGCTCGCGGTGGGAGACGGGGCGACCGATCTCGCCATGGCCCCCGCGGTGGACGCCTTTGCCGCTTACATTGGATTCGTGCGCCGCGACGCGGTGGTCGCCGGCGCCGATTTCGTGTTCGACTCCTTCGCTTCCCTCGTCGCCCACGCGCTCTCCGCATGACCATGCCCAGTTTCGGCACGTTCTTCCTGCCCGGACCCACCGAGGTGCGGCCGGAAATCCTGGCGGCGATGCTGCGCCCCATGATCTCGCACCGCGGCGCCGAGTTCGAGACGCTGTACGGGAACTGCGATGCCGGACTACGCCGCGTCTTCCGCACCGTGCGCCCGGTCTTCATCAGCAGCTCGTCTGCGACGGGGCTGATGGAAGCGGCCATCCGCAACGCGCCGGCCGGTCCTATTCTTTCGCTCGTCAACGGCGCGTTCTCGGCGCGCTTCGCCGATATCGCCCGCGCCTGCGGCCGCACGGTGCAGGCGCTCGAGGTCCCGTACGGCGCGATCGTCCCTCTCGAAACCGCGGAGCAGGCGTTGCGCGCGCGGCGCTTCGCCGCCGTCACCGCCGCGCACTCCGAGACCTCCACCGGCGCCGCGCAGGACGTGCAGGTCATCGCCGAGCTGGCGCACGCCAACGGCGCGTTCTCGCTCATCGATTCGGTGTCCGGGATGGGCGGCATGCCCGTGGAGACCGACGGCTGGGCACTCGACTTCGTCTTCACCGGGTCGCAGAAAGCGCTGGCGCTGCCGCCGGGGCTCGCCTTCTGCTGTGCGAGTGACCGCTTCCTTGCTGCCGCCACCGACGCGCCGGCGCGCGGTCGCTATTTCGACATCGCCGAGTTTGCGCAGTACGCGGCCAAGCAGCAGACCCCCAATACGCCGGCCGTCTCGCTCTTCTTCGCGCTCGAGGCGCAGATGGCCGCCATCGGGCCCACCGGGCTCGAGTGCCGCTGGGCGCGGCATGCCGCGATGTCGGCGCACACGCACGCCTGGGTGGAGCACCAGCGACAGGCGGGCCGCGCCGAGGGGATCCTCGCGCCGCCGGGCGCGCGCAGCGCCACGGTTACCGTTGTCAAGACGGCCGCTGGCGTGGACGCGCGGAGCGTGGTGGATGCGGTGGCCCGGCGCGGCTTCACGCTCGGCGGCGGCTACGGCAAGCTCGCCGCGACGTCGTTCCGCGTGGGGCACATGGGCGACCATACGGTGGAGACGGTGGCGCGGCTGCTCGAGGTGGTGGGTGAGGTACTGGCGACCGCAGGCGCCTGACGGACCTGCGTTGGTTTGCCACGCCGCGGGTTTCCTTGGTGACGGCCCCGTGCCGCTCGACGTGCACGTTGCACCATGCCGAGTTGCAATTACCCCGCCGCCGAGCGTACGCTATGGGCATGCCCGCCACATCCAACCAATACTGGTTGCCCGCCGACCTCGAGCAGTTCCCCGAAGGGGACGGCTGCAAGTACGAGTGCATCTACGGGGAACTGCTGGTGACGCCGGCGCCGAGGGTCGTGCACGCGGTGGCGCTCGGTCGGCTGGATCGAATCCTCGACCGGGCGGGCGCCAAGCACCGGGTGATCATCGCGACGGCAGACGTTCGCCTCGAGCCCGACGCGGTCGTGCAGCCGGACCTTTTCGTGCTGCGGGAACCCGGCACCGGCCGGACGCGGCTCGACGACCCGACTTGCCTGGTGCTCATCGCCGAAGTGCTCTCACCCAGCACTGCCAAGGTCGACCGAGGCCTGAAGCGCCAGTTCTATCAGCGCGTAGGCGTGCCAGAGTACTGGATCGTAGACCTCGACGCGCGGCTCATCGAGCGCTGGACGCCGGCCGACGAGCGGCCGGAGATTCTGCGCGAGCGGTTGGCGTGGACCGATCCGGTAACCGGAGCCGAGTTGGTACTCGACGTGGAGCGGTACTTCGCCGACGTGTGGGGGGATGAGACGCTGGCGAGGTGTGCGGACGCTTAGGCGCGCCCGGTAACGCACGTCGGGCTCCCCGGTGAGATGACGGGGAGACCCAGACGCGTTGCGCCTCCGCAATCGCGGAACCGACGCGACGCGCGCGGCGTTCAGTCCGTATCACCGGCGCGCCCAGGCGACGCCCGACACGCCCTCAGCGCGCGGGCCCAGGCACCAGCCGCCTTGAGACCCTATCTTTCCCGTCCGTGAACGAGCCAAGCGTCCGCCCCCACGACCTGCTGCCAGTGCGCCTCGTCTCGGCGCGCACCGGCCTGTCGCCGGACGTGCTGCGCGCGTGGGAGCGGCGGTACGGCGTGATTACCCCGACGCGGTCGCCGGGCGGCCAGCGGTGGTACACGGAGGCTGACGTCACGCGCCTGCGGCTGCTGGCACGAGCCGTCGAGGCGGGGCGCAACATCGCCTCCGTGGCCCCAATGAGTGACGAGGCGCTCACGCGGCTCGTGCGCTCCGAGGAGGCGGCGCGTCTCGCGCGGCAGACGCCGCATGCCTTCGCCACCCAGCCGTTCCTCGCCGAGGCGATGACCGCCGTCGAATCGCTCGACAGCACGGCGCTCGAGACGGCACTGCGGCAGGCCACGCTGCGCCTCTCGATGGACGAGCTGCTCGACGGTGTCATCGCCCCGCTCGTGCGCAACACGGGGGATGCCTGGCACGGTGGCACGCTGACCCCGGCGCACGAACACCTCGCGACGTCAGCGGTGCGCCGACTGCTCGGATGGCTCTGCGACCAGTATGCGCCATCCGCTGACGCACCCACGCTGCTCGTGACCACGCCCGCCGGCCAGTGGCACGAACTCGGCGCCGCCCTCGCCGCCGCTTCCGCGGCCGCCGTCGGTTGGCGCGTGGTCTACCTCGGTCCCAACCTGCCCGCGTCGGTGATCGCGGACGCCTGCATCCTGAGCAAGGCGCGCGCCGTGGCGCTGAGTCTCGTCTTTCCGGAGAGCGACGCGTTGATGGACGGCGAACTTCGCGCGCTGCGCGCCCAGCTTCCCGCCGCGACCCGCATCGTGGCCGGCGGCGGCGGCGCGAGCGCGTACCGGCCAAGCCTGGATGCGATCGGAGCGACGGTGGTCACCGACCTCCCGTCGCTCCGACGCTGGCTGGTGGAGCAGGCCAAGACCTAGCGGCTCCCGCGCGGCGGCGCCGGGTGCCGCCGCATTCGCGCACCCGCTACATCTTGGGTCCGCGGTCGAGCTCGTCAATCGTGCGCGTGCTCGGCTTGCGCGTCTTCTGCAGCCGTGCGGCCACCGCTTCATTGGCGGCGAGCACCCGCAGGATGTTCCCGTTCGCGACCTTGCGCAGTTCGTCGTCGGTCCAGCCGCGGCGCGCCAGCTCGGCGAGCAGGTGGGGATACTTCGAGACATCCTCGAGCCCCTGAATGTGCTCGCCGCCGGTGCCGTCGAAGTCGCCGCCGAGGCCGACGTAGTCGGCGCCGATGAGTTTCTTGATGTGGTCAAAGTGGTCGGCGACTTCCTCGAGCGTCACGATCGGCTCCGGGTTCGCCCGGAACCACTCCGTCATGGCCGCCCGCAGGCGTGCTGTATCGCCGCCGAAGCCCGAGGCGAGTTCCCGGCGCCGCGCGTTGCGCGCGAGACGCCAGTCCTGGTTCTTCTGCGAGATGAACTCGCGGACGAAGGTCACCATCACGATGCCGCCATTCTGCTTCACGCGCACGAGCATCGAGTCCGGCACGTCGCGCGGGTGGTCGGCGAGGGCGCGCGCCGATGAATGCGAGAACATGACCGGCGACTCCGTCACGTGGAGGGCGTCGCTCATGACGGCCGGCGAGACGTGCGACAGGTCCACGATCATCCCCAGGCGGTTCATCTCGCGCACGACCTCCTCGCCGAACGGAGTCAGCCCGTCATGCACCGCCTTGTCCTGCGCGGCGTCCGCCCAGTCGAGCGTGACATTGTGCGTCAGCGTCATGTAGCGCGCGCCGAGATCGTAGTAGATGCGCAGCACACCGAGGGAGTTTTCGATGGCGTGGCCGCCCTCGAGGCCGAGGAACGAGGGGAACTTCCCGGCCGCCATGGCGCGGCGCGCGTCGCCCGATGTCCTGGCGAAGACCATCTCCTTGTCGTACTTGGCGATCATGCGGCGCGCAATGTCGAACTGCTCGAGCTGGATGCGCGCATAGCCCGAGTCCTTCACCTCGCCGGGAATGTAGATGGACCAGAACTGACCGCCGACCCCGCCCTTCTTCAGGCGTGCGAGGTCCGTGTCCTGGCTCGTCAGGTTGGTGCGCAAGTCGAAGTGATCGACGTCACGCGGCTTCTCACGGTTCTCGCGAATCTCCCACGGGACGTCGTTGTGCCCGTCAATGATCGGCGTCGTGGCGAGGAGCTTCTTCACCCGCGCGAGATAGGGGTCGGGCGCCTGCGCGAAGGCCGGGAGGGCGACGACAAGGAGACTCAGGGCGGCGAGACGGCGCATGCGAACTGTCCGGGAAAGGGCCTACGCCTTCTTCACACCGCAGGTATTGATGCCGAAGATCGAATAGATCGGGCAGACGCCGATGGCGCCGGTGAGAATCGGCACGACGCCAATCCACGCCCACATCCACCCCTTGGTCAGCGCGAGCGCGACGAGTACGACGCCGACCGCAACTCGCAGGATGCGATCGATGGTGCCTTCATTCACCTTGAACATGAACACCTCAGCATGGGGGATGATGTCACATGTCTTCCCAAATCAGATTATGGCACTCCCGTGCGCGACGCCAGCGGTACCGCCCAGCATGTCCCTGCCCCTGCACCACACCCTGCACCCTTCCCCTGCACCACCCGGGGTTACGCCACCCGAATCGCCCGCCCCGTCCGCGCCCCGCGCTGCCCATCCAGGAACGCCATCGAGCCGTTCACGAACATCGCGGTGATGCCCACCGCGTACTGGAACGGATCAGCGAACGTCGCACGGTCGGCCACCGTCGCGGGGTCGAAGACCGCGACGTCACCCGCTCCACCCACGCGCAGCATGCCGCGTCCTGCGAGCCGCAGCCGCTGTGCGGAAAGCGCGCTCATCTTGTGGATGGCCGCGCCGAGCGACAGCGCCTTGCGCTCGCGCACATACCGCGCGAGCACGCGGGCGAATGTTCCCACCCCGCGGGGGTGCGGATGCCCCCGACGCGCCGGGCCGCTCATGGCGAACGACCCGCCGTCCGAGCAGACCATCGCCAGCGGATGCGCCAGGATGCGCTCCAGGTTCTCCTCGCTCATCGCGAAACCCAGCATGCCGACGCTTCCGCCATTCGCCTTGAGCAGTGCCACGGCCGTCTCGTACGGCGGCAGGCCGCGCGCCGTCGCCACGTCGTCAAGCCGCATCCCCTCGGCCGGCTTGTCCGTCGCCGCGCTTACGCTGGCGATCTGCACGTTGTGCCACCCGCCGATGAGCGCCGCCTTCTCCTCGGCGTACGCGCGCATGCGGGCCGCCGTCGCCGTCTCGTCGATTCGCCGCAGGAAATCTTCCGGCGTGCCATCGCGCGCCCAGACCGGGAAGAGGTTGGACAGGCCGGTTTGATAGGCGAGGTACGGATAGCGATCGAAGGCCGCGTCGATCCCTTCGGCGCGCGCGGTGGCGATGCGCGCAAAGACGGTGTCGAGTTTCGGCCAGTTGCGCGGTCCCTGCGTCTTGAGGTGCGCGATCTGCAGCGGGCACCCCGCGCCACGCGCCACGGCGATGGACTCGTCGATGGACTCGATCAGCCTGTCGTCCTCATTGCGCATGTGCGTGCTGTACGGCAGGCGGCGTCGCGCGAGCGGTTTGCTCAGCGCGATCAGTTCGTCGAGTGGCGCGAAGGCACCCGGCGTGTACTCGAGTCCGCTGGACGCGCCGCAGGCGCCGTCCACCAGCGAGCGCTCCACCAGCGCGACCATCTTCTCCAGTTCCGCCGCCGTGGCCGGGCGGTTCTCGTTGCCCATGACGGCCCCGCGCACCGTGCCGAGTCCCACCATGGACGCCACGTTGACGGCCGGCGGCAGCTGGTCCACCGAGTCGAAGAAGGCGCGCAGCGAATCGCGGTCGCTGTCCTCGTCGGACGCGGTGCGCGGGCCGCGCGACGAGCCGTCCTGGCCGACCACGATGCTTGTGACGCCCTGGCGGATCATGGACTCCGCATTCGGGTCGGCGAACAGCGTGTTGTCGCCGTGCGAATGCACGTCGATGAATCCCGGCGAGACGGCCAGCCCTTTCGCCTCCACTTCGAGCTTGCCCTGCTCCCTCAATCGCCGGCCGATGGCCACCACGCGACCGCCGTCCAGCGCGACGTCCGCCTCCATGCCTGTTGCCGTGAGCGACCCGTCGAAGACCGTGCCGCCGCGAATGACGACATCCACCTTGGG
>PNKL01000040.1 GCA_013822425.1 Gemmatimonas sp.
GTCTTTCCGTTTCTGCCGCAACGCCTCGAGGGGCTGGTGGACCTCGCGTGCAACCTGAACTGGTCGTGGAACCGCGAAGCGCGGCGCCTGTTCGCCGCCATTGACCACCAGCTCTGGACGCGCGTGCGGCATGATCCCTTCCTGCTGCTGCAGCAGGTGGGGCCGGAGCGCCTCGCGCAGTGCGCGGCCGACGCCAACTTCCTGGCGCAGTACGACGCGGTGATGCGATGGTGCGCCGCCGAGCAGGCGCCGTCGCAGACGTGGTTCGCGCAGCGCTACCCGCAGTTCGCGCACGAGCCCATCGCCTACTTCTGCGCGGAGTTCGGCCTGCACCACACCGTGCCCATCTACTCGGGCGGCCTCGGCGTGCTGGCCGGCGACCACTGCAAGGCGGCGTCCGACCTCGGCGTGCCGCTGGTCGGCGTGGGCATCCTGTACCGGATGGGTTACTTCGACCAGGAGGTGCGCGCCGACGGCTGGCAGGAGGACACCGATGCGCCGTTCGATCTCGCGCGCACCGTCCTCGAGCCCATCGACGGGCCGGGCGGCGCGCCGCATCTCGCGTCGGTGCGCATGGCGGGGCGCGATGTCCTCATCCGCGCGTGGCGGCTGCGCGTGGGCCGGGTCACCATCCACTTGCTCGACACCGATCTCGAGTTGAACCATCGCGACGACCGCCCGCTGCTGAGCCGCCTGTATGCGGGCGGTCCTTTGATGCGGCTGCGGCAGGAGTGGCTGCTCGGCACCGGTGGTGTACGCGTGCTGCGCGCGCTCGGCATCCAGCCCGCGGCGTGGCACGCCAACGAAGGACACGCCGCCTTCATGTTCATCGAACGCGCGCGCGAGCTCGTGGCGTCGGGAATGCGCTTCGACGAGGCGGTGCAGGCCGTGCGCGCGTCGAGCACCTTCACGACGCACACGCCGGTGCCGGCGGGGCACGACATCTTCTTCCACTCCGACGTCGCCGAGTGCACCGGACCGGTGTGGGACGATCTGGGCATCAGCCGTAATGCGTTCATGCGCATCGGCCGCCATCCGGCGGTGGACGACGGGGCGTTCCACATGACGGCCGCCGCCGTTCGCCTGAGCCGGCGCGTCAACGCCGTGTCGCGCGGGCACGGTGTGGTGACGCGCAAGCTGTGGACGCCGCTGTGGCCGGGGCGGCGCGAGGTGGACCTGCCCATCACGCACGTCACCAACGGCGTGCACCTGGCAACGTGGATGTCCAACAGCGTGATGCAACTGCTCGACGCGCACCTCGGCGCCAGCTGGGGCCTTCGCGTGGACGACGCGTCGCTCTGGGACGACGTGCTCGCGCTCGACGCGCAGGCGCTGTGGGAGACGCATCGCAAGATGAAGCGCGTGCTGCTGGTGCACATGCGGGAGCAGGCTCGGCTCGCGTTCACGAACCACACGCGCGAGGCCGCCCGGCTGGCGGGAACGGGCGTCCTGCTCGACCCGGAGGCGCTCACGCTCTGCTTCGCGCGCCGGTTCGCGACATACAAGCGCGCCAACCTGATCTTCCACGACATCGAACGGCTGTTGCGCATCGTCAGCAACCCGTCGCGTCCCGTGCAGCTCATCTTTGCCGGCAAGGCGCACCCGGCCGACCACCCGGGCAAGCAGATCCTGCAGGAGGTGTACCAGGCCACGCGCGACCCGCGCTTCGAGGGGCGCATCGCCTTTGTCGAGGACTACGACATGCACCTGGCGCACGTGCTGGTGCAGGGCGCCGACGTCTGGTTGAACGTGCCGCGCATCCCGATGGAAGCGTCCGGAACGAGCGGCATGAAGGCGGCGCTCAACGGCGTGCCGCAGCTCAGCACGATGGACGGCTGGTGGGAGGAGGGCTTCAACGGGCACAACGGCTGGGCGATCGCGTCGCTCCCCGGCGACAACACCGCCGAGGAAGATGCCGCCGCGGCCGATCAGCTGTACGAACTGCTCGAGACGTCCGTCGTGCCGATGTTCTACACGCGCGACGCGAACGGGCTGCCCCAGCGCTGGATCCAGATGATGCGGCACGCACTGCGGGCGGCGGGACTGCGCTTCACGGCGCGTCGGATGCTGATGGAGTACGTCTCCGACTACTACGTGCCGTCCATGCGGGGGGAGACGACACCCGACGAGGCGCCGACTGCCTAGGAAAGGGGAAGGGTGCAGGGTGGGGTGAAGGGGAAGGGAAGAATCACGAACGGCATAATTCATGCGCGCGCCGCTTGCTCGCCCTCACGCGCCATGGAGCCCTACGGGATCAACTCAGGTGTCGTGAGCATTCTGCCGATACTCGGATTGATAGTTGACGCCTAATCATGTATGGGGGGGGAAGGCCTTGCTTGGCTGCATGTCGCGGCCTCCCCCATGCAGGGCCCCGGGGCCAGGCGCCTGCCACCGGGAAGGAGCGGCACAATGGTCTCGCTGGACTCGTTGGTCGAGCAGATGCCGGAGACGGCCCCCGTTGCGCGTGTGCGTCCCGATGCTCTCGAGCTCTCGGTGACGGACCATGTCAACGAACCGGGTTCACCGCTACGCTCCAGGCGAGTGCGAGGCGAACAGCAGGGGCGGCGCGCTCCTGTGAGGAGGCTGGCGCTCGAGCGGCGTGCCGAACCGCGCGCCATCGTGCACCTGGTCGCGGAGTATCACGGCTACGCGCGTACGGGCGGGCTGGCCGAGGCCGTGGCGGGGCTCGCGAATTCGCAGGTACGGGCCGGCTACCGCGTCTACGTCTTCGTGCCACTGTATGCGTCGTCGCGCGCGGCCGTGGAGCGGCTGCAACTGCTGGCGCCCCCGACCCAGGTTTCGATGGGGCCGCTGACGGAAGAAGTGCGTTTCTATCGCGATGCGTCGCGCACCGACGGACCGCACGTGGTCTTCGTGGACGCGCCGGGGTGCTTTGATCGGCCCGGGCTCTACGGCGACGTGCGCGGCGACTACCCGGATAATCACTTGCGGTTCGCACTCTTTGCGCGTGCGGCGCTGCTCGGCATCGCCCGCTTCGTGCGCGGCCCCCTGCTGCTCCACGCGCACGACTGGCACGCGGCGCTCGCGCTGGTCTACGTGCGCACGCATCCGGAGATTGCCCCGCACTTCACCGGCGTGCCCGCCGTGCTCTCGGTGCACAATGCCGGCTTCCAGGGCCACTTCGGTGCGGAGGTGATGGCGGATCTCGCGCTGCCGAGCGAGCTGTATCACATGGAGCGACTCGAGTGGTACGGGCGGCTCAACCTGCTCAAGGGCGGGCTGGTATTCTGCGATGCCGCGGTCACGGTGAGTCCCGCGCACGCGGCCGAGCTGCGCACGCCGGAGGGCGGCTTCGGCCTGCACGATACGTTTCGTCAGCTGGGGTCACGGCTCGTCGGCATCTGCAACGGCATCGACCTGCGTCACTGGGATCCCGCCACCGACGACCAGATCGCCGCGAACTATTCGGCGGACGATCTCGCCGGAAAGGCGACGTGCAAGGACGCCCTGCAGCGCGCTTTCGCGCTGCCACGCCGTGCGGAGGTGCCGATTATCGGCATGTCCTCGCGCCTCGTGGGGCAGAAGGGGTTCGACATCGTGCTGCAGAGCCTGCGCCTGCGCGCCGGCGACATGCAGCTGATCGTCATCGGCGAAGGCGACGCGCGCATCGGCGACGCTGTCGCGGCGTTTGTCGCTGCGCACGCTGGCCGCATGGCATGCAGCCTGACCTTCACCGACCGATTGGAGCACCAGTTGATGGCGGGCGCCGACATCGTCCTCATGCCGTCGCTGTACGAGCCGTGCGGGCTCACGCAGATGCATGCCCAGCGCTACGGGACGCTCGTTGTGGGACGCCGCGTCGGCGGCATCGGCGACACGGTGGCGGACGCAGACACGGGCTTCCTCTTCGACACGTTCGACGTGCCGTCGCTGGACGCCGCGCTCGATCGCGCGTTCGTCCACTATCACGATCGCGACGCGTGGCAGGCGATGATGCGTCGTGCGATGGCGCGCGATTTCGGGTGGGATCACTCGATGGTGGACTACGCCGACGTCTACGACGCCGCCGAGCAGCGCGTCGCCGAGCCGCGCGTCGCCGAGCCGCGCGTCGCCGAGCCGCGCGTCGCCGAGCCGCGCGTCGCCGAGCCGCGCGTCGCCGCACCGCGATAGCTGCACGTCAGCCGAACCCTGTCAGGGAGACGTGCGCTGAAGCCCTACGCGTGACCAGCGTAGGCCCTACTGTTTTGGCCAGCGCACGAGGGCATCTATAAAGTCAGCGTGACGCTCGCGCCAAATGCGCGGGCCCCCCAGGGCGTTCCGCCGGTTCAAGGAGGAGCGCGACATGATGTCCTTTGATGACCTTGTGGCCCTGGACGGCGAACTGCGGAACACGCCGACCCTGACACTATACCTTGACGGCCGGAGCGAGAATCCGGCGTGGCGCACCGCCTGGCGGCGGTCGCTGAAGCAGGAAGAGACCCGGCTGCGGCGTGCTCTGGCCGACGCACCGCACGCCGAGCGCGAGGCGTTCACCCGCGATATCGAAGCGCTCGAGGAGTACCTTGCACATCGTCGCGGCACGATGGACGCGCCGGGCTGGCTCGGCGTGATGGCCGACGCAGAGGTGCGGCTCGATGTGCCGTTGCGCGGCGTCACGCCGACCATCGGCCGCTGGGGGCATGGCGTCGCCCTCGCGCCATTCCTCTGTGCCTCGGAGGCGGGCGACGGCAGCGCCTGGGTCGTCGTCGCCGACAGTCGCGCGGCGCGCGTTTTCCGCTGCGACGACGATTCCGTGCGGCGCGTCGACACGGTACGCACGCAGACGCATCCGGCGCTGGAGGAGGGAGCGGCCAAAGGGCGGCGCGGATCGCCCCATCTGGGGACGCGCGGCGGCGTGGGACGCGCCGCCGCCGAGCGGGCACGCCGCGAGGCGCGGTCGCGCATGCTGCGCACGCTGGCCGCCCACGTGCGTGCGCTGACGCCCGCGCTGCCGGTCTTTGTCGGCGGCACGCCGCAGCTGCTGGCCGAGGCGATGGCGGCCATGGCGCATGAGGGCGTCACGCAGGTGATCGAGACGCCGGTGCTCGGCGCGCGCGCGCGCGTCGGGGAGATCGCACGCGCGGTGCACGAAGGGCTCGTGCAACTGCGGCGCGCGGCGGAGCAGCAATTGGTCGAGGAACTGCTGCGCCGCTATGGCGACGACGCACTCGGCGCGGCCGGGGCGGCCATCACGGGACGCGCGCTCGACGAGCGCTCGGTGCATACGCTCGTCCTCAGCAACTCCTTCGTGGCGCTGCAGCCCGAGGTCGCCGAGGTCTTCGTGCGCTCGGCGCTGGCGCAGGATGCCAGGGTGGAGGTGGTGTCGGGGGACGCGGCACGCTTACTGGAGGAGTCGGGCGGCGCCGGCGTGCTCCTGCGGTTCTCGCCGTTCAAGTCCGAGCCAGCGCACGAGGGTGAGCTGGCGACGGTGTAGATAGACGGCGGACGGCGGACGGCGGACGGCAGTCGAGCGTCCGCCCGCTTGGCTACGGCGCTCGGAGGAGGACCAACTGCCGAGCGCCCATCACGCCGCCGTAGGCACCGATCACGCACAGCGACACGCTCAGCGCCACGTAAAGCGCGGCACGCCCGAGCGTGCCCTCCTCAGCGAGCGCGACGGTCTCGAGACTGAACGCGGAGAACGTCGTGAAGCCGCCGCAGAGACCGGTGGTCAGGAGCGCGCGGACATCTGTCGGGACGCCCGCGGTCTCATAGGTCCACGTGGCCAGGAAGCCGAGGAGGAGGCTGCCGGAGAGGTTCACCAGCAGCGTGGCGTACGGAAAGGACGACGCCGTGCGCTGCTCGATCCAGGCGGAAAGAAGGAAGCGGGCGACGCCACCGGCGGCGCTGCCGAGGGCGACGGCAAGGATGAGGCGCATTGGTGCTAAAGATGGTAGGGGGTAGATGGTGGATGGTAGATGCGGACGGCGGCGGGCGGCGGGTGGACGGCCGTGCTTGCGAGCGTCATCCGGCCGGGGGATGTTGCAAGCATGGAACTTCTCTCCGCCTCTTTCGCGCACGGTGGGCCGATTCCCGTGCGGCACACGTGCGACGGCGCCAACACGTCGCCGCCGCTTTCATGGTCCGGGGTACCGAGTGGCACCAGGAGCCTGGCGCTGATCGTGGATGATCCGGACGCTCCCGACCCCGCGGCGCCCAAGCGCATCTGGGTGCACTGGGTGCTCTACAACATCCCGCCGGCCGTCACCGCGCTGGCGGAGGGAGGCGCGCGATCACCGGTGCCGACCGGAGCGCGCGAGGGACTCAACGACGGCGATGCGCCTGGCTACGACGGGCCGTGCCCGCCCATCGGCCGGCACCGGTACTTTCACACCCTGTACGCGCTGGACACGGTGCTGCCTGAGCTTGGCGCGAAGGCGCGGCGGCGGGACGTGGACGCGGCGATGAAGGGGCACATACTGGCCCAGGCGTCGCTGATGGGGACGTTCCAGCGATAAGGAGGGGGAGGGGTGCAGGGGTTTGGGAGGGGGAGGAGCGGAGGATGGAGAGAGGGAGGAGGAGGGGTGAATCGTTGATGCGGCTTTCCTCGTAGTGAGTGCAGCCTTCTCCAGGATTCAGCCGTGCGCGTACTCGTGAAAGCCTTCCTGCTCGGCCTGGTGTCGCTGGTGCTGCTCATTCCGCTGGGGTTCGTGCTCATCACGCTCGGGTTGCCGGCGATGGCGGCGCTGTTTGCGCTCACCATTCCGGTGGTGGCCGTGCTGGCGCTCGTGGGAATCCCCGTCTTTCTCGTCGCGGTGCTCGCGGTGGTGGTGCTGTCCGTCGTGTTCGGCGTGCTCGGCGCCATTCTGGCCATCGGCTTTGCGGTGGTGAAGCTGCTGCTGATGGTGGTGCTGCCGATCGTACTGTTGGGGTGGCTGGTGAGTGTGCTGCTGGGAGCGAGGGCTCGGCGCACGCCGGTTCCCTGAGGAAGGTGCAGGGGACAGGAGGGTTTGGGGAACTGCCAACGGCTTACCACGGATCACACGGACCGGAAGCGGATGCACACGGATCCGGCTTGGAGGGTTCCCTGAAGGCCTGATCCGTGTTCATCCGTCGTCTTCCGTGTAATCCGTGGTAAGCCGTTCGCTTCGTCCTCGCTCAGGAGGATCCGGTGCGGGGGAGTCAATTCCGCTACTTCGCCACTCGACCCACGACGCTCCACTTCTGGGTCTTGTCCCAGCGCGTGGTCGCGCCTGCGTCGGTGATGATCTTCATCAGCTCCGCGTAGCTGATGTCGCGGCCCAGCCCGCGGGAGCCGGTGCGCGCATCGTACGCTGTGGCCCAGTAATCGTGGTAGGCAGCGAGTCCGAGGGAGATCTTGGACGGCGGCACACCGGCGGCGAGCACGTACTTGAGTGAAGCCAGCATCCACGGGTACCCGGCCACGGGCCCCGGCGTCGTGCCGCCGGTGTGCTGGGCGTACGTCATGTACGAGAGGAAGTCGAGCGTGTCGGCCAGCGCCTTGAAGTCGTACGCGCCGCGCCAGTAGTCGTACATGTACTGGTGGTACGGGAGCGGGCCGCGATCGTCGTCGATGCGCGGCACCACCGCGGCCGAGATCTCGCAGCCGGCGCGATGCACGGAGTCGGCGGTCTCGCGCGCGAGGGCGGTGAATGCGTCGCGGTCGCTGACGTAGAGATTCTCGAAATCCAGCTGGATCCCGTGCACCTTCTCGTTGCGGCAGAGCGCGGCGAGGCTGCGCGCGGCATTCGTTCGCGCGGCGGGAACGGTGGCGATCTGGTGCAGGCTGCTGACGCTGAAGCCCGGGTTCATCACCAACGGCACGAGCTTCACGCCATGCGCGCGGGCCGTCGCCACGATGCGCGGGTCCATGCCGCCGCGAATCGCGCCGGTGCTGTCCATGCTGTAGACCTGCGGCGCGATGATGCTGATGTGGCGGGCATTGGCGACGAAGCTGGCGATGCCGGCCTCGTCGTTGCGCACGTACCAGATGGCCTCGGGGGCCTGGGCCGCGGCGACACGCTGACCTTCACCACGAACCCGACGACGACCAGCGATGAGCAGCGCCGTGGCGTGACGCGCCTGATTGCCCTGGGCCTGGTGCAGTTCGTCGCCCGGACGTCGGCGGCGCAGTCGCTGCGCGTGACGCGGGGCGACACGACGCGTGCCGCCGCGCAGGTGATGCCGGCGCGCGACCCGTGGAACGCGTGGGTCTTCTCGGTCAGCCTGAGCGGCTCGACCGACGGCGAGCAAGCGTACAAGAGCCAGAACATGAACTCGCGCTTCTCGGCCAGCCGGGTAACCGAGGGGTGGAAGACCAACTTCAACTTCTCGTACTCCTACCGTGGCAATGTGGTCACGGTGCAGGAGTATGACAGCACCGGCGCGGTGGCGACGGAAGAGCGGTACGAGAACCGGCTGCGCGACTGGAACGCCGAGCTGGGGCAGGTGATGAGCCTCACCGATCACTGGTCGCTGGGCGGGAGCGTCGATGTGGCCTCGCAGGTGTTCCGCAACCAGGACCTGCGCGTGGAGGCGGCGGGTATCGAGTACAACCTGTTCCCGTACTCGCAGGCAACGCGGCGCGAACTCGTGGTGCGGTACGCGGCCGGCGTGGTGGGCTACCGGTATGCCGACACGACGATCTTCGACAAGATACGCGAGACGCTGCCGCGCCATTTCGTGGAGATCGAGTACCGCACGCGGGAGCCGTGGGGGAGTGCGAGCGTCACGGCGCAGCACCGCAACTTCCTCAGCGACGCCACGAAGCGGACCACGGAAATCAACGCCGGATTCAATGTGCGGCTGTTCCGCGGGTTCAGCGCGCGCCATCGCGTTGGTGGTGGGCGGCCCCCGCGCCGGCGCTTCGCCGGCGCCGTCAACGAGCACGGGCACCGCCGTGCGGCGGTGCCCGTGCGACCGTTGTACGCTGCGCTGGCCTAGAAGAACTTGTAGCGCACGCCGAGTTGCATGCGGTATGCGTCGTTCAACCCCGCGTTGTACTGCAGCGACGAGCTCATGAGCGACGTGCCGATGTTTCGCAGGCGGTAGAGCAGCTGGCCGTTGGCGTCGGTGCCGCGGGCGATCAGCGGCTGGTTGGAGACCAGGCGCTCCGACACACCCCAGCCGTCGTTGATGAGGTTGCCCACGTTCAGGATGTCGAGCCGCATTTCGAGGCTGTTGCCCTTGCCGGCAATACGCGTCGTGAACTCCTGGGCAAAGCTCAGGTCGGCGCGCAGGAGCATGGGGAGGAAGACCGCGTTGCGCTCGGCGTACTCGCCGCGGTGCTTGCGCAGGTACTTGTCCTGCTTGATGTACGCTTCCCAGGCCGCCTGCTGCTGCGCCACGGTGAAGGTGGCTCCGGACGAGGTGTACTGCTCGAAGTTCATCTCGCCGGCGTTGCGCGGGATGTAGATCAGGTCGTTGCCCTGGGCACCGTCGCCGTTGGCGTCCCCCGAGAAGGTGTAGCTCGCGTTCCCCTGCGTCACGCCTTCCATGAAGAGGGACAGCGACGTGGGGCCGATCGGCAGCAACTGGCGCTTGTACGAGAGCGCCAGGAAATAGCGGTGTCCCGGCGAAAACTGGGAGTAGGCGACGGTGGCCTGGTTGGGGTTGGCAGAAATCGCGTTGGCCGTCCAGTTGCCCGCCGCGATGGAACCTGGGTCGTGCGTGTTTCTGGCGATGCCATAGCTGTACGACGCCTTTGCAAACAGGCCCGTCGCAAACGACTTCTCCAGCGCGGCCGCCCAGTTCCACGCGTAGCCGCCGTCCTGGTTGCCGAGCACATAGGCGCCCGTGACGTTGGACTGGATCCGGTTCCCGAAATTGGCCGTGGTCCAGCGCGGCCGCTTGTCCGCCCCCGCGAACGTTCCGGCCTGCGCCGGAAGGTTCGCGTTCGTGTAGTACATGCCGTTCACGTCACGGCTGTACATGAACTCCAGCGTGCCGACGAGGTTCCACGGGAGCTTGCGGTCCACGCCGATGCTGGTGCGCCACACCTGCGGAAAGTTGAAGTTGGGCTCGGTGAAGTTGAGCGTGTACGACGCGGCCGGCGCCCCCGTGACGGTCCTGGGCTTGTACGTCGATGCGTCGGGGTTGAAGGGGTAGGCCTTCGAGTTCACGACGTCGATGGCGCCTGTGAGGATGCCGTTATTGCCGATCTGGTTGGAGACCCAGACGTAGGCGGGCTTGCCGGTGAAGATGCCCGTCCCGCCGCGCACCTGCGTGACCTTGTCGCTGGTCACATCCCAGTTGAAGCCGACGCGCGGCGACCAGAGGAACCTGGCCTCCGGAAGCTTCTGGGTCTGGTACCGCACCGGGTTGCCGTCGCGGTCACGGAACGCATAGCCGTTGGCCTGCGGGTTGGTGTATCCGGTGGCGCCGAAGCTCGGGAGGTCGAACCGCAGGCCCACGCTGACGTTCAGGTTGTGCGTCGGGCGCCAGTTGTCCTGGGCGTAGCCGCTCCAGTAGTTCACGTCGAGCGGCTGCAGCGGCTCGACGAGCCCCGGGATATTGACGTACTGCACCTGGAACCGGTTGAGCGTCACCGGCGACACCGTCCGGTTCTTGTTCGCCAGGTAGTCGTTGGCGTCCGTGTAGAAATCGGCCAGCGAGTTGTAGATGTAAACGCTGTTCGCGCCCTGGTAGAAGACGTTGTCGGAGCGGTACTTCTCGTACGACATGCCGACGGTCAGGTCGTGCTTGCCGACGTAGTACGAGATGTTGTCCTGCAGCTGGAAGGTGCGGTAGCGCAGCTGGTTGTTCGGCGTGAACGGGTCCATGCCGAAGCTGATGTAGGTGGAGCCGTTCTGCAGGATGTCCACCGTCGGGAAGAACGCCCCCTTGTAGCCGCGGCTCTCGTCGTTGGTGGTGTAGCCGATGAGCAGGTCGTTGGAGAGCCTGTCGCGCAGCTGGGACGTCAGCTCGGCGACCGTCGAGTTGATGTTCTCGAGGACCATGTATCCCGACGCCTGGTAGCTCATCGCCTGCGTGTTCGTGCGGCGGTTGCCGAAGCCGAGCGAGGCGGAGTTGGAGATCAACTGGTCGGACTGCGACGAGAGCCGGTTGTAGCGGACGCTCAGCTTGTGCCGGTCGCTGATGTTGTAGTCGAGCTTGATCAGGAAGCGCGTCGACGGGGTCTCATTGTCGTAGCCCGCGTACGGCCCCGTCTGGTAGTCGAACTTGCTCGACAGGAAAGTGCTGAGGCCCTGCAGGTCGCTTTCCAGCACGCGCGTGACGTTGCCGCCCACGGTCTGGCTGCCGGTGTTGGGAAGAAACGTGGTGCCCGGCGCGGCGTTCTTGTCGTCTTCGAAGCTGGTGAAGAAGAAGAGCTTGTTCTTGAGAATCGGGCCGGCCAGCCAGGCGCCGGCGAGCGTGTACTTGAACGTGCCCGGATTGAACGGCACGCCCTGGATCTGGGAGCCCACGAGCCCCTGGTTGCGGGTGATGTAGTACGCCGAGCCCTTGTACTCGTTGGTGCCGCTGCGGGTCACCGCGTTGACCCCAGCACCGACGAAGTTGCCCTGGCGGACGTCGAAGGGGGCGATGTTGACCTGAATCTGTTCGACCGCGTCGACCGGGATGGGGGCGACGTTGGTGCGGCCGCCGGGCTGGCCGGCAAGGCCGAACGAGTTGTTGAAGTACGATCCGTCGATGGTGATGTTGTTGAAGCGATTGTCCATGCCGGCAAACGACGAACCCGACGACTGCGGGGTGAGGCGCGTGAAGTCGGTGATGGTACGCGAGATCGTCGGGAAGGCGGCGATGGCTTCGGTACTGACCTTGGTGGCCGCGCCCGTGCGGGAGCCGCTGAACGTGCCTGCCTCGGCGGTCACGGCCACGGCGCTGAGGGTGACCGCAGCCGAGGCCAGGTTGAAGTCGACGCGGGCCTGCACGCCCAGGTCGAGCATGATGCCCTCGTGCGAGCTCGGGGCGTAGCCGATCAGCCGGGCGGTGATGGTGTACGGGCCTCCGACGCGGGCGGCCGGAATGATGTAGCGACCGTCGGCGCGCGCCTGCGCAACGTAGACCGTCCCCGAGCGGGTGTGCGTGGCGGTGATGCGTGCGCCGGCCATCGGGGCGCCACCGGTGGCGGTGACGATGCCGGCCACGGAGGCCGTGGTGACCTGAGCGATGGATGGCGCCGGCAGCATCGGACATGCGGCGAGGACCATGGCGAACAATGACGATCTCTTGAGGTTCATGCGCGCTTCCTCATGGTGTGAACATGGAGACCAGCGATGGCGAGAAGGTAGCACACGCTGGCGGCGCGCGGAACAGGTGATCGCGCGCATGCCAGGGCGTCGGACGGCGTGGCGGGGACGGGACGCCGACGGGCTGCTGCGCGTGCGCCGTGGCGACGGAAGGGCGCGGTCAGGCGCCCGCGGTGAACGTCCGCGGTAGCGTCGGTTTACAGGGAGCGTGCGGGCGGCTAGTTTAGAGTCTCTGTTCGCGCAGGTGGCGGACGGGACGTAGCGCAGTCCGGTAGCGCACCTGAATGGGGTTCAGGGGGTCGCGGGTTCAAATCCCGCCGTCCCGATTCAAACGAATGACCCAGGGCCAGAATTGGCGCTGGGTCATTTCTTTTGCGCTGGCCGAGGCTCGCGAAGATCCGCAGGTTCTCTACGTCCCACTCGCGAACTCCGCAGCACGCCGCGCATAGCCCCCTGGGAGGAATCAGATGACTGGATCCCGCATCGAAACGGATGCCATGGGCGAGATCGCCGTCGGCGACGACAAGCTCTGGGGTGCCCAGACCCAACGCTCCCTGGAGCACTTCGCCATCGGCGACATCCGCTTCACGCGGGCCATCATCCGCGCCTTCGGCATCCTCAAGAAGGCGGCGGCGCTGACCAACCGCGACCTCGGTACGCTCCCTGCCGACAAGGCCGACCTCATCAGCCGGGTCTGCGACGAGGTCATCGCGGGCCAGCACGACGCACACTTCCCGCTCGTGGTCTTCCAGACGGGGTCGGGCACGCAGACGAACATGAACGCCAACGAGGTCATCTCGAACCGTGCGATCCAGCTCGCGGGCGGCGTGCTGGGCTCGAAGCAGCCGATTCATCCGAACGACGACGTCAACATGTCGCAGTCGTCGAACGACACGTTCCCCACGGCGATGCACATCGCCGCCGCCGAGGAGATCGTACATCGGCTCATTCCCGCCGTGTCGCGGCTCCGCGATGTGCTCGCCGAGAAGGCGGCGGCGTTTGCGGACGTCGTCAAGATCGGGCGGACGCACCTGCAGGACGCCACCCCGCTCACCCTCGGGCAGGAGATTTCCGGATGGGCGGCACAGCTCGACCAGGGGATGGGCCGCCTGCACGCCGTCTTGCCGGGCCTCCATGAACTGGCACTCGGTGGGACCGCGGTCGGCACCGGCCTCAACTCGCATCCGGAGTATGCGGAGCGCGTGGCCCGCAAGGTTGCCGAGCTCACCGGGCTGCCGTTCGTGTCGGCACCCAACAAGTTCGAGGCGCTGGCGGCCCACGATGCGGCGAGCTTCGCCTCCGGTGCGTTGCGCACGCTCGCGGGATCGCTCATGAAGATCGCCAATGACGTGCGGTGGCTCGCGTCGGGCCCGCGCTCGGGCATTGGTGAGCTCAGCATTCCTGAGAACGAACCGGGCTCGTCCATCATGCCGGGCAAGGTGAACCCGACGCAGGCCGAAGCGCTCACGATGGTCGTCTGCCAGGTCTACGGCAACGACGCAGCCGTCGCGTTCGCGGCATCACAGGGCAACTTCGAACTCAACGTCTACAAGCCCGTCATCATCCACAACCTGCTCGCATCGGTGCGACTCCTGAGCGATGCGTGCGACTCGTTCCGCGTGCACTGCGCGGTCGGCATCGAGCCTAACCGGGCGCGCATCGCGCGGCTCGTCGAGCACTCGCTCATGCTTGCCACCGCGCTCAGCCCCCACATCGGGTACGACAAGGCGGCGCAGGTCGCCAAGAAGGCGCAGAAGGACGGCTCTACCCTGCGGGAGGCCGCGCTTGCGCTGGGTTACGTGACCGCTGAGCAGTTCGATGCCTGGGTCAACCCGAAGGCGATGACGATGCCGCAGGCGTGAGCGCTCGCGGCCGCTACGCCAGCCGCGAGAACCTCCGGTGCGACCCCGGCACATCCATCCCGAAACTCGCCGTGCCGATCACCGCCGTCTGCGGTTCGCCGCGATAGTGCTCCTCCACGAAGCGGCCGAGCCCGACGAGCACGAAGTACATCCCGGCGATGAACGACAGCGACGCCGCGATGATCCAGAGCCGCGTGAGCGCGAAGCCGACCACCATGAGCCAAAGCAGGGAATAGATCTGCGTGGGGTGGATGGGCACGCCGCCGAGGTTGGCGAGCCGCGTGGGGCGCGGCATGGGGTGGACGTACGTGATGCCGATGGCGGCCGGCGCCGGCCTGCCGTGACAACAGCCGTTCACAAGGCAGCGCAGGCGGCCGAGCCCCTGCCCGAACGCGAGCAGCACGCAGCACGCGGCGAGGAAGCGCCAGGCATCCACCCCGGCAAACACGGCGGCGATGACGGTGACGATCACGCCGATCATCCCGCCGAAGTAGCCGAAGGGACGCAAGAGCTGTGGTGATCCTTCAATCAGCTGTGCCCAGAGGGCCGCGGCGATGGCGCCGACGAGCGACGCGGCGAAGATCCACGAGAGCAGGTCGGGTCCGCCCAGCCAGATGCCGATGGGGAAGGTGAGTGCGACGGCGAGTCCCATGAACAACCCGTGGCTCAGCAGCCGGAGCGGACCGATCGACCACTCCCGCCAGGAGTTGGCACCGTGCTCGGATAGGCGACGCAACCACTCCCACAATAGGCCGCGCCGGGCGAACAGGCGCAGGTCGCGCTGGCGCCGTGCGAACAACGGGGCGAGCGCCACCATGGGATAAACCGATTCGTAGAGGATCGCCGTCCACGGTATCACCGGAATCATCGCGTCGAGCGGCAGTCCGGACGACGGCGCATTGGGCGGTGTGCCGAGGAACTCGACGCTGAGGTAGATCGCGAGCCACGGAATGAAGACGAATGCGTACGCCGCGGCGCGGTGCCACCACGTGGGGGCGTCGTCCACGACCGCCGGCACGCGCAGCACGGGTTCCGCCACCACACCGAAGCGCTGCCGCATGCGCTCGCGCTCAAACCCCATGACCCACGCCACACAGGCGAGCGCGAAGAGCGGCGAGGCAATCCAGAGGCCCGACGGGGACGCGTAGATCAGCGAAGCGCCGATCGCCACCGCGACGGCTCCCACGTAGAGCGGGTCGGCCAGGTACCGGTAGATTCCGCGCGAGACAAGCCGCTCAGGCGGGAAGGCGCTCATCGGCAGCCCTCCGCCGTATCGCCAGAGCGCAACGGTCCCCGCGGTCATGATGGCCACGCCTGCAGCGACGGCGTCATCGGATTCCGGGAAGCCGCACCGAACGGTGCGTGCTCAACGTTGGGGCCTTCGCAGCGCAGGGGGAATCACCAACGGCCCGCTGCACGCGAGTGTGCGGTGCCGTAGAATTACCCGGCGCACGTCGGACGCTCGTCGCTTCCTCCACCCTCGCCACGGAACCACCGGCTATGGCGCTCAACATCCTCATCCTCGGCGGCACGGGATTCACCGGTCCCGAGCAGGTCGAGTACGCGCTTGCGCGCGGCCACAGGGTCACGCTGTTCAACCGGAATCGCACGCGCCCCGACTACTTCAAGGGCAAGGTGGAACAGCTCATCGGCGACCTGAACGACAACGTGGGTGCCCTGCAGGGGCAGAAGTTCGACGTGGTCTTCGACAATCCGACGACCTTCCCGGCCTGGGTGCGCAACGCCGCGCAGCACCTGAAGGGCAACGTCGGACACTACATCTTCATCTCGACTCTGTCGGTGTATCGGGACGATAGCCGCCCCGGAATGGACGAAAGCGACGGCACCACGCCGATGCCGGCCGACCTCGACCCGTACACCCTGGTCCGCGAGAACGCCGGCCGGTACTACGGCGCGCTCAAGACCTTTGCCGAGCAGGAAGCCGAGCGGCAGTACCCGGGCAAGGTCACCGTGGTGCGTCCGGGGCTGATCGTGGGGCCGCTCGAGGACAAGTACAAGGCGAAGAACTTCATCGAGACCTTCGTGTATCGCGTCGGCGATCAGGTCGGTGCGTGGGGAGTCGCGGGGCTCACCGCGCTCGGACTCGGCATGGCAGGCGTTGCCTACGCCGCGGTGCCGCTCGCCGCGACCTGGCTCGTGCTCGGGGTCTGGCTGGGGCGCAGGCAGGGGCGGCTGGCGTCGTCGCCCCAGCCGTAAGCTACGTCGTCGCCAGGACCGGCATCACGAACGCGTCCAACACGGCCAGCACGGCCAGCACGGCGAGCAGTTCCGCGATGGCGAGTGCAGTGACCATGAGCACCGTGCCGGTGCGGCGTGGCAGCCAGCGGGAGCCAGGCGGTCGCTGTACCGGCCGCACGAGCCGCGGCGGGGCAGGTCTGGGCCAGTGGATCATGCGCTGACGACCAGGAGGCCGCGCATGCCGGTCAGGGTGCGGTGCGTTGCCAGCGCCGAGCCCGCCAGGTGAAGGCGCACGGTATACGTGACATCCCTCGTGTCCCTGGCGTCGGAGCACTGCGCGACCGCCGAGGTGTACCGCACCATGCTGCACCCGACGACGCCCGCGGTGAACGCCGAGGCGAAGGGAGGCAGCATGCCGTCACGGGCCGTGTGCGCCGGGGACGTCAGTGTGGGAGTGGCTCGTCTCAGGCCGTGCAACATCGGGCTTCCCCCTGGCGGTTGCCATCGCTCGAACGGCGTAGTCCGCATGGCACGGCGCCCGCTGCGGGCCCACGGGGCGAGCGCCGGTCCCACGAGCGCCGGTCCCACTGGCGGCCCGCGTGCCGTTCACGACATCTTCGACCAACTCGCCAGACATCTTTCCCGAGAGCCCCATGCAACTCGCCGTCCGTCTTGCCCGCGTCTCGCGGGCTGCCTGCGCCGTCGGCCTCGTCCTCGTGCCGGCATCCGTCGCTGCGTCACTTCCCGCGCGCGCCATGCTCAGCGCGACCGCGACGCCTGCCGACTCGCTCGGCATCCGCGACCTGCTCAGCATCAACACCGTCAACATCGTCGATCTCTCGGCGGACGGCCGCTGGCTTGCGATCAGCGTCTCACAGCGCCGCGACCTGCTGGGCGCCGACGGAAGCCGCGACAACGATCCGACCTACCTCCGGCAGGCGCCGGTGCGCCTCGTGGTGGTGGACACGCGATCGCTGGTCCAGCGTGACGTGTTCAAGTCGAAGAAGACGGTGCGGACCGCGATCTGGTCGCCCGACGCGGCGAAGCTCGCCATGCTGGTCGTGGAGAACGACGCGATGCAGGTCATCGTCTGGGACCGTGCCAGCGGCGCCACCAGCGCCGCCAAGATGCCAGCCGGGCAGTACGTCGCGGAGAACAGCGAACTGCGGTGGAGCGAAGACGGCAAGTCGCTGGTCTTCGCCGCGCGCGCCGATGCGTGGAAGGCGAAGGCGAAGGCGCGCTTCGCCGAACTGACGAAGGGTCCCGTGACGGTGCTCGACGGCACCGAGGACTTCCTCGAGTGGGATGCGATGAACCGCATGAACGCCGAGCGCGCCCTCGTCCAGTGGACGCTCGCCACGGGCGCGGTCACGACGCTGCGCACCACGGGGCGCATCGGGCCCTGGACGCTGGCCAAGGACGGCTCGGCCGTCACGGTGCAGGAGGACATCACGAAGAAGACCGACTACGACGTGATCGGCGGGCGGGAGTGGAAGCTGGTGACGCAGGCGGTGGGCGACACGGCCTCACGAACGCTGATTGCCTCGCTCAAGGGCGTGACGCTGAGCTGGGCCACTGACGGCCGGCAGTACGCGACCACGCGCGAGGGACGCGTGTTTGTCGGTTCCATCGCGGACACGTCGAGCCGACAGATTCTCGGGCCGGTGACGGCGCGCGGCGGCAGCGGAGCGGCGGCGGCCGCGCCGGCGGCGCCGGCTGCGCCCGACACGAGCGCCGCGGCTCGCGCGCAGCGCGCGAAGGAGCGATTCAGCGTGGTGCGGTGGAGTCCTGCGGGTGATGCGCTCCTGGCCCAGAACAGCGAAGGGTTCTGGCTGGCGGACGTCGCGACCGGCAGCAAGGAGATGATCGTCGCCCTGCCCGATTCGAATTCCACCGCCCCCCGGCCGCAACTGACCGAGTGGAGCCAGGACGGCCGCTTCCTGTACTTCGCGGAGCACGCGCGCACCAAGTGGGACCGCGCGGTCATCCGGTACGACCGGCAGTCCAGGCAGCCCACCGAGCTCGCGCGCGGCGCGAAGTTCTTCAACGGCCTCCGTCTGTCCAGGAACGGGTCGACCGCCGTGCTCGCGATTGCCGAGGGCAGCCGCATTGCCGACGTCTACGTGGCCGACCCGCAGCTCGGCAGCCTGCGCCGCGTGATGGAGTCGAATCCGCAGCTGGCGCAGAAACCGCTCGCCAGGACCGAGCTCATCAAGTACCTCGACGCCGATGGCAAGTCGCGGTACGGTGTCGTCTACCTGCCCGCGGACTACCAGAAGGGGACGCGCTACCCGACCGTCTTCCTGATCTACGAGGACTTCTTCGATGACACGTGGGACGCCGTAGCGAACCTGCTGACCGCGAACGGCTACGTCGTCGTGAAGCCGAGCGTCGGGTTCGAGACCGGCTATCCGGGCGAGGCGTGGCAGAAGGGCGTGCTTGCCGCGGCCAATGAAGTCATCCGGATGGGCATCGCCGACAGCGCGCGGCTCGGCGTGCACGGCACGAGCTACGGCGGCTACGCCACCAACCTGCTGATCACCTACACCGACCGCTTCAAGGCCGCCATCAACATGAGCGGAAAGGTGGACATCATCTCGTTCTACACCGACAGCCCGCGGCTGGGCGTGCGGAACATCCACGCGGCGGAGAAGAGCCAGGACCGCATCGGCGCCACGTTATGGCAGCAGCCGCAGAAGTACGTGGAACACTCGGCCATCATGTTCGCCGACCGCATCAAGACGCCGCTCCTGCTCATGACCGGCGGCGAGGACCACAACGTGCCGGCCCTCAACACGCGCGAGATGTACTACGCGCTGCGACGGCTGGGAAGGACCGTGGTGTGGGCCAACTACGTGAACGGCGGCCACGGCACGCCCCATACGACGGAAGCGGACTTCATCGACTACCACCAACGGGTGCTGGACTGGTACGCCAAGTATCTCAAGCCCGCCGCGACATCGCTCTCGACGGACAGATAGTCGGTGGGGTCAGCGGTGCGCGGGCCATGAGGGCTGGCGCACCACCCGGCAATCGCTGAGACTCAGCGGTTCGCGCCTAGCGGGTGGATGCCGCGCGTGCCAGCGTGGCGCGCAGGGCCGCGAGATTGTCGCACACGATCGTGCCGCGGCCTTCGACGTCCGCGGCCGCGCCGGCGGCGGCCGCGCCGCCCAGCACGAGCGGAACCGACGCGGGAAGCTGCTCGCGCACGGCGCGCAATTCCGCGACCAGGCGCTGCGGATCCCCGCCGTACACGGCGGAAAGCGCGACGATACGAGCCCCGGACGACGCGGCGGCGCGCACGATGTCGGCAGCCGGCACATCCACGCCGAGGTAGGTGACGGCCCACCCTTCGATGGTCGCGGTGGCTGCGACCATCGCGGCCCCCACGGCATGCTGGTCGCCAGCGGGCGTGGCGACCAGCACGCGCGGCGCCCCCGCGGGCATCGGCGCCGTACGCACCGTCTCGAGGATGAGCCCCTTCACGACCCGCGACGCCAGGTGTTCCTCGGCGATGGTCAGCTCGCCGGCGACCCACGCGTCGCCGACGGCGCGCATGAACGAGGGAACAAACGTGTCGAGGAACCAACCCATGCCCTCGCGGGCAACGACGCGCCGCAGCTGTGCGTCGAGCGCGTGGGCGTCGAGCGCCGCGGTCGGCACGCGCGCGGCGGCAACGACGCGCTCCACCGACGGCGCGCTGTCGTGGGCCATGCTGGCGTGCGCGATGTCGTCCTCGGCGGTGAGCCGCGCGAGGTCGTCATCGCTGAGCCCCGCCACGAGGCTGATGCTGCGGCCGTGGCGCGTGGCTGCGGCGAGCAGGCGCAGGCGCCAGATGTCCGCATCCGTATAGAGGCGCTGATGACCAGCCGAGCGCGACGGCGCGACGGCGCCGTAACGGCGCTCCCAGATACGGATCACATCTCGCGACAGCCCGGTCCGCGAGGCGACGACCGAGATTGGGTGTTCGGCGGCTTGGGTGGCGTGAGGAACCGGAAGATCGGCCTGCATCATTCAAAGATATCACTTGTCTAAGCGTTGTCAATATATATACTTAGACATTGACTTGACAAAGGAGTCGCAACTGCTATGTTTCTGGCATAGGAGCTGGACAAGACTCGGACAACCAACCACGGAGTCACAAATGAACCGGATGAAGATCGTTGCCTTCGCCGCTGCCGCAGTGCTCGTTGCCACCCCTGCACAGGCGCAGATGGCGGACTACGGCGCCAAGAAGGCCCAGAGCAACACGATTGTTGACGTGGCCGTTGGCGCCGGCTTCAACACCCTGGTCGCGGCGGTGAAGGCGGCGGGATTGGTTGACGCGCTGAAGGGCAACGGGCCGTTCACGGTGTTTGCCCCGACGGATGCGGCGTTCGCGAAGCTGCCCGCCGGCACGGTTGAGGCGTTGCTCAAGGACCCGGTGGCGCTCGGCGCGATCCTGAAGTACCACGTGGTGTCGGGCAAGGTGACGGCGGCCGACGTGATCAAGAGCAACGGTGGCAAGACGCCGACGCTCAACGGCGCGACGCTCGACATCCAGGTCAAGAGCGGCAAGGTGCTGGTGAACGGCGCGACGGTGACGTCGGCCGACGTGATGGCGTCGAACGGCGTCATTCACGTGATTGACTCGGTGGTGCTGCCGCCGGCGTCGAAGTAATCACCCGGTTGCCGGGGGGATGCGCCGACTGCGATGTTCGCAGTCGGCGCATCCGGTTTTGGCGGATGGTGACTGGTGGCTCGCTGCGGTGTCAATCACGAGGGTGTCAATCACGAGGGCTGGCGTCCCGCGCCGCACTAGCGGAGAATGAGGCGACCCTTCGTCCGGGATGTCCATGCGCCGCCTTGTCGCCCTCGTCGAACGAGCGCCCAAATAGCTCTTTCACCACGGAGCACACGGAGAACAACCGGAGGGCCACAGAGGAGTGCAACTTCTTGGGGGACCTGCGAGTGCGACGCAGTCTTTCGCGTGGTGCGCTGTCTTTACCCCGACGGATTTGTCGTGGCCCTCCGTTTCCTCCGTGTGCTCCGTGGTGAAGAAGGCCAGCACGGCGGGCCTCTTGATCACGAACCGGTGAGCGATGCTCGAGTACGTCACGAGCACCACCCGCTGAGCGGCAACGGTGAGCGTCGAGTCCATGCGCACGAGCGCGGGCAGCGCTTCCGCGCGCCGCACGCGGCGTTCCTGCCCCTCGCGCGTCTCGCGGTCGGCGGCGCCAGTGCCCGCCGCAGTTGCCGCATCCGCCACGGAGTCGGGGCGCACCTCCGCGTCAATGCGCCGCAGCGACACCGTCACGCGCCGCTCGCCAGGGATCACGGCGTATTCGCGGAAGACGTGCATCGGACGGTCGCTGCGCAGGCCGCCGCCACGCACCGTGTCGGCGGCCAGCACCCGGCCATCCACCGAGACGCGCAGCAGGTAGCGCGCGAAGCGTCCCTCGCACTCCCACCGCAGGCGCATGTGCTGCGGCCGCGCGGCGAGCTCGGCGTCGGAGAGGCGTCGGCATTGCTCGATGCGCTCCGGACGCGCCGACCACGAGAGGCGCAGCATCGCGGTGCCGTCCGGTGCCGTGCGCAGCGGCGTCAGCGACCCGGCGCGCAGGAGTATTAGCACGCCGCCGGCGACGACAAGGCCCGCGATGCGGCGCGACCACGACATCGTCATCGCGCCTCCTCCTCGAGCGGCACCGGTTCGCAGATCGCCCCGAGCTGTTCATCGAGCGGGACTGTCGCGGACTCGCTCAGCGCCGCGAGTTGTGCGCTGAACTGCGTCCACGCGGCCAGCGTGCCCGCCCAGTCGCCGGGCGCCATCACGGCCGTGGCCACGCGCGCACGATCGACCCGCGCCTGCAGCTCGGCCTCGCGGTCGTTATAGACGCGTTCGTGCAGCCACTTGGGCCCCTCGCGGCCACGGCAGTCGCGCGGCGCGCAGGTATACACCATCACGCCCGGCGCGCCGGCGCGGAGCGACAACTCGATGACGGACGTGTGCAGGTTGCCGGCGCACGGCACGAGCCGCACCTCCGCGCCGTGCTCCATCAGCGGGGCGACGTGCGCCGGCGCCGCGTGCTCGCAGCAGATGGCGACGGGCCGCCGCGCCAGCGTGTCGGAGCGTTCGATGAACGCACGCAGCCGCGCGAGCTGGTCGCGCCCGGTGCGGTCCGCAGGACCTACGCCCATCGGGGCGCAGGAGCCCGCGCACACGCCGCACGAGACGCAGTGCGCCGGATCCACGCGTGCCACGAACGCCGACTGTGCGCCGTGCGCGTGCTCCCGCGGGACCATCGTGATGGCCTCCCACGGACAATCCTGCGGGCACTGGTTGCACCCCGTGCAGCTTCGCTCATCGACGACGCTCGGTGTCCACTCCGCAGTGCGAGGGCGGTGCGTGAACCACGGCATGGCGAAGGCAATGCCGAACGTCACCAGTGCGCCGGTCCAGGCGAGCCACGGCGGGAGTGCATCGGCCCACGGCAGCCAGAACGCGTAGAACAGGTCGGCCGGCACCTGCGATGAAATCGAGAGCAGCGCGGCTTCCGGCGCGAGCGGCGACGGCCACACGATGGCCAGCAGCGTGAGCGCGCCGCATATCGCATACAGCAGGGGGCGCGGGGGAAGCAGGGCGGGGCGCGCCAGGCGCGAGAGGTGGATCCACAGGCCCGCCGCCGCGGCGAGCGGCAATGCGACGTGCAGGAACAGGTTCAGGAAGAAGAACACGCTGGGGACGGCCTGATCGCCCGCGAAGATGCGCCGGACCGGCTCGCTGAGCACCGGCACGGCATCGAACAGTCGCGCTCCGCTGACGGCGAGCTGCGCGCCGAAGTTGTCCCAGACCATGACATAGCCGGTCCATCCGCTGATGAAGAGGACCGTGAGCAGAACGACGCCGGAGGTCCAGGCGAGGGCGCGCGGTCCCCAGGCACGGGCCTGCGCGAACAGGCGCCACGCGTGCAGCACGACGGCCACGACGAGCGCGTCGGAGGCAAAGCGGTGGAGCGAGCGAATCCACCGTCCGAGCCACGGGTCGGCCTGCAGGCGCTGGACCGACTGCCACGGCGCGCCCACGCGATAGAACACGAGCAGGTAGAGTCCGGTGACGATCAGCAGGCCGAGGAGGGCGGCGGCGACGGTTCCGGTCTGGTGCAGCGGATTATGCCGCCAGCCGTAGAGGCGGGTGGCGGCGGCGTCGGCGGCGCGAAGCGGCCGCATGGCGTGGCGTTCCAGTGCGCGCAAGGCAGGCCCTCTTGCGCGATATTTATCATATGCACATGATAAACACAATATTCGGATCCAGCCGGTCGTCCGGGGCATCCCTCGGGGGAATTCGCTGATGTGGATTTCGGGAACGTCGCAGTATGCCATCCGGGCCGTCGTGCACGTCGCCGTGCACGGGGAAGACGCGCCGGTGCGCGTCGGACCCATCGCCGAGGCGCTCGACGTGCCGCGCAACTATTTGTCCAAGACATTGCATGTGCTTGCGCGCGAAGGCGTGCTGAAAAGCGGGCGCGGCCCGCGTGGCGGGTTCCAACTTGCGGTGCCGGCGGGCAAGCTCTCGCTGGCGCGCGTCACCGCGCCGTTCGAGGACGTGGCGAAGCGACACTGCCTGCTCGGCCGCGCCCACTGCGGCGGCGTGCACACCTGCGCCGCGCACGCGCGGTGGGAAGATGTCTCCAAGTCGCTGCAGGCGTACTTCGCCACGACCATGATCGCCGACCTGCTGGGGGAGGCACGCGATGCCGCGGCCATCCCAGTTCCACCGCCGCGGCCGCGCGCCACGGCGCGCCGACCTTGCGTCCGCCGCAACTGACACCCACCCACTCACCGAGGGACCCATGGCCGACTCGCCATCCCGGGGCGTGCCCGAATCACCGCCGTTCATGCAGCGGATGTTCGACAACGTCTTCCTGCTGCTCGTGCTGGGCATCGTGATCATGCTGGTCGTCTACACCGGATGGGGCATGTGGGAGATTCTCACGATGCCCGTCGGCACCCTGCCGTGAGGTTCCCATGCTGACCAAGGTGCATTCCGGGCTGGACCCTGTGCCGGGCGTCTGGTGGAAGCCGGCGCACAAGGCAGAGAAGGTGTGGGTCGCGATCGCGTTCGCGTGGTGCATGGTGCTCTTCGCCATGATGCCGCTCTGGCACTGGAAGGGCGGTCAGAACCCGTCCGGCATCCGGCGGCGCGTGGACGCGGTGAAGTTCTACGAGCGCACGGTCGAGTTCGCCCAGCAGTACAAGATCGGCGAGTACCGCGGCGTGCCGATCGCCGCGCCGCCGCCGGGTTCGGAGGTCTACCTGACCGGGATGACCTTCCAGTGGTACCCCATCCTGCAGCTGCAGGCCGGCGCCACGTACCGCCTGCACATGTCGTCGCTCGACGTGAACCACGGATTCAGCCTGTACCCGCTGAACGTGAACTTCCAGGTGGTGCCGGGCTACGACTATGCGCTGCAGGTGACGCCGACCGAGGCGGGGGACTTCCGGATCATCTGCAACGAGTTCTGCGGCATCGGGCATCACACCATGGTGGGGCGCGTCATCGTCGTGGACGCCGACGGCAAGCCGCTCGCCGACAACGCGCACGCGGTCATCCGTGACCGGGAGGCCAAGTGAGCACCGTCGCGACCTTCCCGCATCGGATCTGCCCGGCCACCGGACGAGTCATCGCCACCTCCGCCGAATCCCTGATCAAGGTCAACGCGGTGGTGGCGGTGGTCGCATTGCTCATCGGTGCCATCGCGGCGCTGCTGCTGGTGCTGACGCGCTGGCAGGCCGTGCACCTGCTGCCGGCGGAGTGGTACTACCGCATCCTCGGCGTGCACGGCATGAACATGCTGATCTTCTTCATCATCTACTTCGAGATGGCGGTGCTCTGGTTCGCGAGCACCGTGCTGCTGAACGCCCGTCCCGCCAACCCCAAGCTCGGCTGGTTCAGCTTCGGGCTGATGATGGCGGGCACGCTGATGGTGGAGTGGGCGCAGTGGACCGGCCGCGCCGACGTGCTGTTCACGTCGTACCCGCCGCTGAAGGCGCATCCGGCGCTCTACCTGGGCGTCATCCTCTTTGCCGTGGGGGCGCTGACCGTCACGGGGCTCTTCTTCGCCACGCTGGTGATCGCCAAGCGCGAGCAGCGGTACGAAGGATCCGTCCCGCTCGTCGTGTACGGCGCCGTGACGGCCGCCATCATCGCCGTCATCACGCTGCTGCACGGCGCCATGATCTACATCCCGACCTTCCTGTGGAGCATCGGGCTGATCAAGAGCATCGATCCCCAGATCTACCGCATGATCTGGTGGGCGCTCGGCCACTCGTCGCAGCAGATCAACGTCGCCGCGATGGTGGCGGTCTGGTACATGCTGAGCGGCCTCACGATCGGCGGCGTCGTGCTCAACGAGAAGGTGAGTCGGTCGGCCTTCGTGCTGTACGTGCTCTTCATCTCCATGGCGTCGGCGCACCACCTGCTGGTGGATCCCGGCTTCGGCCCGGCGTGGAAGATCGTGAACACGTCGTACTTCATGTACCTGGCCGTGCTCGCGTCCATGATTCACGGCTTCACGGTGCCGGCCGGCATGGAACTCGGCATGCGCCTGCGCGGCTTCACGGATGGCCTGTTCGGCTGGCTGCGGCGCGCGCCGTGGGGCGACCCCGGATTCAGTTCGCTCGTGTTCAGCGTTGTGGTCTTCGGCTTCGTCGGCGGCATCACGGGCGTGACCATCGGCACCGAGCAGATCAACATCATTGCGCACAACACCATGCGCGTCCCCGGGCATTTTCATGCCACCGTGGTGAGCGGCACGGCGATGGCGTTCATGGGCGCCACGTACTACCTGCTGCCGCTGATCTTCCGGCGGAAGGTGGCATTCTGGGGGCTGGCCAAGATGCAGCCCTACCTGTTCTCCATCGGCATGCTGCTGCTCTCGATGGGCATGACCTTCGCCGGCAGCTTCGGCGTGCCGCGGCGCCACTGGGACATCTCGTTCGCGCAGTCGCCGTTCGAGGTGACGTTCAACCCGGCGGTGGACATCGTGCTCGCGGTCATGGGCATTGGCGGCATTCTTGCGGTGACGGGGGCGCTGGCGTTCATTGCCATCGCCGTGAAGTCCGTCTTCTTCGGCGAGGCGATCACCACATGGCCGCTCGGCAAGGAAATCGCCGGAATCCCACAGGGGCTCACGATGCCGCCCGTGCATGCGGCGAACGTGGACGAACTGAACGAGCAGTTGCATGACGAGAAGCGCGGCATCGCCGGCGCGACGCCGGGGACGCTGGTCCTGGTCGGCATCTTCCTGCTGGCCTTCGTGGTCTACTACTTCACGAACTGGAAGCTCCTCAGCTTCCTGTGGAAGGTGGGGTAAGGCATGAAAGACGTGCGGGCGCGGGGCGGCGTGGCGCTGGCCGCCCTCGGGGGAATCCTCGTCATCACGGCATCGTGGTGGGCGCTCGCGCTGTGGCCGGTGGGCGCCGATGTCCCGGAGTGGGTGCTGCGCACGCGCGCGGCCTG
>PNKL01000041.1 GCA_013822425.1 Gemmatimonas sp.
ATCGATGGCGTGGCTCGACTTCAGGGTCGCGCCGCAGCGTGCACACGACTGGCCGCCGCGTCCGTAGGCCTGAAGCTGCGACGCGAAGCCACCGCGCTCTCCGAACGCGTCGCGGTAGTCGCGGAAGGACGTGCCGCGGGCCGCCACGGCTGCGCGGAGGACGGCGGTCAACTCGCCATGGAGCGTCTCGCGCTCGCGCCGCGTGAGCGACTCGGCACGCCGCGACGGGCGAATGCCCGCGCGCCACAGCGCTTCGTTCGCATAGATGTTGCCGACGCCTGCCAACCGTGACTGATCCATGAGCACCGCTTTGACGGCCCGTTTGGAACCCCGAAGACAACCCGAAAATCGCTCGATGGTGAAGTCCAAGTCAAGCGGCTCCGGGCCAAGCCGCCCGCTCCACAGGGCAAACGCGTCGGACGACAGGAAGGCAACCGTGCCGAGGCGGCGCACGTCGGTGTAGCGCAACTCGCGCCCATCGTCGAGCTGAAGCCGCAGGCACGCGTAGGGATCCTCGGCCGCCGGCGCCCCGAGGATCAGCGCGCCCGTGAAGCGCGGCGTGACCACCAGGTGCGCGTCGGTGTCGAGCGAGAGGATCACGCTCTTGGCGCGCCGCCAGGCGCGCGTCACGGCCCGGTTCACGAGCGACCGACGCAGGTGGGTGGCACTCACGTCGCGCAGGACATCGCGCCGCCGCACCTCGACGTCGGTTATGAGCGATCCGGCGATCGCCGCGTGCAGGTCGCGGGCGATCGTCTCGGTTTCAGGAAGCTCGGGCACGCCGGGCGAGTTCGCGCCAGCCGATGTCTCGCCGGAACTGCTTCCCGTCGAACTGCACCTGTGCCGCGAAGCTCACGCTTGCCTCGCGGGCTGCGGCGAGCGTGGCGCCGAGCGCCGTGACGGCCAGCACACGGCCGCCCGCCGTGCGCAGCGTGCCGTCGGCATCGTGCTTCGTCCCCGCATGGAATACGAGCACGTCGGGAGGCGTGGGGGGCACGGAGACGGCGTCGCCCCCGCGCACCGTGCCCGGATAGCCGGCGGCTGCCAGCACGGTGGTGATGGCCGCGCGCGGCTTCCAGTGCAGCGGGGCGGCGCCGGCGAGCGACTCGCCGCGCGCGATGGTGAGCATGGGTGCGAGCAGCGACGACTCGAGCAGCGGCAGGATGGCCTGCGTCTCGGGGTCGCCGAAACGACAGTTGAATTCGACGACCTTGATGCCGTGCGGCGTGAGCATCAGTCCCGCGTAGAGCAGTCCCGTGAACGGACACCCCGCCTCGCGCATCGCGCGCAGTGTCGGCGTGAAGACGCGCGCCACCGTCTCATCCATCAGTGCCGGCGGCGCGATGGACACCGGAGCATACGCCCCCATCCCGCCCGTGTTCGGTCCCGTGTCGCCGTCGCCGATGCGCTTGTGGTCCTGCGCGGCGATCATCGGCAGCACGTGCGTGCCGTCGGTCAGGGCGAAGATCGAGAGTTCCTCGCCGGTCATGAACTCCTCGACCAGCATCTCGGCGCCGGCGGCGCCGAAAATGTTCTCCACAAGCATGGCATCAACGGCCGCTTCGGCTTCTTCGAGCGTCATCGCGACGATGACACCCTTGCCGGCGGCGATGCCCGATGCCTTCACCACGACCGGCGCGCCGAGCCGGCGCACCTCGGCCTTGGCTGTATTCGCGTCGGTGAAGGTACGAGCCATCGCTGTCGGCACACCGGCGGCGAGCATCAACTCCTTGGCGAAGCGCTTCGAGGTCTCGATGGCTGCCGCCGCCTTCGTGGGGCCGAACGCGGGAATCCCGAGCGCGCGCAACTGGTCCACGAGGCCCAGCTCCAGCGGAGCCTCGGGTCCGACTACCACGAGGTCGCACTGCTCACGCTGCGCAAGCGCACAGAGCGCCGGTACGTCGGAGGCGGAGACGGCTTCGCAGCGACCGAGCCCCGCTATGCCGGGATTGCCGGGGGCGGCGACGAGCTCGAGGCGAGGATCATCCTGCAGGAGCTTCCATGCCAGTGCGTGCTCGCGGCCGCCGCCGCCGACAATCAGGACCTTCATCGCGATCCGGTCTTGAACGCGTCGGTGAAGGCGTCCTTGGCGCGGCCGAGAATCTCGCTGGCCTTGGCCGCGGCCGCCTTCGCCTGGTCGCCGTAGTACTCGCCGGCGGCGCGGAAGTCGGCGCCGACTTCCTGCGCCGTCGGGCGCGCGTCGCTGCGCCGGTCGTACTCGCCGGCGATGATCTTGTCGTAGCGGCCGGCATCGATGTAGCGCTGCAGCTCGCCGGCACGCACCGTATTGAACGGGTGCTCACGGAAGGCCGTGTTGAGCACCTGCAGCACCTTGTCCCAGGCGTCGCCCTGCGTCTCGTACTCGGCGGCCTGTTCCATGAAGGCCTCGAGGTCGATGGCGTGCCCATGCGCCGGGCCGCCGGCGACCTTGAGGAAGGTCATCATCACGGTGCGGCGGTCCTGCACCGCGAGCAGCGAGGCGCGGTCGGACGAGAGCTCGCTCTTCCGGAACCACTCGAGGAACGCCATCTGGAACGGGAAGATCACCGCGATGGCGAGGAAGGGGAGCGCGCCGAGGCCGAACGTCATGAGGATTGTGGCGACCGTGCGGTAGAGCACGTGCCCGCTCATGATGTGTCCCACTTCGTGCGCGACGAGCACCTTCTGCTCCTCGCGGTCGAGGTGCTCAAGCGTGCCCGAGTTGATGACGATGAACGGCTTGTCGAAGCCGAGTGCGGCCGCGTTGACCAGCGGCGACTGCGTGACGTAAAGCTCGGGGCGTTCCTTCCAGTCGAGCGTCTCGAGCACCTCGGTGAGCATCGCGTCGAGGTCGGGGCGCTGGCGCGGGCCCACGCGCACGGCGTTGGCGAGGAACAACTGCCGCAGGCCCCGCTCGCCGAAGAAGGCGGCGATCTTGCGCACCACCGAGTCGAACCCCGGGATGGCACGCAGGGCGTTGAGGGCGGCGCGGTCGGCCGGGTGTTCCCAGGACGTCGGCGCGATGTCGGTCAGGATGACGCGGGTAGTCATGTTCTCTCCTCGATGAATGGCGGGGACCAATCCACCTCCCTACGGGTCCCGGCCGTGCGAAGTGTCGGCGTTAGAGCCCTTTGAAGGCCTGCTCGAGGTCGGCGATCAGGTCGTCGGCATCCTCCACCCCCGTCGAGAGGCGGATGAGGCCGTCCGTGATGCCCATCTCGGCGCGCCGTTCCGGCGGCACCGAGGCGTGCGTCATGGACGCCGGATGGCTGATCAGGCTTTCGACGCCGCCCAGCGACTCGGCGAGCGCGTAAACATGCGTGCGGCCGAGGACCGTGGCGGCTTTCTCCCGGCTCCCCATTTCGACGCTGATCATGCCGCCGAAGCCCGACATCTGCTGCTTGGCGAGTTCGTGCTGGGGGTGTGTTGGGAGCCCCGGGAAGATCACGCGCTCGACCCCCCACCGATTGGCCAGCCACGCAGCGACGCGCCGCCCGTTGGCGTCGTGCGCCTTCATGCGCAGGGCGAGCGTCTTGGTGCCGCGCAGCGTCAGCCAGGCATCCATCGGCCCCGGCACGGCGCCCGCGGCGTTGAGAATGAATTGAAGTCGCTCGGCCAGGCCGTCGTCCGACAATACGGCGATGCCACCCACGATGTCACTGTGGCCGTTCAGGTACTTGGTGCTCGAGTGATAGACGATGTGCGCGCCGAACTCCAGCGGACGCTGGAACGCCGGCGTGGCGAAGGTATTGTCCACGATGCACAGGATGCCGCGGCGCTTGGCGATCTCGCCGACGGCGGCGAGATCGGTGATCCACATCATCGGATTGGTCGGCGTCTCGATGATCACCGCCTTCGTGGCGGTCGTGATCGCGTCCTCGATGCGCTGCGGGTCGCGCGTGTCCACGAACGTGAAGGTCATGCCCATGCGGCGCAGGACCTTGTCGAACAGGCGGAAGGTGCCGCCATAGACGTTCTCGCCGCAGACGATGTGATCGCCGGCGCTGAACAGCTTCATGATCGAATCGAGACACCCCATGCCGCTCGAAAAGGCGAATCCGTGCCGTCCGCCTTCGAGGGCGGCGACGTTGCGCTCGAGCGCCTCGCGCGTGGGGTTCTTGCCCCGCGCATACTCGTAGCCCTTGTGCACGCCGAGCGCGTCCTGCACGTAGGTGGACGTCTGGTAGATCGGCGGCATGATGGCGCCGGTCGTGGGATCAGGGCGCTGGCCCGCATGGATGGTACGCGTCGCGAACCGCGCATTGAGATCTTCGTCGAACACCCGCGTCATGCCGGCTCCAGGAGCGAAGAGGATGGCGGGAAAGATAGCCGTGGGACGCAGCGTGAACGAGGTGCGCGCCCGTCCCGGTGCGCGCCCGTCTAGTCGGCGGGTTCGTACGCTCCGTCGGCGCGTTCGCGCGCGAGGCGATGCGTTGGCAGCCATTCGTCGCGTGCCGCATACTGTCCGGCTGTCCGACCCACGTAGCTGCTGCAGGTCGGATCGCCGCGCACCCAGAGTTTGCCGGCGGTGCCCCGCGCAACCGGCGCGCCGCTCACCGCGTCACGCACGGCGACATGCACACCGGGAAATGGGATGCCAAGCGTGCCGCGCCGGTTGGCGAAGTGCGGCGCGTTGAACAGGCAGAGCGGTGCCTCGGGGATGCCGAATGCCTGTCGGAGCTCCGTACCGGTCCATTGATGCCAGCGCTCGTGAAGCGCCGCTGCGGCCATTTCGCCGAGACACACGGTGACGCGCAGGGTCGGAACCGCCAGCGGCGTCCCGCGCGCCTCCAGGGCAGACGTGATGGACGCGAAGAACTCGGCGTTGCCGCAGAGCATCGTGACCTCGCCGCGCTCGACGAGCCGCAACGCCTGATCGGCGTCGGATTCCGGCATCGAGGTGACGCGCGCGCCGGCCAGCAGCGGTCCCGCGAACGTGAGCGCGAAGGCCGCCAGGTCGCTCGGCGGCGTGCACGCGAGCACGTGGTCGCCCTTGAGGATCGAAGTGGCGTCCACGGCGCCGCGCGCGAGCGCGAGGAGGTTGCGATGCGTGAAGACCGCGCCCACGGGCTGTCCCTCCGCGGCCGCGTACGTGATGAGGCACTCCTCGTCGCTTCCTGCGTCCTCCTCGCCTTCGAGGTCGAGCCCGAAATGCGATCCGAGGTCTACTACCGTCTCGGCGCCGCGCGCCATCACCGTTGCCGACCGTGGGGCATCATCAAGCAGCACGACGGCGCGGTCGCCGGCCGGCAGGAGCGTCGCCAGGCCACGCGTCGTGAAGACGGCGCCGACGTCAGCGTCATCGAGTTGCGCGGCGATCTGACCGGGACGAGCCCCGGGAGGCAGCAGCACCGCGCCGCGGCCATCGCTGGCCGCGAGTGCCGTGAGACAGGGGACGCCCGGCGGCAGCAGGATGGCGCTGCGTCGGCCCGCCAAGGCGCGGACGAGCGGCGTCGAGCGCTGAAGCAGGGTAAATCCGGCCGCCACGGCGCCGGCCGCGGGAAGGTCGTCCACGCGGCCGCCCCCGGCAGCGAGGGCGAAGGGCACGAGCGAGAGCGGATTGGACAAAGGCTGATGGTAGAGGGTAGAAGGTAGATGGTAGACGCTGGGCCAGGCCGAATCTGGCCTCGCGGCAAAGCCGCCGCCGCGCAAGATGCCCAGGGCACCTCGCGCCGTCCACCGTCTACCATCTACCTTCTACCATCTACCTTCTACCATCTACCTTCGCCTCCTCCGCACAGAAATGGCTGATTCGCGATTGATGATCAGCGTCTCCGGCATCCGGGGACGCGTGGGGTTTGGGCTTTCGCCCGAAGTGGTGGCGCGCTACGCGGCGGCGTTCGGCGCGTGGGCCCTTCAGCAGAAGCGGGGAACGGCCGTGGCGCTGGGCCGCGATTCCCGCGTTTCCGGGCCGCTCTTCCACCAGGTGGCGCGCGCCTCGCTTGAATCGGTGGGCGCCGACGTGATTGACCTCGGTGTTACGACCACGCCCACGCTGCAGATGGCGGTGGAGCACCACCATGCCGCTGGCGGCCTCAATATCACAGCGAGCCACAATCCGATTGAGTGGAACGCGCTCAAGTTCATCGGGCACGACGGGCTCTTCCTGAACGCGGCCGACAATGCGGCGATGCGCGCGCTCATCGACGACATCCCGTACGCCACGTACGACAGGCTTGGCGTCACCCGCTTCGACGGCGAAGCCGTGGCACGGCACCTCGATGCGGTGCTCGCCCTGCCGATGATCGACGTCGAGGCGATCCGGGCCCGCAAGTTCCGTGTGGCGTACGATGCGTGCCGTGGCGCGGGTGGCCTCGTCATTCCACGCCTGCTGGATCTGCTGGGATGTCAGGTCGAATCCATCGAACTCGAGGCCGACGGCCGTTTTCCACGCCCACCCGAGCCTGTCGCCGAGAACCTGGGCCCGCTGAGTGCGCTCGTGAAGCAGTCGCGCGCCGACATCGGGTTCGCCACCGATCCCGACGTGGACCGCTTGTCGCTCGTGGATGAGCACGGACGCGCGATCGGCGAGGACTACACGCTCGCCCTCGCCTCGCGCGTGGTGCTCAAGCACCGCCGCGGCGTTGTCGTCACGAACCTCTCGACCAGCCTGGTGGTGGACGACCAGGCGACCGACCACGGGTCCGTGGTGGTGCGCGCTCCGGTCGGCGAGGTGAACGTCGCGCTTGCGATGCGGGCGGAAGGGGCGGTGGTGGGCGGCGAGGGCAACGGCGGCGTCATTCTCCCCGACCTGCACCTTGGACGCGATGCGCCGCTGGGTGTGGCGCTCATTCTCCAGATGCTCGTGAACGCGGGGGAGTCGCTGTCCGCCGTCATGGCGCGCTATCCCTCGTACACGATCATCAAGGCCAAGCTCGACCGGCCGGCGGCGCCGCTGGATGCCGTGTATGCGGCGCTGCACGAAGCGTTCCCCGACGCCGCGGTCGACACGCAGGACGGGATGCGGCTCGGCTGGCCCGGGCGGTGGGTGCATCTCCGCCCGTCCGGCACGGAGCCGATCGTGCGCATCATCGCGGAGGCCGGAACGGCCGACGCGGCGCGCGCACTCGTCGCGCGCGCGAGAGAACTGATGGCACAGCTCGCGCGCTGATCTCACACGCAGGAGTTCCGAATGTGCGGCATCATCGGTTATGCCGGCGGGAAGCAGGCAACCCCGTTCCTCCTCGAGGGGCTCCGCCGCATGGAGTACCGCGGGTATGACTCCGCGGGTGTGGCCGTCACGAATGGCGGCGCCGTGGTCACGTGCCGCGCCGCCGGCAAGATCGCGCGCCTGGAGACCGCGCTCGCCGCTGCGCCCGTGCACGGCACGGTGGGCATCGGGCACACACGCTGGGCCACGCACGGCCCGCCGACGGAGCGCAACGCGCACCCGCACGCCAGCGCCGACGGCACGGTGGCGGTGGTGCACAACGGCATCATCGAGAATGCCAACGCCCTGCGCTCGCTGCTCCAGGGCAAGGGCTACGAGTTCCGCAGCGACACCGACACCGAGGTGATGGCGCATCTCGTGGAAGAGCTGTACGAGGGATCCCTCGAGGATGCGGTCATCAACGCCCTGCGCGAGGTCGAGGGCACGTACGGGCTGGCCATCGTGAGCAGCCGCGACCCGGGCAAGATCGTCGCCGCCCGCAAGGGCAGTCCGTTGCTCATCGGCATCGGGGAGGGTGAGCACTTCCTTGCGTCTGACGCGTCGGCGATACTCGCGCATACGCGGCAGGTCGTCTACCTCGACGACGGCGACGTGGCGGTCGTTCAGGCCGACGGCTATCGCGTGCTCGACGGAGACTCCGTCCCAATGTCACGACGCGTGGACAAGATCGACTGGGACCTCAGCGCCATCGAGCGCGGCGGCTTCGCGCACTTCATGCTCAAGGAGATCTTCGAGCAGCCGCAGACGGTGGAAAACGCGATGCGAGGCCGCCTCATCGTCGAGGACGGCACCTCCAAGCTCGGCGGTCTCAACCTGACGCACGAGCAGTTGATGGCGATCGACAATATCATCATCACCGCCTGCGGCACGTCGTGGCACTCGGCGCTGATCGGCGAGATGATGATCGAAGAGCTGTGCCGCATCCCGGTGGAGGTCGAGTACGCGTCGGAGTTCCGCTACCGCAACCCGATCGTCACCGACCGGACGCTGTGCATCGTGATTTCACAGTCGGGCGAAACGGCCGACACGCTCGCGGCGATGCGCGAAGCCAAGCGCCGCGGGGCGCGCACGCTGGGGCTCGTCAACGTGGTGGGGTCCACGATCGCGCGCGAGGATGACGGCGGCATCTACCTGCACGCCGGCCCGGAGATCGGCGTCGCCTCCACGAAGGCCTTCACCAGCCAGGTCGTCGCGCTCGCCCTGTTCACGCTCAAGCTGGCGCGCAAGCGGGGGCTCAGCGTCACGCGCGGCATCGAGTTCGCGCAGGCGCTGGCGGCGCTCCCCGGGCAGGTGCGCGAGGTGCTCGACCGCGCCGAGCAGATGGAGCACATCGCGGAGGAGTTCAAACGCTCGTCGAACGTGCTCTACCTCGGGCGCGGCGTGAACTTTCCGGTGGCGCTCGAGGGGGCGCTCAAGCTCAAGGAGATCTCGTATATCCACGCCGAGGGCTATCCGGCGGCGGAGATGAAGCACGGTCCCATCGCGCTCATTGACGAGATGATGCCCGTGGTCTTCGTGGCGCCGCACGACGCGGTCTTCGACAAGGTCGTGTCGAACGTGCAGGAGGTGAAGGCGCGCAAGGGGACCGTGATCGCCATCACGTCGCGCGACGAACCGGCGCTCGCGGGACTCCTGAACTACGAGTTCCGCATTCCGGAGACGGTGGACCTGCTGATGCCGGTGCTCGCCACGATTCCGTTGCAGCTGCTGGCGTACTACATCGCGGTGAAGCGCGGGGCCAACGTGGACCAGCCGCGGAACCTCGCCAAGAGCGTGACTGTCGAATAGCCGCGACGCGGGCTACGAGACGTCTCCAGCGCGCCCCTGCTCGGCCTTGATCCCCGCAATCGCCGCCCGCGCTCCGTCCGCCTCACGTCCCTCCGGGAACATCGTGATGAACCGGCGCAACTCCACGAGCGCCCGCCCCGCGTCGCCCCCCGGCGCCAGGTGGATGTCGATGATCTTCTGCGACGCGTACCGCACGTGTTCCTCGCGGATGCCCGGCATGCGCCGCACGCGCTCGTAGATCTCGAGCGCCGCTGGTGCGTCCCTGAGGTAGCGCAGCTGGAGGTCGGCGCCGCGCAGCAGAGGCGACGGGTTGCCCGGCTGCGACTCCGCGACCTCAAGCCAGGCGGAAAACGCCTCTGCGTACCGCTCCTGCACCTCGAGCGCCTGGATGTGCGAGTACTGCGGGGCGTACGTCCCCTTGGCGTCCGGCATCACGAGCTGCTTGGCCAGTTCCTCGCTGCCGCTGAAGATTGCGCGCGTCACGAAGCGGAAGATCGCCCACCCGACTGCGGCGCCTCCGAGCGCCAGGAGCCAGAGTGGGACGCGGGGACCGATCCCCGCCACGCGCATCAGGATCGCGAAGAAGGCGCCGAGCAGCGCGCCGCCGGCGGCCTGCAGCCAGCCGCCGTGCGCAAAGCGGGTGATGCGATTCTCGTGGGAGGACACGCGTGAATCATAGCACCGGCCCGCGGCACCCCCCAGCACCCTCGCCCGAGCCGCCTGACGCGGTTCCTCCAGATCCCTCCCTGAGACCGGCCCGGTCCGGTAGCTTTCGCGCCATGCGAGTGCTTCTGCAGCGGGTTTCGCGCGCCGAGGTGCGCGTCGGCGATCGCGTGACCGGCGCCATCGGGCGAGGCTTTGTCCTCCTCGTCGGCTTCACACACACCGACACCGAGGCGGCGGTCGCGTGGATGGCTGACAAGGTATCCGGACTGCGGCTCTTCACCGACGCCGAAGGGAAGATGAACCTCGGTCTGGACGACGTGGGCGGTGCCGTGCTGGTGGTGAGCCAGTTCACGCTCTATGGCGACGCCAGCAAGGGGCGTCGCCCGAGCTTTGTCGACGCGGCACGCCCGGAGTTGGCCATTCCGCTCTACGAACGGTTCGTTACGTTGCTGCGCGAGCGGGGACTGCGCGTGGAGACTGGCGAGTTCGGTGCGATGATGGACGTGGAACTCGTCAACGACGGGCCGGTCACATTGAGTCTCGAACGATGACTACCCCGCTCCGCGTCATTCTCGCCTCGGCGTCGCCGCGCCGCCGCGACCTGCTGGACCTCATCGGCATCGCCCACGAGGTGCGGCCGGCCGACATCGACGAGACGGCGCTCCCGGCGGAGGCGCCCATCCCCCACGCCGAGCGGTTGGCGCGCGCCAAGGCACACGCGCTGGCCGAGGGGCATTCCGACATCGTGGTGATCGCCGCCGACACGATTGTCGTGGTGGACGGCGATATCCTCGGAAAACCGCGTGACGAGGCGCACGCCGCCGAGATGCTGCGCCGCCTCGCGGGGCGCGAGCACACCGTGTACACCGCCATTGCCGTGGCGCGCGACAGCCGCACCGAGAGTGCGGTGGAAGCGGTGCGCGTGACGTTCCGCGCGCTCACCGACGACGAGATCGCCGCGTACATCGCCACCGGCGAGCCGATGGACAAGGCCGGCGCGTACGGCATCCAGGGATACGGCGCGACGATCGTGGAGCGGGTGGAGGGCGACTACTTCAGCGTGATGGGCCTCGGCCTGCGGCGCCTGGTCGAGCTGCTCGGACGCGTCGGCGTGCGCTACGCGTATGGGGCCGGCGTCACGCGATAAGCAGCTTGTGGAGCTTCTTCGGGGACTTGGTGAAGTCCTCGAGCGTGTATCGGTCGAGGACCGAAAGGAAGGCCTTGAGCGCCTCGTCGAGCGCCGGCGCCAGCCCGCAGGCGGGGGCGATCGGGCACGTGTTGGCCGCCTCGTCGAAGCACTCGACCAGCCGGAAGTTCTCCTCCGTCGCCCGGACCACCGCGCCGACGTTGATCCTGGCCGGCTCGGCGATGAGACGCACGCCGCCGCCGCGACCGCGCATGGTCTCCACATAGCCCAGGTGCGCGAGGCGCTGGACGACCTTGACCAGGTGGTCCTCGGAGAGCGCCATCCGCCGCGCGATGGTGCCGACCGTTTCTGTCTTGCCCGGGTGGAGGGCCAGGTAGGTCAGGCAACGCAGGGCGTTGTCGGTAAACCGGGTCAGGTGCATGCGCAGCGGCCTCGAGGCGGGCGGAAAGACGCGGGAAGGATACCGGAATGGCCGTCGCGCATGGATCGGAGTTTCTCCGGACATGCATGAGGGCGAATCCTCACACGGCTTCAGGACGTTGCCTGACTTCTCAAGCGGAATGTAATATACCACTTTATCTCCGTGGCGAAAAGAACACCATATTGATTGGTCGATTCGCCGTCGCTTCATGCCTGGCTGGTCTCGTCTCCCCTTCACGTCACTCGAGGCATTGTATGGCCATCTTCCCCAAGTTTCGCACCCTCGCCGGCGCCGGCGTGCTCGCGTCGGCGGCCCTGCTGGCCTTCGCCTGCGCCAAGCGCCCGGCCAGCAGCGGGCTCCTGAGCGCCGACGCCGCCAAGGCGGTGTATGTCGCGCCAGGGCAACTTGACGAGTTCTACGCCTTCATGTCTGGCGGCTTCAATGGACAGGTCGGCGTGTACGGACTCCCGTCCGGCCGCCGCCTGAAGACCATCCCCGTCTTCTCGCAGTACCCGGAGAACGGCTACGGCTACAGCGAAGAGACGAAGGCGATGCTGAACACCAGCTACGGCTTCATCCCGTGGGACGACACGCACCATCCGGCGCTCTCGCAGACCAACGGCGAGGACGACGGCCGCTGGCTCTTCATCAACGGCAACAACACGCCACGCATCGCGCGCATCGACCTCACCCGCTTCGAGACCGAGGAGATCCTCGAGATCCCGAACGCCGGCGGCAACCACGGGTCGCCGTTCGTGACGCAGAACAGCGAGTATGTGGTGGCCTCGACGCGCTTCTCGGTGCCCGTGCCCAACACCGACGTGCCGATCGCCGATTTCAAGAAGCGGTTCAAGGGACAGATTTCGTTCATCCGCGCCGACGAGCCGGGCAAGATGCGCGTCGCGTTCCAGATGCTGATGCCTGCCTTCAACTACGACCTCGCCCGCGCCGGCAAGGGGCAGAGCAACGGCTGGATGTTCCTCTCCATGTACAACACGGAGCAGGCCAACTCGCTGCTCGAGGTCAACGCCTCGCAGAACGACAAGGACTTCGTGGCCGCCGTGAACTGGAAGGCCATCGAGGCCTGCGCGCAGAAGGGCGTCCTGAAGAACGTCGCCGCGGACTACGTGCACAACTTCACGGACGAGTTCACGCGCGAGGCCAAGAGCACGACCCTTACCTCCGTCCCGCAGTTCGAGGCCAAGCAGTGCCCGGGCGCGGTCTACTTCATGCCGACGCCCAAGTCGCCGCATGGTGCCGACGTGGATCCGACGGGCGAGTTCATCGTGGCGGGCGGCAAGCTGGCCTCGGTGATTCCGGTGCATTCGTTCCCGAAGATGCTCAAGGCCATCGAAGACAAGGCGTTCGAGGGCGAGATCGAGGGCATCCCGGTGCTCAAGTACGAGGCGACGCTTGCCGGCGAGGTCAAGAATCCGGGCCTCGGCCCCCTGCACACCGAGTTCGACGGCAAGGGCTACGCCTACACCTCGTTCTTCATCTCCTCCGAGGTGGTGAAGTGGAAGCTGGGGACGTGGGAAGTCGTGGATCGCGCGCCGACCTACTACTCGGTGGGCCACCTGATGATCCCGGGCGGCGGCACCATGAAGCCGAACGCCAAGTACCTGGTGGCGATGAACAAGATCACCAAGGACCGCTACCTCCCCACCGGCCCCGAGCTCACGCAGAGCGCGCAGCTCTATGACATCTCGGGCGACAAGATGAAGCTCCTGCTCGACTTCCCCACCGAGGGCGAGCCGCACTACGCCCAGGCGATCGAGGCGAAGAAGATCAAGGACAGGCAGGTGAAGTTCTTCAAGCTGGCCGAGAGCAAGGCGCCGCATGTCACGCGCTCGGAGAAGGAGACCGGGCTGAACCGCGACGGGCGCAAGGTGCATGTGCGCATGACGGCCGTCCGCTCGCACTTCTCGCCGGACAACATCGAGGGCGTGCAGGTGGGCGACACGGTGCTCTTCCACATCACCAACCTCGAGCAGGACTGGGACGTGCCGCACGGCTTCGCGATCATGGGCGCCCAGAACGGCGAGCTGCTCATCATGCCGGGCGAAACCCGCACGCTGAAGTGGATTCCGCGCAAGGCCGGCGTCTATCCGATGTACTGCACCGACTTCTGCTCGGCGCTGCACCAGGAGATGCAGGGGTACGTGCGCGTCTCGGCGCCGGGGAGCGGTGTGGCCCTGAGCGGTGTCACTTCGAGGGGGCCGCAGTCGGCCAAGGCGGCCGGCGCTCCGAAGCAGTAGCAGGTCCGGCCTGGGGGCGCGGCGGTCCCGTCGCCCGCCCCCCGGCTGCCCGCGGCATTCCGTACGCGTTCCCGTCTCCCCACGCGAGTCCCCAGTGCCCAAGATCGCCCGCATTCTCGTTGCCGTCGCCGCGCTGCTCATGAGCGCCGGCTTCGTGCTGCCGCTCTGGCGCGTGGATCTCATCGCCCCGCAGTACCCCGAGGGGCTCGGGATGCTCATCCGCGTCAACACCGTCGTGGGCGTGAAGGAGCAGGACCTTAACAGCATCAACAACCTGAACCATTACATCGGAATGAAGCGCATCGAGCCGGATGCCATTCCCGAGTTGAAGTACATGCCGGCGATCCTGGGCACGCTCGTGGTAACCGCGCTGCTCGTCGCGCTCATCGGCCGCCGTCGCGTCCTCTACGTCTGGACGGTGGCCTTTGGCGCCGTGCTCATGGCCGGCCTCTACGACTACTGGAAATGGGGCTACGAATACGGACACGACCTCGACGTCGACACGGCGATCATCAAGATCCCGGACATGACGTACCAGCCGCCGCTCATCGGCTCCAAGCAACTGCTCAACTTCGTAGCTACCTCCTGGCCGGCGTCGGGCGGCTGGCTGCTCGTCCTCGCGTCGGTGCTAGTGGCTGTCGCCGTCTGGCAGTGCGTCCGTCCGACCGTCCCGGCTTCCCCGACCGCACGCGCCGTCTAACCCGACACTCACCGCCTGCTCCGACTCCCATGCGCCGATTCGTCCCCCCGCGTCGCCTCGCCCTGCTCGCCCTCGTCGCGCTCCTCGGCGCCTGCCGCGCGCGCGAGCCGGAGCCGATCGTGCTCAACGAGGACCAGTGCGGCTACTGCCGCATGACGATCTCCGACTCGCGCTTCGGTGGAGAAGCGGTGCTCCCGACCGGCCGCGTCCTCAAATTCGACGCCCCGGAATGCATGCTGTCCTGGGCGCGCGCCACGCCGGCCGACCAGCGCGGCGACCTCTACGTCATCGACCTGCAGCACCCGGGCACCTTCGTGCCGGTGACGACCGCCGGGTTCCTCACGGGCAGCACGATGCAGGGGCCGATGGGCGGTTCCGTGGTTGGCTTCGCGAGCCCCGCCAAGGCCGAGGAGCAGCGCACGATGCTCGGCGGCCGCGTGACGACGTGGACCGAGCTGCTGGCCGACACCGCCGCGAGGGGGCATCGCTAGTGCGCCACGCGCTCGTCACCGCGCTTGCGCTGTTCGCCGCGCAACCGGCGCTCGCCGACGACCTCACCGTCGGGGCGGGCGGTCGGTTTGCGACGATCAGTGCGGCGCTCGAGGCAGCACGTCCCGGCGACCGCGTGCTGGTGCGCGCCGGGACTTACCGGGAGCCGACGCTGGTGATCCGCACGCCCCGCCTGACGCTCGAAGGGCAGGGATGGCCTGTCCTCGACGGCCAGGGCGTGCGCGAGGTGCTGGTGATCGCCGCCGACGACGTGACGGTGCGGGGCATCGTGGCCACCAGCACGGGAATCTCGAACCTCGAGGACCGTGCCGGCATCCGCGCGCGCGAGGTGCGCAACTGCCTCATCGAGAACAACCGCCTGCGCGACAACCTCTGGGGCATCTACCTGCAGCGCTCGGCCGACTGCGTGGTGCGCAACAACGACCTCGAGGCGCGCGGCCTGCGCCAGACCGAGAGCGGGAACGGCATCCACCTGTGGTACTCGCCCGGCGCGCGCGTCGAGAACAACCGGGTGCGCGGTCATCGCGACGGCATCTACTTCGAGTTCTCGTCGCACGGCCTCACGCGCGGCAATGTGAGCGAGCGCAGCCAGCGGTACGGACTGCACTTCATGTTCAGCGACTCGTGCGCCTACCTCGAGAACACGTTCCGCGACAACAACTCCGGTGTGGCCGTGATGTACAGCCGCGGCGTGGTGATCGCCCGGAATCGCTTTGAGCGGTCGTGGGGGAGCGCCGCCTACGGCCTCCTGCTCAAGGACATCAGCGGTGGCGAGATCACGGACAACACCTTCGAGCGGAACTCGACCGGGATATTCGTCGAGGGCTCCTCGCGGCTTGCGGTGCGCGGCAACACCTTCAGCCAGAACGGCTGGGCCGCCAAGGTGTTGGCCGATGCCGACGAGAACATCTTCAGCGGCAACCAGTTCTCGGGTAACGCGTTCGACGTCACCACCAACTCACGCAGCTCGAACACCACCTTCGACGGCAACTGGTGGGACGAGTACGCTGGCTACGACCTCGACCGCGACGGCGTGGGCGACACCGCCTTTCATCCGGTGCGCCTCTTCGCACTCGTCGTGGAGCAGCACCCGGCGGCGCTGCTGCTGCTGCGCAGTCCGCTGGTCTCCATTCTCGATGCGGCCGAGCGCGTTCTGCCGGTGCTGACGCCGGAGGCGCTCGTCGACCGCCGTCCCCTCATGCGTCCCCCCCGATGATCACGCTCGACACCATTCGCAAGCGCTTCGGCGCGCTCGACGTCCTGCAGGACGTCTCGCTTTCGGTACGCACCGGCGCCGTCACGGCGCTCGTGGGGCCCAACGGATCCGGCAAGACAACCCTCATCAAGATCGTGCTCGGCCTCACGCGCGCCGATCGCGGCGCGCTGCACGTGGACGGCGAGCCGGCCGACGACGCGGGCGCCTATCGCCGCGCCATCGGGTACATGCCGCAGGCGGCGCACTTCCCCGCGAACCTGCGCGTCGGCGACGTGCTCGACCTGGTGAAGCAGTTGCGGCCCGGTGAGGCAGTGGACAACGACCTGGCCCGCGCCTATGACATGGACGCCATCCGCGACAAGTTCGTCGGAACCCTATCCGGCGGCACCAAGCAGAAGGTGAATGCCGTGGTCGCGTTCCTGTTCCGTCCTGCGCTCCTGATCCTCGACGAACCGACGGCCGGGCTCGACCCGCTGTCGGCGAACGTGCTCAAGGAGAAAATCCGTGCCGTGCGCCGCGAAGGCCGTTCGGTGTTGATCACTTCGCACATCATGGCGGAACTGGAGACGCTGGCCGACGAAGTTGCCTTCCTCTGCGACGGCCGGCTTCGGTTCGCGGGTCCCGTGGCCGAGTTGCTCAACCACACGGGCGGGCGTACGCTCGAGGACGCGATTGCCGGGCTGATGCGCTCCGAGCGCGCCGGACGGCGGACGGCCGTCGTGACGGCCGGCCCCATACCCGGGCCGTCTTGGCTTGCGCCCGAGCCGGAGGGGGCCGCATGAACGTCGTCTTGCTCGTCCTCCAGGCCGGACTGCGCGACTTGTCGCGCAACCGCTGGATCGTGGCCTACACGCTCAGCTTCCTCGGCATCGCCGAAGGGCTCTTCTGGTTCGGCGGCACGGGGCCGCAGGTCCTGCTGAGCCTGCTCAATCTCGTCCTGCTCGTCTTGCCGCTCGTGGCGCTGGTCTTCGGCACCATCCACGTGTATGCGTCGCGCGAATTCGTCGAGCTGCTGCTGGCGCAGCCGGTGCCGCGCCGCGAGCTCTTCGCCGGCCTCTATCTGGGACTCGCGCTGCCGCTCGCCGGCGCGTTTCTCGTGGGCGCGGGCATCCCGTTCGTCGTGCACGCACGCGATGGCGCGACGATCGGCGGCGTCGTGGCGCTGCTGGGCGCGGGCGTCGGGCTGTCTCTGGCCTTTGCCGCGATCGCCACGTGGATTGCGCTGTTCACGGATGACCGGCTGAAGGGAGTCGGGCTTGCGCTCGGCACCTGGCTAGTGGCCGCTGTCGTCTACGACGGCCTGGTGCTCGGCGCCGCGGCCGCCTTCGGCAACTACCCGGTCGAGCGCCCGCTGCTCGGGCTCATGCTGGCCAACCCGGTGGATGTCGCGCGCGTGCTCGTCTTGACCCAGCTCGACGTGTCCGCCCTGATGGGATACACCGGGGCGCTCTTCGAGCGCACGTTCGGCACTGCCCTCGGCACCGGCATCGCCGCCGTCGCGCTCGTCACCTGGTGCGTGATTCCGCTCGGCCTCGCCGGGCGCCGTTTTCTCCGCCGCGACTTCTAGCCGTCTTCACTCAGTCCTTCAGGAGCCACAATGCGCCACCCGATTCGCCTTGCCCTTGCCACCATCCTCGTGGTCGCCGCCTGCGGCGGCGGCGCGGAGCAGTCCAGCGACGCCACGGCCGCGGGCGCCACCGTCGCGGCCGTGGATCCCGCGACGCTCGATCCGGCCACGATCACTCCGCAGGAACTCGCCCTCGGGGACAGCCTCTATCACGGCCTCATCGGTGCGACCTCGTGCCAGGCGTGCCACGGCCCCGACGGAAAGGGCGGCACGGTGGCGCCCGACCTCACCGATTCGACCTGGCTCCACAGCGACGGCAGCTATGGCGCCATCTACAAGCAGATCGAGACCGGCGTGATGCAGCCGAAGCAATATCTGGGGGTGATGCCGCCGTTCGGTGGCGCACCGCTGACGCCCGAGAAGCACCGCGCGGTGGCGGCGTACGTGTACTCGCTGGCCCACCCCGTCAAGAAGTAGCACACCCGCCTGCGTCGCCGCACGGGGCGCAGGCTGCGAACACGTATCGCTGGTAGTTGGCCGGCGACGCCGTCAGATCCGGGGGGACACCTGGCGTCGGCGTTCGGTCAACTGCCAGCGTTCGCGTTGCGCCAGCGCTGCACGCGTTCGAGCACGTCATGCACGGAGATGTTCGGCATCCGGTCGCGGCGATTCCTCATGGACACCGGGTAGTCCTCGCCGGGATCGCCGTAGGCGTCAATCATCAGGTCCCGGAACTTCCGGTACGGTCCGACGCGCTTCGGGTTGGAGTAGCCGATGAGCGACACGACCGGACGGTCGAGCGCGACGCTGATGTGCAGCGGCCCCGTGTCCGGCGACAGCACCAGGGCCGCGGCGTCGAAGATTCCGACGAGGCCGCGCAGCCCGCCCTGTCCGAGCGCGCTGACCGGCTTGATGCGTGCGCGCTCGAGGATGACGCGCTCCGCGTGCAACTCGCGTGGCGAGCGGGCGCCAACGAGCACCGGCTGCAGCCCGAAGTCGCCGGCCAGCGCATCGCACACCTCCGCCCAGCGCTCGGGGAGCCAGTCCTTCTGCGTCTTGCTCGTGGCGACGACAATGGGCGCGATCGGCCGGTCGAAGCGCGCGACGAACTCGCGCTGCCACGTGCGCTCGGCATCGTTCCACGGCCCGAGGCCCCACGTCACGGGTTCGTGCCCGATGCCCAGCCACTCGGTGAACTCGAAGTACTGGTCCTGCACGTGCTGCATGGGGCGCGCATGCACCCGGTCGGTGGTGAAGAGCCAATTGAAGTCGCGGGCGCGCGCGAGGTCGAACCCGAGCTTGACCGGCGCACGGGTAAACCCCGTGATCACACCGGCCTTGAAATAGACCTGCAGGTTGAGCACGACGTCGAACTGACGCGTCAGGAGCTGCTCGCGGACCTCAAGGAAGCCGGCCACGCCCTTGGTGCGGTCGAAGAGCAGGATCTCGTCCACCAGCGGATGGCCGCGTACGAGCGCGGCTGGCCCCGGCTGCAGCACCCAGGTGATGCGCGCCGAGGGCCGGTGCCGCTTGATGGCGTTGATGACGGGGAGCACGTGCACGGCGTCGCCCACGGCGCTCATCATCACGATGCAGACGCGATCGAGCGGCGCGAAGGGTGCGCGCATCACTGCTCCACCCACGCCAGGGCCGCGAGGCGCACGAGGGCATCGTCGCTCACGCGGAGGCCGTGGACGTCGTTCCACTTGCGCGCCGAGCGCGCGAAGCGGGCAAAGTTTCGTGCCGCCGCCTGCGGTGCGTCGCCGAACGTCACACGATCCACGTCGAGGATATACGCGGTCGCCGCCGCGCCCTCGCCGGCGATGTACACGTTCTTCACGTTGAGATCCGGATGCTGGGCGCCAAGCGCGGAGAGGGCGCGAAGCAGCGTCGCCACCGCTTCGATGACAGCGGTCTTCGCGGCCGGCGACTGGTGCGCTCGCCAGGCCTCGGGGAAGTCCCGGCCGTCCGGCAGGCGGCGCGTCATGACGTCACTGCGCGCGAGAAAGCGTGCGACGGGGTGCACGGTGTAGGCGATGATCTCGGGGGTAGGGACGCCGCCGGCCGCGAGGCGGACGGCGGCGGCCAACTCGCGGGGCGCACGCGTCGGGAGCGGAAAGAGGTCGCCGGTGAATCCCGCGAACAGTCCGCCGTGCCGGGTGTGCCGGACCACCACGGGTGTGACCTGATGCGCCTCCGGGCCCGCGGCCAGCGTCGCCGTCCAGGCGATGCCGCGTCCACGCAGCGCCGTGCGATCCGGCTGCGTTGCGGCCCAGCTGTACAGCGAGCCGTGCGCGCCCAGCGCGCGCCGGAGCGGTTCGGCGGCCCAGTCGCGCGACACGAGCTCCACGCCTCGCAGCGCGCCCCGGACGTAGCCCGGAGGCAGTGCAGCAGTGCTCACCGACAGATGCGGTACGCCGGGACCGGCTGGCTCTTGTTCTTCAGCACCAACGGCTCGAGTTCCTCGAGGGCCGGCGGGTTCGCCAGCGCGCGGCGGCAGTCCTCGGAAATGATGATCTCGCCGCCCGCGGCCTTGGAGCACAGGCGGCTCGCCGTGTTGACGGTGTCGCCGATGACGGTGTACTCGAGACGGCGCTCCGACCCGATGTTGCCGGCAAACGCGTCCCCGTAGTTGATGCCGATGCCGATCTTCAGTTCGGGACGTCCCTCGGCGCGCCACCGCGTGTTGAGCACGTCGAGTTCCTGCATCATGTCGAGGGCGGCGGCCACCGCGCGGTCCGCATCGTCCGCCTCGGCGAGCGGCGCGCCCCACTGCGCCATCACCGCGTCGCCGATGAACTTGTCCAGCGTGCCGCCGTGGCGGAACACGCACTCCACCATCTCGGTGAAGTACTCGGTGAGGTGCTTCGCCATGACGTCGGCGTTCATGGTCTCCGACAGCGCCGTGAAGCCGCGGATGTCGCTGAAGAGCACCGCCACCCGCCGCTTCTCGCCGCCGAGGCGGATCGCCTCCCCCGCGTTGGCGATGCGCGCCGCCAGCTGCGGCGTGAAGAAGCGCTCGAAGTTGCTGCGCGTGAGCGCCTCGCGTCGGATGCGCTCGGCGAAGCTCGCGTTCTCGAGCGCGACGGCCACGATGCCGGCGAAGGCGATGAGGAAGTCGAGATCGCCCTCGCCGAACCGCTTCGCCAGGCTGAAGTTGTCCACGTACAGCACGCCGAGCACCTGGTCCTCGCCGCTCACCAGCGGAGCGCAGATGGCGCTCCGCACCTGCTGCATCAGGATGCTCTGGCCGCCGAACCGGGTGTCCTCGCCGGCATTGTCGGAGAGCACCGCGACCTTGTCGTCCACCACGATGCCCACGATGGACTGCGGCACCTGGTATGCGACGGTGGCGCTGCGCTTGTCGCGGGCCACCTTCTGCACCATGTGGTCGCCCTCGCGCAGCAGGATCGCGCAGCGGTCGGCCTCGAGAATCTGGAAGACGTACTCGGCGACCTTCGCGAGCAGCGCGTCGGTGTCGGCGACCTTCGTGAGTCCCTTGGAGACCTCGAGGAGGATGGCGAGTTTCTGCCGGTCCTTCTCCGCCGGCTCGGCAGCTGCCATAGCCGCCTGCAGCTTGTGGCTGTCTTCGAGTCCGGCGGCTGGCGTGCGCGGCACCTGCCGCACGATGGTCCCGCCCGGAATCGCCGGAGCGGCCGGGGGAACCTGCGCGGGCGGCGGCGCATCGGCGACGGCCTCAAGCCGGAACGCCACCTTGCCGAACGTGACGGCGTCGCCCGGCACGGCGAACCTCTCGTCAATCTTCACGCCATTGACGAACGTGCCGTTGCTCGACCCCACATCGCGCACGGTGACGCCGCCCGCGCCGACCACCAGGTCGGCGTGGTGGCGCGACACGGTGGGATCGATGATGGCGAGGTCGCTCGTGACCGCGCGGCCGCAGATGAGCGTCCCCGTGGGGGCGAGCTCAAAGCGGTAGGCGCTTTCGGTGCCGGTGAGTCGATACCTCATATCGGTCAATATGGCGCGTTCGCGCGACTGCGCCTAGCCACGAGCGCCCTTTCCACGGGCCGCCTGCACGCGCCCGATGGCGGTCAGCATGGCACGGGCCTTGTTCTCGGTTTCCTCCCACTCCATCGCGGGGTCCGAATCGGCCACGATGCCGCCGCCCGCCTGGACGTTCGCCTCGCCGTCGACGATGACACAGGTACGGATGGTGATGGCCAGGTCCATGCGACGGTCGCCGGCGGCGATGTACCCGACGGCCCCCGCGTAAGGACCGCGGCGCTCGGGCTCGAGTTCGTCGATGATCTGCATGGCGCGCACCTTCGGCGCACCGGTCATCGTGCCGGCCGGGAAGGTCGCGCGCAGCACATCGAGGGCCGACGCGCCCGGTGGCAGCGTCCCTTCCACCTGGCTCACGATGTGCAGCACGTGCGAATACCGCTCCACCGTCATGAGGTCGGTGACCTCCACGCTGCCGTACTGCGCCACGCGGCCGACGTCGTTGCGGCCGAGGTCCACCAGCATCACGTGTTCGGCGCGCTCCTTCTCGTCGGCGAGCAGTTCCTCGGCAAGGCGGTCGTCCTCCTCCGGCGTCCCGGCGCGCCGCCGCGTACCGGCGATGGGGCGCACCACCACGCGATTGTCCGCGACGCGCACGAGCAGTTCGGGCGAACTGCCGACCAGCTCCACGCCGTCGAGGAGGAGATGGTACATGTAGGGCGACGGGTTCAGCGCGCGGATGGCGCGGTACAGGTCCGTCCCCTCGAAGTCGTGCGGCACGCTGATGCGGCGTGCCAGCAGCGCCTGGAAGACGTCGCCGGCGAGGATGTGCTCCTTGATGCGTGCGACGCCGCGCATGAAGGCGTCACGGCTCATCGAGGTTCGCCCGGTGGCGGGCGCGGCCTCAGGATCGAGGTCGAGCGGGCTCAGCGAGGGTCCGTTGCGCAGGCGGTCGGTCGTGCGCTCGATATCGGCCATGCCGCCTTCATAGGCGACGCGCCGGGCGGCGGCATCGGCGCCGGGAGGGACCGGCACGCCGCACACGACGCGCGCCTGCGAGCGCAGGTTGTCGATGATCACCACCGTGCGCGGAAACATGACGAGGGCATCCGGCGCCGCGACGCCACGGGGTGGAGGCGAGGGCAGGCGCTCGAAGTGGCGGACGATGTCGTACGCGAAGTAGCCGACGGCTCCGCCCCAGAAGGCGCCCACCTCCGGCGCCTCCGACGCGTGCATGGCGGACAGGAGGTCACGCAGGTCGGCGATCGGATCGGCCGGCGTGCGCGCACCGTGCCACCCGCGCGCCTCGGTCCAGACTTCCACGACGCCATCGCGCAGGCGCCACGCCGCGTGCGGCTCGCTTCCCATGAACGTGTAGCGCGCCCACGTCTCGCCGCCGGCCGGCGCCGACTCGAGCAGGAACGCGAACGGTCCGCGCCGCAGGCGATGAAAGGCCGCCACCGGCGTGTCGGTGTCGAGCAGCACGTCACGCCAGACGGGAATCAGGCCCCCCGACGTGGCACGCGCGTCAAATGTCTCGAAGCTTCCCGGCGCCGATTGCCTCATGCTCCTCTCCCCTCACTCCACGCTTCGCTCTCTACCGCGCCCCTGGACCCCTTCCCCAGTTCCCCTTCACTCGACGAAGTTAAGTCCATGCGCCCTGTCCGTGCCGCACTCACGTGGTGCGTTCTGCCTTTCGCCCTCGCCGCCCAGCAGCGGGCGGACACGACGGGGTGGAATGGCGTGCCCACCATGCGGCTCATCGACCGCGCCATTGACCGGCGCTCCGCCCAGCTCGCCGACACCGGGCTGGCCGACTACACCGCCCGCGCGCACGGCTACCTCACATTTCTCGCGCAGGTGGGCGAGGGCTTTCCCGATCCGCCCCGCGTGATGAAGACCGACGAGCTCGTCGTCGAAGTCTATTGGCGTGCGCCGGACCAGAGCAAGCAGCGCATCGTGGGCCGCCGCGACACGCTGCTGCTCCCCACCGACATCCAGTATCACCGCGACCATCTCGCCATCATCCAGAACAACTTCCCCTCGGTCATTCGCCTCGGCGATGGCGACGAGGTCCGCGATGTGCCGCATCCGCTGTCGCCCGCCGGGCGGCGCGCATACGACTTCGCCATCGGCGACTCGCTGACCATCCGGACCAACGACCGGGACATCGAGGTGGTGATGGTGCGCGTGCGCCCGCGCGACGAGCGCCTGCCACGCGCCGTCGGGGCGGTCTACATCGACCGCGAAAGCGCCACGGTGGTGCGCATGGCCTTTTCGTTCACGCGCGCCGCGCTGCGCGACAAGTACCTGGAGGATGTGTCGGTGGTGCTGGAGAACGGCCTCGTTGACGGCCGGTTCTGGCTGCCGTACCGCCAGGAGATCGAGATTCGCCGCACCGGGTCGTGGATGGACTTTCCCTCGCGGGGCATCATCCGCGGGCGCTGGGAGATCTGCTGTGCGCGCACGAACACCGGGATGTTGCCCTCGGTCACGATCGGACCCGAGATCGTCCAGGCCACGCCCGACGAGCTGCGCGCCTATCCCTTCACGGGCGCGATCCTCGCGCAGCTGCCGTCCGACGTGATGCTCGCCACGGACGACGACGTCCGTGCGGTGCAGGACGCGGCGCGCGAGATGGTGCGTGCCGAGGCCCTCTCGCGCGAGCGCGGCACCAATCCGTCGGCGCGGTCTATCAGTGACCTGGTGCGGGTAAACCGTGTCGAAGGCCTCGCGCTCGGGGGCGGGTTCCGCCACACGCTTGGCGCGGGGTTCGAGGGCGCGGTCCGCGGCCGGTACGGCACCGCGAACCGGCGCGGCGCGCTCGCGCTCGCGCTCGCATGGCGACGCGCCGACGGCGTCTTCGTCGGGGTGCGCGCGCTCGACGATTTCGCGGATGCCGGCGATGCGGCCGAGGTCAGCGGTGTGCGCAACTCGCTCGCGGCGCAGGAATTCGGCGCCGACTACACGGATCCGTATCGTGAGCGCGCGGTGTCGCTCACCGCTGGCTACGCGCCGACAGACGGATGGCGGTGGTCAGCCTCGCTCGAGCGCCGACAGGAGTCAGCACTCGCCGTGCACGCGACGCCATCCACCGGGAGGTACGAGCCCACCCTTGCCGCCGAGCGACTGCAGGCGTGGCGCATCGGCGTCGAGGCGCGGCGCGCAGCGCGCACGGCTGGGCGTGCGACGGTTGGGGCTCGCGTGTCGCTCTTCGCGGAACGTGATCGCGTGGATGCGGGGAGCCGGACTGGTGAGCAGGGCTGGCTGGGCCGGGGGGCACTCACCCTCGAGGCGTCGCGGCCCGCGGCCGCTGGCACGCTGGTGATGCGCACCTTTGCCGCCGCTCTCGCCGGCGGGTTTGCGCCACCACCGCAGCGCCTCGTGCGCCTCGGCGGTCCGGTGACCGGCCCCGGCTTTGTCTACCATCAGTTCGCGGGGCGTGCCGCGCTGTCGCAGCGCCTTGAGTGGCAGCGCACGATCCCCTTCGCCCCGCTGCGGTTCGGTCGGTTTGGCAGGGTGCCGAGCACGGTGACCCTCGCCCCGTTTGCCATGGGGCTGTGGGTCGACGGGCCCGGCGCACCCACCCAAGGCTGGTACGGGTCCGTCGGGCTGGGAGTGCTGGCGCTGTTCGACCAGCTTCGTGTCGACGTCGCGCGCGGCGGACGCGGCGGGCGCTGGACGTTCAGCGTGGACTTGTCCCAGGCCTTATGGCCGATCCTCTAGCGGAGGCCCGATGTTTCGCCGAGGACGCCCGAGCCGGCATAGCTGCCGTGGCGAACCGCTGGTTACCTTTCGACCCGTGGAAATCGGTACTTGCTACCTGTTGATGGCGCACGGGATGGGTCGCGCGTGACCAACCCCGGTTTCGCCGCGCGCGACGAGTGGCTCCTCGTCACGCTTGCGGGACTGCTCTCGCCCGAGCAGATGGAGGAGTTGCGCGGGCTGAAGGAGGAGTCCTACTGGGAAGTTGCGGTCCGACGGAACTTCATCTCGGACGAGAGTCTCCTGCAGGCGCTGGCGGCGCGCTTTCACATGAAGGTCGCCAACACGCAGATAGTCTCCCTGCAGGCCAAGGAACTCGTTCCCGAGCAGCTGGCACGCAAGTACCGCGTCCTGCCGCTGGCGATTTCCGACACGCACCTCGACATCGCCACGGCGGACCCGCACGATCTCGACTGCGAGCGCACGCTCGCCTTCGCGCTCGGTCGCACGGTCCGCATGGCGCTCGCGTCGCCCACGAAGATCGTGGAGCGCATCGAGGAGCTGTACCGGCCCGAGAACGTCGTCGAGAAGATCCTCGAGGGCGTCTCCTCCGGCTACGACGTCGAGGCGATCAGCGATCAGTTCCAGGACGCCGAGATGGACATCGTCGGGGGCGAGCGTGCCGCCTCCGACCGCCCCGTCATCCGGCTGGTGGACCACATCGTGGCCGAGGGCATCCAGTCGCGCGCCTCGGACATCCACATCGAGCCTGAAGAGGGCGGCGTCGCGGTGCGATACCGCATTGACGGGGTGCTCCGCCAGGTGATGATCCTGCCGCGCGCCGTCGGCATTCCGTTGGTGAGCCGCATCAAGATCATGGCGTCGCTCGACATCGCCGATCGCCTGCGGCCGCAGGACGGCCGGGCGCGCGTGGCCGTGAACGGCAGCCGCGTGGACCTTCGCGTCTCCACGCTCCCTGCGTCGCAGGGCGAGAAGGTCGTCATCCGCATTCTTGACCAGCGCTCCACGGTGCTGTCGCTCGACTCGCTTGGCTTGAACGCGAACGAGTCGGCGCGCATCAAGGGACTGCTCGACGTGCGCGAGGGCGTGGTGCTGGTCACGGGCCCCACGGGTTCGGGCAAGACGACGACGTTGTACTCGATGCTGCGCCTGGTGCAGGCGCGCGGCGTCAACATCATCACGGTCGAAGACCCGGTCGAGTACCGCCTGCAGGGCATCGTGCAGGTGCAGGTGAACGAGAAGACGGGGCTCACCTTCGTCGCCGCGCTGCGCTCCATCCTGCGCCAGGACCCGGACGTCATCCTCGTCGGCGAAATCCGC
>PNKL01000042.1 GCA_013822425.1 Gemmatimonas sp.
CGCCGCGCGCAGGATGCGACGCTGGCTGTCCCACACGGCGAGCGCAAACTGGCCGTGCGCGCGACGCACCGTCTCATCGAAGCCCCATGCTCGCACGCCGTGGAGCAGCACTTCAGTATCGGAGCGCCCCCGCCAGTGGCGCTCCGCGCCGAGCGACGCACGCAGGCGCGCGAAGTTGTAGATCTCACCGTTGAAGACGATGGCCTGTGTCCCGTCCTCGCTCACCATCGGCTGGTGGCCGGCCTGCGAGACGTCGAGGATCGCGAGCCGGCGTGCGCCGAGGCAGACGCCCTCCCCAGGCCAGATGCCGCCGTCGTCCGGCCCGCGATGCACCATGCGGGCCGCGGCCGCCTCGACGCGGGCGCGCTCATTGCCCGCGCCTGGGCGCACTAGGCCGCAAATGGCGCACATGGCTCAGTCCCGCCGCGCCGTCACGACGCCGCCCCGGTGAGCACGTCGAAGTACTCGGTCGCCACGCGGTCCCACGCGTACCGGAGCGATCGCTCGACGGCGGCGGCCGACATCGCGCGGCGACGCGTCGCGTCATCGCGGAGGGCCAGCAGTGGCTCGCGAAGCGCCTCGCCGCCGAAGGGCGTGAGGTATCCGTTCACGCCCGGCGTCACCAGTTCCTCCGTGCCGTTGATGGCGTGCGCGATGATCGGCAACCCGGAGGCCGCCGCCTCGAGTATGACGAGCGAAAAGGCCTCGTAGCGCGACGGATGCAGCAGCACGTCCGCCGCCGCGTACCACCGCTCCGGCGTCGTCGTCTTGCCGACAAAGCGCATCTGCGCCGTGGCCTGGCATTGCGCGGCGTGCGCGCGCATCGCGGCTTCATCGCCCCGCCCCACGACGCACAGGAGCGTGTCGGAGAGCCCGGCCACGGCGTCAATGGCATCACGCAGGCCCTTGCGCTCCCAGTCGCCGCCACAGAACAGGACGACGAACGCGTCGGCCGGCATTCCCATCGACTCGCGCAGCGCGCGCTTGGCCGCCGCGTCAGCGCTCGGCCGGAACACTGCGTGGTCCACCCCGTTCGGGACGACCGCGATCAGCGATTCCGGCACGCTGTAAAACTCATGCAATTCCCGCGCGGTGCCCCGCGACACCGCGATAACGCGCCGCAGGCGAGCGGCGCGGTAGGCGCGCCGCTCCTGTTGCACGAAGACCTGTTGCGCCGCGCGCTGCCAGGCGCGCCCCACCGCGCTGCCGCCCCGCAGTCCGCCGAATCGAGCCGTGAACGCGGCGTGGCAGTACTGCGCCGTGATGACGTCGGCGTCGAATGCCGAGGCGCCGATGCTGTTGGTGAGCGTGCAGCCGGCACGCCGCTCGGCGGTGCGCGCCGCGCGGGCGAACAGGAACGACCCGAGCACGAGCGGACGCGGCGTGCTCAGGACCTGGCGCCACTCGACGCGGGCGCCCGGCAGTTCGCAGCGCGACGCGATCACCGTCACCCGGACCCGTCGCGCGATGCGCGTGAGGATTTCGGCGGCGGCGCGTTCCTGGCCGCCGTGCCGGTGCACCTGGTGCGCGATGAAGGCAAGAGAGAAGCTCATGGACACCCGGAAGTTGCGTGCCGTGCACAGCGGGCGGAATGCTGCCCCGTCATCGGCTGGGGGGAGTTGGTACGGCCAATCTCCGGGGTGATCGTCGTACCGTGGACGCCCCTGCCAGCCGGCCGGCCACAGTGGCGCGCCAGCGGCGAATCGCCAGACTGTCCCCTTGCAGCAGGCGGCGCGCGCACTGGACAGGGCCGGGCGCTTCCCCTGTGCCGACAAGGAACGCCCAGGCCAGGAAAGACGCGCGCGCGGCGCCATGCCGCCCCTCGAGCAGGGCCACCGTCTCGTTGTGCACGGCGTCAACCAGCGGCGGTTCCGCGAAGACGCCGCGATGCAGATGGTCGGCATCCAGCCGCGGCGCCACATCGTGATCCACCGCCACCGACGGATCATAGATGAGGCGCCACCCCGCGCGCCGCATGGGCAGGCAGACGCCAAGTTCCCAGTACAGTTGCGCCCCGGTTCCGCGCAGCCGTCCGTCGAATCCGACGGTCCGCAGCAACGGTGCGCGAAACGAACAGTTGACGCCCTTCAGCACATCCACGTCCCGCGCGGGGCCTGCGCCGAGGTGGTGATTGCCGATCACGCGTCCGAACCACTGCACCACCCCAACGCGCCGCGCGTTGCCGCGCTCCCAGGGCTGCCAGTCTCGTCCTCCCACGCCACCCACGTCGGGCGCCGACTGGAAATGAGCGAGCAGTCCCGCAATCCACGCCGGGAACGGACGTGCGTCGTCATCGGTGAGCGCGATGATGTCGCCCGTTGCCGCGTCAAGCGCCGCTTGCATGGACGCCACCACGCCGGTCGCCGCGGTCCTTGCGATGCGCACGGGCAGCCCGGCGGCGCGAGCCGCCTCCGCGACGGCCACGGTGGCGTCGTCGCCCACGCGAACGCCCGCCACCACCTCGTCCGGCGCCCGCGTCTGCGCGCCGAGGGCCGCCAGGCATCGCGCCAGCGACTCCGGCCGGCCGTAGCTCGGCACCAGCACGCTCACGCGCGGTGTCATGCCCGGCGCTCTGCGGGAAACTCCCGTGCGCTCGCACGCTCCCACGCGGCCCCATGCCGCAGCACGTGCCAAACCTCGGCGCCCAGAGCCCAGAGCGCGAGCAGCGAGTCCAGTCCCTTGGCGTGATGGCGCACGTTCACGAGCCGGCTCAGTGTGATGTCCCGGATGAGCCGCCAGCGCACGGGACGAGGCGCACCGTACTTGTAGAGGAAGCGCACGTCCGCCTCGCGAAACTCGCCCATGCGCGTGCCCGACGGCAGGCGCCGCGGCGGGTGGTCCACGCGCGCGTCCGGCACCCACGCCAGCGCGTGGCCGGCGGCGCGCAAGCGCTCGCGCAGGTCCGCGTCTTCCATGTGCGGAAACGCAAATCCCTCGTCGAACCCGGCGACGGCGACGAACGTCGCGCGGCGCACCGCGAAGTTGCAGGACCAGAGCACACCGCCGCTCCGGTTCTCTGGTGAATGGAAACGAGGAGACGGCACGCCGGCGTCGCAGGTCGTCTGGCCCTCCAGCACATCGCCGTGGATGGCGGCGGCGAACGCCGTTAGCCATCCCGGCGACGGCACGATGTCATCGTCGGCAAAGACGAGCCACGTGCCGTGCGCGGCGCGCGCACCGGCATTGCGGTTCGCCGCCGGCCCCCGGCGCGGTCCGCGCACATGACGCGCCCACGGACACGCGGTGCGCAGCCACGCATCCGTCGCCTCAAAATCGCCGTCGTCGGTGACGATCACTTCGTACCGCGTCGCGTCGAGCGTCTGCGCGCCGGGCGCCAGGCGTGCGAGGCAGGCCTCGAGTTCGCGCCGCCGGTCCCGTGTGGGAACGACCACCGACCATTCCGGACCGGTGGTCACGCGTCGCTCCAGGCCGGTCGCCGGCCTGTCGCGCACAGGCGAAGCATCTCCGCGTACCGGGGGGCAAGCACCGACCAGCCGAAGCGGTCGCTTGCCCAGCGATGCCGCGCCCGCCGCTGCTCCGCCGAGGCGGGCGCGGCGAGGGCGTTCCAGAGCAGTGCCGCGGTCGAGGACGTCCTCGTCGTATCGCCGAGATGCGCGAGATCGCCGAGGATGTACCGCGTGTTTGCATTGTCCTGGGCCACGCACGGCACCCCCGCGGCCAGCGCCTCGACGTAGGCGAGACCGAATCCCTCGTCGAGCGACAGCAGCGCAAAGGCGTCCGCGGCCAGGTACGCCTCGATCATTCGCTCCCGCGGCCAACTGCCCATCCACACGGCGCCTCCGAGAGAGAGAGCGCGCGCGCGCAGCGCCGGCGTTTCCGGCGTCTCCTGTCCGAGCAATACGAGGTATGGCCGGTTGTCTCCCATCGCCGCCACGGCATCCACCAGCACGTCCATCCGCTTCAGCGTGGCCCCGAGCATGCCCACCGACAGCAGCATGGCCCGGCCGTCGGGAACGCCGAACGCACGGCGCGTCGCCGCGATCCGGGCTTCGTCCCGGGCCGGAACCTCCTTCGGGATGTCGAAGCCGTGCGGCAGGATGAACATCCGCTCCGGGAGTTCGCCGCGCACCACGGCCGACGCGAAGTGGCTCGGCGTCACCTGCTGCACGAAATCGCACCGGGTGAAGGGGCGCGTGGTCGGGCCGCCGTTGTAGTAGAGCAACTGGAATCGCTGGCCGGTTGTCTGCCGCCAATGCCAGCAGGCGTTGCCGAAGTTCAGGTCGGCGAAATACACGAGGTCAGGACGCCACGAGACGAGGTGGGGGAGAAAGCCGCCGAAGAACGTCGCCTGCTCGATGAAGTACGGCTCCCATCCCGTGAGGCGTGAAGCGGCGAGCGCCAGCGGCGAGGTGCGCGGCAGGTTCCACACCGCGCGCTCATCGGCGCGCAGGTCGCCGCCGCCGCCGAACACCGCCAGCTCGATCCCCGGCGCCCCCCGAAGCGCGGCGTGCACCTCGCGCGTGAACGCCTCGAAGCCGCGGCGTTGTCGCCCGAGTCCGGTGCATGGGATCGCGACCCGCACGGCGTTGGCCGGCTCCGTCACTGTTTCCGCCCGACCCACATGCGGTAGTCGGTCACGCGGTCCTTCCACTGCTCCCAGGCCGCGCGGTCATAGTTCGCCTCGAACAGCAGGTAGTCGCGGACGAACAGGGGCACCACGCCGGCCTCGCGCGCGCACGCCTCGACGCGCGCCCACTCGATATGGTCATCCGGCCAGATGTGCAGGTCTCCCTCCGGCATCCATCGCCGGTCAAACCAGCGCTGCCATTGGAGCAAGGGCCGAAGGCGGTTCCAGTATTTGCGCGGGGTGAGGAAGCGCGTCCACCGCTTGGGCGGAAAGACCCACACCTCCCGCATGCACTGCGCGCGCACCGGATCGTGCCACGAGGCGTCGTGCCGCTCGTGGTCGAGGTAGACGAGGCCACCGGGCCGGACGACGCGCGCCATCTCGGCCACCAGCGCCAGGTAGTCCGGCACGTGGTGCAGCACCGAATAGCATGCCGCCACGTCGAACGTCGCGTCGGCGAACGCGCGAAGCGAGCGCCCATCGATGAGCTGCACCGCGTGCCGGCCGCTGGGAGCGAGGCGCTCGGAAACCACGCGAAGGCACCCCGGCGATACGTCAGCCGAGACGACCGAGGCCCCGGCATTGAGGAAGTGCGCGCTCAGGTTTCCGGTGCCGGCGCCCACGTCGAGGACGCGCGGCACGTCAAGCGCGTGCGCGCACGCCGCGAGGACGTCCCGCACCGCGCCGGCGACCCGCGCCTGTTCCACGGGATTGAAGATCTCCGGATGCGACGCGTCGTACGTTGATGCCACGGCGTCGTACGCTCGCACGTTCCGGGCAATGGCCGCGTCGGCTGGCGCGGGGCTCCCGGTGCGGGGCATGTGCTACCCGCCCGTGGCTGTCGGCGTGGAGACGCCGAAATCGCGTGCCAGCTGGCGGGATCGCAGTCCCGTTCCGAGCGCGTAGTTGTACGCATGCGCGCTGCACGCAAATCCGTAGGCTCCCCAGAACATCGCGCCGGTGGCGCCGCTGAAGATGTCTCCAATAAGGAGCACCGCCATGAAGGCCCAAAAGACGGCACGCGCGGCGTTCGCAAAGGCGTCCTGCCGCGAGTCGCGGAATCGGGCCAGCGTCATCAGCTGGCCCAGGAGTCCCATCATCACCATGCAGCCGCCCGGCCAACCCAGCACGTAGAAGATCTCGAGGAATCCGTTGTCAATCGACGCGAGGCGACCGACATCAGTCGAGATCTTGACGGCTCCTCCAGTGGAACCAAGCCCTTCGCCTTCGGCACGCCGGCCGATCTCCTGGACTGCGAGGTTCGACAGCATTACGCGCTGGCGCACGGAATTGTCATCCTCGAGGGCGGTAAATGACAGCAGGCGAAGCGTGATGGAGTCGCGGAAGACGTCGAGCGAGAGCACCGGCACCGCGACGAGACCCATCAGGATGATGAAGAACCAGTTGCGCGTCGCGCGGCGCAGTGGCCCCATGAACTGGATGATGAACAGCCCCATCACCAGCGCCACCCAGCCGGAACGAGTGCGCGTCAGCAGCAGCGCAATCAGGGCGAGCGTCAGCGAGATCACCATGCCGCGCCGCGCCGCGCTGAAGAGAAAGAGCATGCCGACCACCAGGGCCACGGCATACGGTCCCGGGGAGTTCATCGTCCCGAAGGCGCGGAAGGCGAACGGCACCGGCATGCCGATGGATCCCATGTTGGCGGCCACCATCCAGTACCGATCCCATGACGGCAAGGCCACCACCTGATAGATGCCGTAGGCGCCCAGCACCGGAACGGTCCACTGAAGGAAGTCCAGGAGCGCCTTGCGCAGTTCCGGCAGCGTGCGCCAGCTCAGGATCAGGTGCATGGAGAAGCTGATCGGTCCGACCCACGTCAGCAGCGCGTAGGTCGCGGGGAACATGCCGTTCTTCAGCACGCCGATGAAGAACCCGTACAGGACGCCCGTCAGCATGAAGCCGAACGGGTACATCAGCGCGCCGCGCAGTTCGCGCGCCCGGTAGACGACCGTCAGCATCGCAATGAGCGTCACCAGCACGGGGGCCATCAGCACGAAGCTGGCCGGCTGGAAGCCGTGGTGCAGGTCCACAACGCGGCGCACGAACGGGGTGAAGAACCAGAGGGCGAACACGAACACCACGTAGCGCGCCGGTGCGCGGTAGTACGCCACCAGACCCGCCACCGTGGCGGCGGCGACAAAGACCACGGCGAAGAGCCGGCCGCCCAGGCCGCCCAGGCCGCCCAGGCCGGCGATGGTCACTGCGACGAGAATCGCGAAGGCGACCGTGGACGCCGACGTGAGGGCGCCGCCTCTGCGCCCCGCCGCAACTGCGGGCGGGCGGGCCGTCACGGCTTCCATCAGGTCCCCTGGGCGCTAGTGCGCGGCACCGTGATGCCGCGAACGGTGTGCCTCGGTCTCACGTGATCGCCGCGCCCGCTTGATGCGCCGGCGCGCCGACTGGAACGCGTAGGCCAGCAGCGCCACCGCAATGGTGGAGGCCGTACCGTGGGCAAAGAGCGAGAAGGGCGCGATGCCGCTCTCGACCGGCGCGGTCGGCTCCGGGCCGGTATCGAGCGGGCCCTGCATGCCGTTGAGCCGCGACAGCACGGACACGTCGAGCCCCACGATGTTCGGCAACGTGGCGCTGAAACCAGAACTCACCTGGGGATCGCTAGCCCGAAAGACGAACATCGTCGTAAGCCAGAGCCCCACCATCCACAACGTGCTGAGGTAGATCACGCGCGGTCCTGGCAAGTACCACTTGCGCGCCGCACGTGAGGTCCGGCGACGCCGGCCAGCCCAGGGAGCGTCGAGTATCCACCACGTGAGCACCGACACCGCCGCCGTGGTGCCAAGGATCAGAGGGGCGACCAGCGCCTCGGTTGCGCCAAGCAGGACCCCCGAGATCGTCGCGGCGCTGAACTGCCCCGAGGACGGCAGCCGCTCCGTTCCCGTGTCGAAGATGTCCGGCACGAGCTCGGAGGTTCTGGGTTCCGTATCTGGATGTCTCGTCATGAGCTCGTCCCGGGCTTATCTGCCGTATTCGTAATAGTAGCCGTAGCCCTGACGGTAGCGCGAGCCGCGTCGCAACTCGACGTCATTCAGCACCGCCCCCGCCAGCACCACCTTGACGTGGCGCAGCTGCGCCACGGCGAACTTGAGCTCGTCCGTGTCGGTCTTGTCGGACCGCGCAATGAGCAGCAGGGCATCGGCATTGGCGGCGATCAGCGACGCATCGGTGAACAGGTTGAGCGGCGGCGTGTCGAGGAGCACGTAGTCATACTGCTGCCGCAACCGGTCGAACAGCGGCTGCAGGCGCGTGCTCACAAGGAGATCGGCCGGGTTCACGCTGGGGGAGCTGCCGAGCGGAAGGACATCGACCGTGCCGCCCGTCTCCATCGAGACGCGACGGATGCACTCGCCTGGCGACGCCTGGCCGTACATGAGGTCGAAGAAGCCGGGAGCCGGTGGAATGCCGAACGCCTCGTGCACGGTGCCGCGCCGGGTCTCGGCGTCGATCAGGATGACGCGCTGCCCCTGCTGCGCCAGCGTGATCGCCAGGTTCACCGCGGTGGTGGTCTTGCCGTCGCCCGGCAGGGCGCTCGTCAGGACGATCACGCGCGGCGCCCGCGGCGGCGTCAGGTAATTGAGGTTCGTACGCAGCGCCCGGTAGGCTTCGGCCGCCGGCGTGTGGTAGTCGCGCGACGAGCCAGGCGCTGAACTGCCTGCCGTTGACCGCTCACGTGCCGCATCGGAGCGCCCCTCGATCTCTGCCGGCGGCAATCGGTAGGCGCCAGCGCGGGCCTGCTGCTGGAGATTCGGAATGATCCCCACCACCGGCACGCCGACGATCGCACGCAGGTCTGCCTCGTCGTGGATCGTGGTGTCAAGCCAGTCGCGCAGGAACGCCACCCCGACGCCCACCAACAGGCCCGAGAAGATGGCGACGGCGAAGATCAGCGACTGCGACGAGTTGGCCTGCATGTCGGCGGCCACCGCCTCGTCCAGAATAGACGCCGAAGAATCCGGCACGGACGCCGAGATCTCCGCTTCCTTCAGCCTTCCCTGCACCAGCCGCATCGTCTCCTGCAGCACGAGCCGGTCGCGTTCGAGGCGCTGGAAGCCCATGGCCTCCTCCGGCATCCGCGCGAGGGCCAGCTGCAGCGAGTCCACCCGGCGCTGCCGGTCCTCCACCAGCGAGGCACGCTGAGCCAGGAAGGCCGCGGCCCGGTCCTGAATGCGCTCGCGCACCGTTTCCATGCGCGCGCTCACTCCCCTGACGTCGGGATCGTCCGTGGTGCGGCGCTGCAGCAGGGCATCGCGCTCGCCGCGCAGCGTTTGCAATGTCGCCACCTCGCTCGAGGCGATGCCGAGGAATTCGGGCGTGGCCATGGCACGCCGCAGGAACTCGTCGGCGCCGTCGGCGCCGCTCTCGCGGAGCGGCGCAATGGCGCGCGCAATGGCGTCACGCTCGAGCGTGATCGTGGTCATGTTGCCGCGCAGCAGGTCCAGCTCCGAGACCATGTCCTGGATCTTGCCGTCGATACTGGACACGCCGCGCGCCAGCAGAAAGTCGCGGATCGCCACTTCCTGGGCGTTCAACTGCTCGCTGACCACGGCGGTCTGCCGCTGGAGGTAGCTCACCGTGGACCGGGCGCCGCTGGCCGCGAGGTCGATGCGCCGCGTCACATAGGCGCGCGACAGGACATTGGGGACCAGCATGGCCTCCACCGGGTCCTGGCCGGTGTACGAGATGCGCAGAACGTTCGCGTCCCGGCCCGGCTGGGTCACCCGGATGGCGTCGCGCAGCGCCGACGCCACGTCATTGCGCGGGAAGACCGTGAAGACCAGGCGGTCGTAGCGGGAGGCACCGCCGGCGAGCTGGATCCACCCACCTTCGATCGGAATCGGCATCGAGTCCGGAAACGTGCCCAGCATCTTCTCGCTCGGCAGCAGTCGCACCTCGCGCATGCCGCGCCCCACGTGGTCGAACCGGTAGCCTTGCGATGGAGCATCGGGGTTGATCTGGGCCGCGCGCACCACTTCGCTCTTCACGCGTCGCATGGGCTGGTACACGCTCAGCCGCATGCCCAGCGAGTCAACCACGTCGTAGGCGAGCTGACGGCTCGTCAGAATCTGCGTCGCCGTTGCCAGAACCGTGGTGTAGTCCGAGGTGAACATGCCCATCGGACCGCCGGTGTTCTTCTCCTCGATGCGGATGGTCGTCGACGCCGAGTAGACGGGATCGATGCGCCGCACAGCGAGCATGGCGGCCGCGGTGGCCAGACCAACGCAGATGACGATGATCCAGGCGCTGCGCGCAACGGTTTGCCACGCGCGCCGGAGATCGATTTCCTGGTTCGCGTCGCCCGGATCAGCGAGAATTGGCAGTTGTTCCACGGTCTATCTTCTCGAGAGTAGCAGGATGGACAGGATGATCGAGATGGTCCCGCCGAAGAGATTCATCGTCTGTAGCCCAGGGCCCCACCGCTCGAGAAACGACGGGTCCATCACCAGGATCGCATCGCCTTCATCGAGCGCTACGCGGTCCAGCCGCAGATCCGCTGCCAGCGAGTAACGCGTCCCGTCCCGCCCTTTCTGCAGCAGGATGGTCGGGGTCTGGAGGCTCCGGCCGCGAGCACCGCCCGCCTTCGCGACGATCTGCTGCACCGACATCGTCGGCTCCGCCTCGTACACACCCGGGCTGTGCACCTGTCCAAGCACCGGCAGCGATCGGATGAGGCCGACATCCACGATCGCATCGATGATGCGCTTCGTGTAACCACTGGTGATGCGGGCGGACAGAGAATCGGCCGTCATGCCGGCCGCCGCGATGCGGCCCAGTCCCGGAATGAAGACTTCACCCTTCCCATTCACGACGTACTGGCCGCTCAACTCGGGCTCGCGATAGACGCGCACCTTGACCTCGTCGCCCGGGAGCACCGTCCATGGACGGTCCGGAAGCGGCGCGAGGACGATGGGGATCTTCTGCCCGCAGGCGGCGAGCAAAACGACGGCCAGCGCCAGGAGGCGGCGGGTGGATGAGTGCTGCAGAAGTCGGACGGTCATCGAAGAGCCGGTCAGGAGTACAGGTGTCCGAGACAAGAACGATTGGCACGGGAGCGGCGTCACCATTCAGAACGCTCCCTTCATGGAAAGCACGGCGGGCAAAGTACGCAGCAGGATCACGAGGTCACGCCACAGCGTCCAGCCCCGCACGTAGTCCGATTCGAGGCGCACCACGTCCTCGAAGTCGCGGATCGCGTTCCGGCCGCCGACCTGCCACGGGCCGGTGATGCCGGGCAGGACCTCGAACCGGACAAAGTGATGGGGCTCGTAGCGCAGCACTTCGGACGGCAGCGCGGGCCGCGGCCCCACCAGCGACATTTCACCGCGCAGCACGTTCCAGAACTGCGGCAGCTCGTCCAGGCTGGAGCGGCGAAGGAACCCGCCGATGCGGGTCAGGCGCGGGTCGTTGGGCAACTTGAATATCCGCTGATCAGCGTCGTGGATGTTGTTCTGCGCGACCGCCGCGAGCCGCTGCTCCGCGTCCGCCACCATGGTGCGGAATTTCAGGCAGACGAAGGGATCGCCACCCAGGCCGACGCGCACCTGTCGGAAGAGGATCGGCCCCGGCGAGGTGAGCTTCACGAGCACGCCCACCAGCAGCAGCACCGGGGAAAACACCACGAGTCCGACCACGGCCCCGACCATGTCGATCAGGCGCTTGAGCACCAACTGCGATCCCACGAGGGCCGGTCGGGACAGAAGCATCAGCGGCTCAGCCCGTCGCAGCACGAAGGACGGCTCGTCGAACTGACGGAAGGCCTCGCGCCGTGTCGCGTACACGCGCGCACCGGCACTCGACGCGGCGATCATCACGCTCTGGAGCGCCACGTCCGATACGGGGCCCACGAGCACCAGCGCATCGGCGTTGGATTCGGCGATGCGGTCGTACAGCTCCGTCATCCCCTCGTTCCCCGGCTCGCCCCAGTGCGGGGCCAGTTCGTAGACGGCGGGCATGACCCGGCTGCCGATCCCCGACTCGCGGTCACGCCGAAGCCGCTCGATCTCGGCGGCGGACCCGAGCACCAGGGTGCGCGCCGCATCCAGCCGCCGCGGGTCAATCGCGCTCAGCGCACGCGCCAATCCTTTGCGCTGGATCAGGAGCACCGCCCAGGCGGCGCCAAGGACCGCACCAACCGCGATCCACCGCCCAAACACCCCCGGCCCCCACACCTCGTTCCAGCGCGGCAGGGCCAACCCAAGCAGCAGGGCAATGAACACTCGCCACGGAATGGCCTCCCGATCGGTGTAGGCATAGCAGCGGGTGGCCATCAGGCAGAACACGAGCGCGGTGAGGCGTCGCGCCAGTGCTGGCGGCGACATCGGGATCAGGCCGGTGATGAACGAGCGGCCGTCGGGGCCCAACAACGACTCCGCCTGGGAGAGCGGCAACATGGCGAACACCGTGAACACCAGCGCCAGAGCCAGGACGTCCGCCGCCACGATGATCGCGCCATAGCTGACCTCACGCCAGAATCGCCGGCGTTGCAGATCGAGCGCGCGGTGGCGCAGCTCGAGCTTGGTCAGGTGGGCTTGTGTGGTCATGAAGCGTTGAGCGCGTTGGCGGGGTCAGCGAGACAGTAGGGACGGTAGCGCGGACCCGCGCAGGAATCCGTCAATCACATTCCGAATAGTATGGGCACAAACGCCCAAATTCCCCAGTCCCAACGGTTTCACTCGCACTTCGCGTGCCGGAAACGGCTCAGGACCGCAGCTTGACACGAAGTTACCGAATTGTCTATCTTTCGTCCAGTATACAACAATAGTACAGTTCGAGCGCGGCGTGGTCCCCTGTAGCGATCAGCCAGAATGGATCGTCCTTGGTTGATTCCTCACCTTGCCGCTTCCTGCGGCCGCGAAATTCTGGACCCCACCTGTGCAGACGACCGCCACCGTGAAAACCGACGACGTGCCGACCGCAGGAGATGAGCACCGCTTCCGCCCCGGCGGAAGCGCGGCGCAGGTTGAACGTCTCCGGCAGTTCCTCACCGAAGCCATTCAGCGCGGGGCGAGCGACGTCCATATCCGCGCCGGCGACGTGGTGTACGCCCGTATTCACGGCCAGTTGATCCCGCTCGACACACCGGTGCTCGGCGCCCTCGACACCCGCGAGATCGCCCTGCATATGCTGGCGACCGCCCCGAACGCGCCGACCCTCGACGAAGTCCATGACTACTCGGGTCCGTGGAGCGCGCCGGGCATCGCGCGCTTCCGCATCAGCATCCTGAAGCAGCGTTCGAGTTACATGGTCGTCATGCGCGTCATCCCCGACGTGCTCCCGACCTTCGAGACGCTGGGCCTCCCCGCTTCACTGGGCCGCGCGGTGCTCGCCGAATTCGGGCTCGTGCTCATCAGCGGCGTGCCGGGATCCGGACGCACCAGCACCCTCGCCGCCATCATCAACCACCTGAACACGCATGCGCCGGCCCGCCGCCACGTCGTGTCGGTGGAGCCGTCCATCGAGTTCCTGCACAAGAGCCTGAAGTGCTCGGTGACGCAGCGCGAGGTCGGCATCGATACCGATTCGTACGTCGCCGGCATGCGCGCCGCCCTTGACCAGGATGCGGATGTCCTCGTGCTTGGGGAACTCTCGGGCCCCGAGATGATCGAAATGGCGTTCCGCGCCGTTGAGCAGGGCCGGATGGTCATCGCCCGGATGCAGTCAAGCGATGTGACGAGCGCCATCAAGGCGCTGCTTGCGAACTTCGCGGGCGATGCGCAGGACCAGATGCGCCTGCAGCTGGCGGAGTCGCTCCGTTGCGTGCTCGCGCAGCGGCTGCTGCCGCGGGCCGACGGCAACGGTCGCGTGCTCGCCGCGGAACTGCTCTGCATGAACGCGGGCGTCCGCGAAATCCTCAGCGACCCCGGCCGGCTGGGCGAATTGCGCGCCGTGCTCGCGGAGGGGCGTGCCCAGTTCGGTACGCAGACCTTCGACCAGCACCTCGCCGATTTGGTCATCGCGGGCCGCGTGGCGTTCGACGTGGCCGTGATCCTCGCGACGAACTCGCTCGACTTCGAGCTCCAGCTGCGCGGGCTGCGGCGCTAGGAGCGCCCCGCCAGCCTGGTCGTCAACGCCTCCTGAAGAGCCGCGCCCACCACGGGCGCGGCTCGTTCGTTTCGAGGCCCGCCGGATGGACGGGGCGCGGCGACTCGTCCCGCACGAGCCGGGCGGGATTCTCGCAGAACAGCAGTTCGGCCTGCTCCGCGGCCCCGCTCGCGGCGAGCGCAGCGCGTGCCGCCGCGACGGCTGGCGTTCCACGGCCGTGATAGTCGCTGGATCCGTACTCCACCCAGCCCCGCGCCAGCAACGCCGCCGCGCGCCGCCTGGGTCCGTCGCCATGAAAACCAACGAGAGATCCGGCGTTGACCTGGAAGTACGCCCCCGCATAACGCAGGGCGAGCAACTGCTCCAGCGAGTCATCCACGTTGCGATAGCGCTCCGGATGCGCGAGCACCGGCTGCCAGCCCTTGTCGCGCAGCGCGCGCACGGCGAAGTCGGCGTGAGACAGCGGGAGCTGCAGTCCGGGATACTCCACCAGCACGAATCGGCCACCATTGAGACGAAGCCGCGGATCGCTGACGTCCGGGTCGGGCACGTCGAGCATGAGTTCCACGCCGCGCATCAGGTGGACGCCGCACGCGGCCACGTCGACGTCGGTGGTGAGTGCGGCATAGCCGGCGTCGAGTTGCGCGAGCCGTTCGCTTGCCATGGGCGGGGCAAGGGTCAGCGAACCATCGAAGTGCGGCGTGGTGATGGCCGTCATCACGCCGTCGCGCGCCAACGCCGCCACGGCCGTGCGCGACCCCGCGAGGTCCGCAGCCCCGTCATCGACTCCCGGGATCAGGTGGCTGTGGAAGTCGGTGGCGGGGCCTGCCGTCATTCGTTTACCGCGGCGCGCAACGCCGGCTCGAGGGTGGCGTGCCGGAACGCATACCCGGCCGCGAGCAGCAGGCGGGGGACGACGCGCTGGCTCGCCAGCAGCGTGCCCTGCGCCATCTCGCCGAACATCAAGTTGAGCGCGAGCGCGGGAACGGGGAAGAGCGCCCGACGGTGGGCGACCCGCGCCAGTGTTTCCGTGAACTCCGCATTGGTCACGGGCGACGGCGCGACCGCATTCACGGCCCCGGCGAGCGTAGCGTGCTCAAGTGCGAACTGCACCACGCCGACCGCGTCGTCCATGGCGATCCAGCTCATCCATTGACGACCACTCGCGAGCCGTCCGCCGCCGCCCAGGCGGAAGACGGGAAGCATGCGCGAGAGCGCGCCGCCCCTGCGCGACAGCACGACGCCGAACCGCAGGTGCACCGTGCGGATGCCCGCTTGTCGGGCAGGATCGGCCGCGGCTTCCCACGCCTGTCCGACGTCGGCAAGGAAGTCAGTGCCGGAGGGACTGGATTCGTCCAGCACGACCTCGCCCGCATCGCCGTAGATTCCCACCGCTGATGCGCACACGAGCACCCGGGGTCGTGGCGTGAGCGCGGCCGCGGTTCGCGCGATCAGCGCGGTGCCGTGCACGCGGCTGTCGCGAATCGCGCGGCGGTGCGCCGGCGTCCAGCGCTGCCCTACGTTGGCCCCCGCGAGGTGGACGAACGCGTCAATCCTGGTGCAGCCAGCGGCGTCGATCTCGCCAGCCGACGGGTTCCATCGCACGTCCGAATCCGCTCCGCGGCCGATCCGCACGACGTCGTGCCCCGCCGTGCGCAGCGCCGGCACCAGCCGCTGCCCCAGGAATCCACTGGCCCCCGTCACTCCGATGCGCATTGGTCCGCTCGCTCCGCGTACGCCTAGTCCATTGGCAGTTCCAGCATCCTCCACAGGTACCAACTCGCGATGGTGCGGTACGGTGCCCACGGCGCGCCGCGTTTCAGCACCTGCGCCGGCTTCGGCAGGCGGCGCAGGCCGTACGCGCGCTGGATCCCCTTCTGGATGCCGAGGTCGAGCTCGGGAAGAACGTCCGGCCGGCCGAGCCGGAACATCAGGAACATCTGCGCCGTCCACCGCCCGACGCCCTTCACCTGGGTGAGCGCCTCGATGACCGCCGCGTCATCGAGTTCGTGCAGGCGTTCCATCGGGAAACCCCGCGTTGCGGCGTGCGCCGCCAGGTTCTTGACGTACGCCGTCTTCTGCCCGCTCAGCCCGGCGGCGCGCAGCCGGGCATCGTCCACGCGCAGCAGCGCGCGCGGCGACGGTTCCTGGCCGCCGAAGAGGGCCAGCACCCGGCCATGGATGGTGGCCGCCGCCGCTCCGCTCAGCTGCTGGTAGACGATGGAGCGCATCACGGCGCCGAAGTGCGTCCCCTCGACGCGCGCGCGTGCCTGGCAGGGGCCCACGCGATCAATGACCCCGGCGAACACCGGATCCACGGCGCGCAGGTGCGCGACGGCCTTGCGGGCGGGGAGTTTCATGGTCAGCGGAAGTTAGCTGCTGCCGTTGTCGCTGACCATTGACCGCATTCGCCAGACCGGCGCCCTGGACTGTAGATTTATCGACGGTGCGCGGCGTGCCACCGCATGCACCTTTCTTCTCCTGCGAGCCCCCCAAGAGGAACCTTGATGCGCATCACGAAAGTGGGCGTTGTCGGTGCGGGCGTGATGGGGAGCGGCATCGCCGCACTCGCCGCTTCCGCCGGCTTTCCCGTGGTCCTGCTGGACATTCCCGGCAGCGCCGACGCGGCCTCGCCCGACCGCTCGGGCCCGGCCCGCAAGGGACTTGAGAAAGCGAAGAAGGCCAAGCCGGCGGCGTTCATGGATTCCGATCGCGCCGCGCTGGTCACTACCGGGAACACGGCGGATCATCTCGACCTGCTCGCCGACTGTGGCTGGATCGTCGAGGTCATCATCGAGCAGCCCGGCCCCAAGCAGGAGCTGTTCGCCAAGCTCGAGACAATCGCCCCCAACGCGATCGTCACCTCGAACACGTCGGGCATCCCGATGGAGATCCTGCTCAAGGGACGCGCCGACGCCTTCAAGCGGAACTTCCTCGGCACGCACTACTTCAATCCACCGCGCTACATGCACCTGCTCGAGCTCATTCCGACGCCCCACACGGCGCCGGAGACGCTGGCGACGATTCGCGAGTTCTCCGAGCGGTGCATGGGCAAGGGGATCGTGCTGTGCAGGGACGTGCCGGGCTTCGTGGCCAACCGCCTGGGCGTCTTCGGCATGTTCGCGACGTTCAAGCTGATGGAGGAGTTCAACCTCACCATTGACGAGGTGGACGGCCTCACCGGCCAGCTGATCGGCCGCGCCAAGACCGCGACGTTCCGCACCGGCGACCTGTCGGGGCTCGACGTGCTCGCGCATGTGAGCGCCGGGCTGTCGCAGGCCACAGGCGAGGACTTCGCGCTCCCGCCGTGGGTGCACGAGATCGTGAAGCGCGGCTGGCTCGGCGACAAGACCGGCGGCGGTTTCTACAAGAAGGAAGGCAAGGACATCAAGACGCTCGACTGGCACACGCTGGACTACGTGCCGCAGGTGCGGCTGTCCACGCCGGAGATTGACGCGTTCCTCAAGCTCCCGGTGACGGAGCGCATTGCCAGGGTGCGCGACCTTCCGGGCAAGTACGGCGACTTCCTGCGCAAGATGCTTACGATCGTCGCCTACCACACCGCGCGCCTCGCGCCCGAGCTCGCGCATGACATCGCCGGCGTGGACCGCGCGCTCGAGTGGGGCTACGGCTGGGAGATCGGTCCGTTCCGGGTGATGGACGCACTGGGGCTCGACTGGCTCCGCGCGCAGTTCAGGGCGCAGGGCTTCGGCGAGCCGCCGCTGCTTGCGGAGGCGACCAAGGGTTTCTACTCCGGAACCGGCAGCGCCGAGCAGTTGGTGACGACGACGGGATATGCGCCGGTGCCGGCGATTCCCGGAAAGATCGATCTCGCCGCGCGCCGGGCTGATGGGCACGTGGTGGACGAGAACAGGGAAGCCCGCGTCGTGGACTTGGGGGACGGCGTGCTCTGCCTCGAGTTCTGCGGCAAGATGAACACGCTGGGCACCGGCGTCGTGGAGATGATCGCACGGACGATCGACCGCGTGGCTGCGGGCACGTTCGCGGGGCTGGTGATTGGAAATGACGACCCGCGCACCTTCACGGCGGGTGCCAACCTCGCGCAGCAGGGGCCGGCGTTGATGAGCGGCGACTGGAAGGCCATCGAGGCGGGCATCGCGCGCTTCCAGAACGCCTCGATGTCGCTACGGCGCGCGCCGTTCCCGGTGGTCGCCGCGCCGTTCGGCCTTACGCTGGGCGGCGGATGCGAATTCTCCATGCACTGCGACGCCGTGCAGCCGCACGCCGAGCTGTACATGGGGCTCGTCGAGGTCGGCGTCGGCATCCTCCCCGCCGGCGGTGGCACCAAGGAACTCGCCTTCCGGTTCACGCGCGAGCTCGCGGCGTATGAAGACGCCGATCCATTTGAGGGGGTCAAGCGCGCATTCAAGCTCATCGCGCTGGCGCAAGTCAGCACGAGCGCGCACGAGGCCATCACGCTCGGCTACCTGCGCACGAGTGACCGCATCTCGATGAACCGGGACGTACTGCTCAGCGACGCCAAGGCGCGGGTGCTCGACCTCGCGCCGGGCTACGTCGCTCCACCGCCGATGACGATGCGCGCGCTGGGCCGCGAGGCGCTCGCCAACCTGGACTACGCGCTCTTCTCCTTCCAGGAGGGCGGGCAGGCCACGGCCCACGACGTGCGCATCGGGCACGAGATCGCCTACGTGCTGTCGGGTGGTGATGGGCCGCCGCGTGACGTGACCGAGCAGGATCTCATCGAACTCGAACGCGAGGCGTGCCTGCGCCTTCTGGGCACGAGGGAAACCCAGGCTCGCCTGCAGTACATGCTCGAGACGGGCAAGCCGCTGCGCAACTGACCAACACCACGACGACTGCGGGCGCGCTGTGGGCGCGCCGGGAGATGATACGATGCAACTGAAGGACGCGGTGATCGTGAGCGCGGTCCGTTCGGCCGTCGCTCGCGGCAAGAGGGACGGCGGACTCGCCACCGTGCATGCGGTGGACCTGAGCGCCGAGATGCTGAAGGGTGTCGTGCAGCGGGTGCACGTGGATCCCGCGCTGGTGGAGGACGTGATCTGGGGATGCGCCTTCCCCGAGGGCACGCAGGGACTCAACATCGCGCGGCTCAGCGCACTGCGTGCCGGCTTCCCCGTCGAGGTATCGGGTGCGACCGTCAACCGCTTCTGCTCGTCCGGACTGCAGAGCGTCGCGATGGCGGCGCAGAGCATCATGACGGGACAATGCGACGTGGTGATCGCCGGCGGCATCGAGATGATGAGCGCGGTGCCGATGTCGGGTTTTCACGCGCGGCTGCACCCGGAGATGACCGAATCGAACATCGGGATGGGGCACACCGCCGAGCGTGTGGCCCAGCGATGGGGGATCACGCGGGAGCAGGCGGATCAGTTCGCGCTGGGCTCGCAGCAGAAGGCGTCGGCGGCCATCCAGCGCGGCGCGTTCGTTGACGAGATCGTGCCGGTGCCCGTGCAGAAGGTCACATGGAAGGGGACGAAGAAGTCCAGCGACATCGCGCCATTCGCGGTGGACGAGATGCCGCGCGCCGACACGACGCTCGAAGGGCTCGCAAAGCTGAAGCCGGCGTTCTCCGCGAAGGGCGTGTCCACCGCGGGCAACTCGTCCCCACTGAGCGATGGTGCGGCCGCATTGCTGTTGATGAGCGCCGACAAGGCGAAGGCGCTCGGACTCAAGCCGCTGGCGCGGTTCGTGACGTTTGCTACAGCGGGCGTGGCGCCCGATATCATGGGCGTCGGTCCCATCAAGGCGGTGCCGAAGGCGCTGGCCAAGGCCGGGTTGAAGCTCTCCGACATCAGGATGATCGAGTTGAACGAGGCCTTCGCCGTGCAGGGGCTGGCGGTGATGAAGGACCTCGAGATGGACGCCGCGCGCACCAACGTGAACGGCGGCGCCATTGCGCTCGGTCACCCGCTGGGCGCCACCGGGGCCAAGCTCACCACGCAGCTCGTGCACGCGCTCAGCGCATCCGGCGGCGGATACGGCATGGTGACGATGTGCATTGGCGGGGGGATGGGGGCGGCAGGGATCCTTGAGGTGTACGCGGCGTAACCGCTGCCAGGGATCGCGTACGAGCCATCGGGCGATCTGTCAGGTGTGCTTGACAGGTCTAGTCGCTGGCCGAGGTGACGTTGGCAAACTTCCGCTTCCGTTCCGCCGTGTAGTGCCACCACGGGCGCGCCGGTCCGCCGTCCGCAAACCGCGTGATCGAGATGAAGACGTCGAGTACGCATGGGTCTTGTCGCGTACCCGTGCGTTTGCACAGGGCGCGGTAGAGTTCCGCGGGATCGCGGCCAACCAGTTGAGACGGCGTGCGAATGCCGAGCAGTTGCAGGTCGCGTGCCACCGATGGGCCGACATTCGGGAGATCGGTCAGCCTGCTGACCTTGCCGCGGTTCACCTTGGCTGGGTTCATTGGAGGGTCCGGTCGGAAAACGGCTTGACGCCATTGCTGCGGGAAGAGGGCAAGACAGGCCGACGCCTACGCGCGCAGCGTCAGCACCACGAGCATGGGCCAACCCACGTGCTTCGCGGCAGATGGGCAGCTCACTTGTTGGGCCTTGGGCGCGTGCGGCCACCGCTGGCGGCCGGGCGCGCCGGCTTCTTCACCGTCCGTGCGGTTGCCCGCTTCTCCGGCTTCTTCTTCGGCGGCGGCAGCGTCGCGTCGGTCGCCTCGATCAGGCGCACGAGCCACTCGGGGTCGTCGAGCAGGTCCGACACATTGAAGAACGGCTTCGCGCCGGGATAGGGCGGGCCGTACGTGGGCGTGCCGAGCACGGCCTCGCCCGCCGGCGTTGGCTTGACGAAGAGCTGATTGTCGGCGATCAGGGCGACGATCTTGCCGTGCCGATACAGCCCGTACTCGCCGAACATCTTGCGGGCGCTGATGCCGCCTGCCGCGTGGAGCTGGTCGCACACGTACTTGGCGTAGCCGGCGTCGGTGGCCATGAATGCCTCCTCCTACCCCTCGCTCGTCATGATGAAGAGCGGCGCGAGGTCGAAGCTGTGGAAGTGCGGACGGTACCGCTGCGTGTTGTAGAACCGCTCCACGTCCACGACCTTCTTGGTGCTCGTCACGATGTCGAGCGGAATGTTGCCGTAGCAGCCGTTCTTCACCACCACGAGCCGGCCGTGCACGCCCTGCAGCAGCAGGTCGAGCGCCAGGTTGCCGTACGCCATCGGCACAATGGAGTCCATCGCGTCGGGATCGCCGCCGCGCACCAGGTAGCCGAGCTTCTGGTTGATGATGTGGACTTCCTTGCCGCCGTTGAACTGCGCCGTGCGCTTCTGCACCTCGTCAGAGACGAGGTCGCCGATGCCGCCGAGCTTCGCATGGCCGAAGGCGTCCGTAACGCTGCTCTTCCAGACGCGGTCGCCGCCCTTTGGCACCGCCCCTTCCGACACGAGCACCACCGCGTATTTGCTCGGGTTGCGGTTGCGGTCGTACATCAGCATCTCGGTCAGGACGTCGAGGTCGAAGTGGTGCTCCGGGATGACGCAGCGGGTCGCCGCGCCCGCCATCGTCGGCAGCATCGCCGTGAAGCCCGCGTAGCGGCCGAAGACCTCCATGACCAGCAGGCGCTCGTGTGACCCCGCTGACGTGCGAAGCCGGTGCGCCATCTCGATGGTGCGCGTCACGCACGTGCTGAAACCGATGCAGTAGTCCGTGCCCGGCACGTCGTTGTCCATCGTCTTCGGGATGGCGATGACCTTCACGCCTTCCTGGTGCATGCGCATCGCGTAGCTGAGCGTGTCGTCGCCGCCGATCGGGATGAGGTAGTCGACGCCCAGCCATCCGAGGTTCTTGAGCACCTCGGGCGTCAGGTCATTGACTGGCTGGTCGTATTGGCCCTTCAGGTGTCCGGGCACCGCGTCGGCCTTCACGCTGCTCGGCCGCGTGCGCGACGTATGGAGAAAGGTGCCGCCGGTGCGGCCGGCGCGGTTGACGATCTCTTCCGACAGGAACTGGAAGTTGTTGGCGTTGTCGTACATGTGATCCCGCACGATCTCCATCACGCCCGCCCAGCCGCGCCGCAGGCCGATGACGTCCCAGCCCTCGCGCAGGGCGCGAATGGTGACCGCGCGGATCGCCGGGTTGAGGCCGGGGACGTCGCCGCCGCCGGTCAGGATTGCTATGCGCTTCTTGCCGCTGATGATGCTGGCCATGGATGCTTGCTCCCTGCAAAGTCGAGGCGCCGCGGCGATGGTGCCGGCGGCACTGCTTTCAATTTAGGGGGTCGCAGGCCGGCGGAGAACCGCTCGCGACCTGCACCGCGAAAGGGCGTTGGCATCTCTAGCCCGCCTCGCCATGTTTGAGTCGGCACGCGAGGCCACATGAACGCGAACACCCCACCGCACGCCTCTTCCATCACCATCGCCCTGCCCTCATGGGCCGAGTCAGCCGTCGACTGGCACCGGCGCTACGAGAGCGACGACGACAAGATGCACGTCGCGATTGCGCTGTCCCGCATCAACGTCGAGCGGGACACGGGCGGCCCGTTCGGCGCCGCCGTCTTCGAACTCGGCACGGGCCGGCTCGTCGGCATCGGCGTGAACAGCGTCGTGCGGCTCAATTGTTCCGCGCTGCACGCCGAGGTGGTCGCGCTGATGCTCGCGGAGCAGGAACGCCACTCGTTCACGCTCGCCGCGCCAGGGCTGCCCCCGCACGAACTCGTGACCTCGTGCGAACCCTGCGCCATGTGCCTCGGCGCCACGCTCTGGAGCGGCGTGAAGCGCCTCGTCTGCGGGGCCACGCGCGAAGACGCCACGCGCCTCGGCTTCGACGAAGGACCGGTCTTCCCCGCATCGTACGAGTACCTCGCGCACGCCGGCATCGAAATCGTGCGTGAAGTCTGCCGCGCCGAGGCGCGCGCCGTGCTGGAGCTGTACCGCAGCCGTTCGGGGCCGATCTACAACCCATGAGGCGAACGCCGCGGCCTCGTTGGCCGTCGCGTTCGCCCGGCGGGCACCCTATTTCCCGCGCAGTCTCGCCGCGGTGCCGTCCACGCCGTTCGGCAACTGCGCGTCGGCCAGCTGGTCGTCGTCACGCGCCTCGCGCTTGCGCCGTGCCAATTCCGCCTTCAGCGTCGCCGTGAGCACCTCCTGCCCCGGCTGTCCGTAGAGGTTGTGCAGCTCGTACGGATCGTTGACGAGGTCGAACAGCTCCCACTGATCCTTCTTCCAGAAGTAGATCAGCTTGTGCGTCATCGTGCGCACGCCGTAGTGCGCACGCGTGTTGTGGTCGCCCGGGTCGTGGTAGTACCGGTAGTACATCGACGTGCGCCACGTGGCCGGCACCTTCCCGCGCAGGACGCTGACCAGCGACCGACCCTGCATGTCCGCCGAGGCCGGCAGTCCGGCTGCCTCGAGGAAGGTCGGCGCGAAGTCGATGTTGAGCCCCATCGCGCCGCTTCTGGTCCCCGGCTTGATGGCCGCCGGCCAGCGCACGAGGAACGGCATGCGGATGGACTCCTCGTACATGAAGCGCTTGTCGAACAGGCCGTGGTCGCCGAGGAAGAACCCCTGGTCGCTGGTGTAGATGACCATCGTGTTGCTGGCGAGCCCCGCCTTGTCGAGGTAGGCAAGCACCTGCCCCACGCTCTCGTCCACCGACTGCACCGTTGCGAGATAGTCCTGCATGTATCGCTGGTATTTCCAGCGCACGAGCGCCTCGCCGGTGAGCGTCACGGGCTTGCCGTCGCGCTCGATCGTCACCGTATCCGGCTTCAGTAACCGCCACCGGGCCAGCGCCTGTCCTGCGAGGCCCTCCGGCGGCGGCAGCTTGAGGTCGCGGTTGGTCATGTCCCGCGCCACGCGCTGCTGGTTCTCGTGCAGCGCGTCGGTGCGCGTCTCGTAGTTGTCCCAGAACGTCACCGGCTCCGGAATGCGCTGGGTGGCGAAGTGCGCGGCGTGTTCGTCGGTGGGGTCCCACGGCCGGTGCGGCGCCTTGTGGTGCATCATCAGGAAGAACGGCTTTCCCTTCGGCCGGTTCTTCAGGAAGTCGAGCGCGAGGTCGGTGATGACGTCGGTGACGTAGCGGCCGGTGTATGTGGTCTCGGCCATCGCCGTGTAGAAGACCGGATTGAAGTACACGCCCTGGCCGGGGAGGATGTTCCAGTAGTCAAACCCCTGCGGATCGCTCCCCAGGTGCCACTTGCCGATCATCCCCGTGAAGTAGCCGCCCGATTGCAGCAACCGCGCGACCGTCATGCGATTGCCGTCGAAGCGGTTGAACATCGTCACGCCGTTCAGGTGCGAGTACTGACCCGTCAGGATGGCGGCCCGGCTCGGGGTGCAGATCGAGTTCGTAGCGAACACGCTGGTGAGCAGGGCCCCCTCGCGCGCAAGGCGGTCCATGTTCGGCGTCTTGTTGACCTTCGACCCGTAGGCGCCAATGGCGTGCGCCGCGTGGTCGTCGGTCATGATGTAGATGATGTTGGGGCGGGCGGCGCGGCTTGACTGCGTGGATGCGCTCGTGGGCAGCAGGCTGAGCGCGATCAATGCCACGGTCGCGGCGGGCTTCATGTCTCGGTCCTGTCAGGGGGCGCGGTGAATATCGCCGTACACGGCGACTTCCGCATCAGGGGCGGACGCTCCTACCGCAGCACCAGCGTCCGCTCGTTCACCACCGCCGGGCCGCCCGGCGTCTTCATGGACACCTCAAGCCTGTACCGGCCTGCCCGCTGGCGTCGCAGGTCGAGCGCCACGCTGCGCATCTGCACGGCGACATCTCCCTCCATGCGAATGACGGTGCGACCGCCACCCGGCACTTCGGTCCATCGGATGTCGGCGCGTCCGCCCTCCTCGCCCCACAGGCCGAACCCGCCGGCCACGCGCTCGAACATCCCGGGTTTGTCTTCGCGTGACAGCGCCAGCGCAATCTCCACGGTGTCGGCGGAGGTGAACCCGTACGCCTCCCAATAGATCCCGATGCGGCGCGCCCGTGCAAGCGTCGTGCTGCCGTACATGCGCGCCACTGCGGCTTCCGCCGTGAGGGCACCCATGGCATCGGTCAGCGGGTCGATAAGCAGCGGTTGCGACACCGCCCGTGCGCCGGCGAGCGCACTGAGCGGTGTCGCGATATCCGCGCTGAACCGCGTTCGGGCCGCTGCGTGCTGCAGATCACCGGGAAGTTCCACGCCGAGCAGCACGGGCCCCTGCCCCAGGGCCGCGTCCACCACGAGGGGTCGGCCGACGCGCGCGCCGAACTCGCCGACGTTGCGGAGATCGCCCGGCGTGCGCCACGCGAACATCGTGGCGCGCACCGACTCTCCCGCGCGTCGCTTCAGCGACGCGGCGTCGAGATCGGTCGCCCAGACGAATCGCGTGGATGCACGCCGCCGCAGCATGCCGCCCTGCCCCGGGGGGAGCTGGACAATCGTGCCGAGGTCGCGCCCGTAGTGCTCCCGCGGCCACCAGTTCGCATCCGCCCGCAGGCCGTCCAGCGTCCAGTCGGTTGCCTTGGCCTGCAGTGGCGAAAGCAGCGCCGATGCCGCGGGCACGGTGTGCAGCCGATCGCGCGAGTACTCGCGCACGAGGTACGGCTGTGCGGTGTCCGCGAGGGCGACATCCCGGAGCCAGTTGTCGTGCCCCTGATCAGTCTGGTACCCGTTCCACCACATCTGCGTCGGCCAGCCGTAGCGCAGCAGCGTCTCGGCCACCGCCTCGCCCCCTTTCTCGGGTCGCCACCGCTGCCGTTCGTCCTCGCCCAGGGGGGCAAGCAGTGTGACCAACGTCTTGCGCGCGTACTGTTCCGCCCGTCGGTCGTTGCCCGGTTCGAGCCAGAGCGGGTCAGTCAGCCACCAGAACCGCGCGTCGAACTCGGCGCGCTCTGCGCAGGGCGTGCTGGTGTACCGTCGCCGCTGATCGAGTTCCATCAGCACGCTGATGTCGTTCCAGGCGCATCGTTCCATCTCGGGCATCAGCGCGATGGCGTCGAGGAAGGCGGAATCCGCCTGCGTGATCCTGGCCGCACGGAACAGCACGAGCCCGCGGAGCATGCCGCAGTAGCCCTCGGAGCGCGCGCAGGCGGCCGCCGCCTTCACCGCGCCCATCCGGTCGTCATCGTCAATGGCGAAGCGCACGCGCTGGGCGGCGATGCGATCGTCACTGGGCAATTGCATGGCTGCGGTATCGAGCAGCAGCCGTAGCCGGCGGCGCAGTTCGCGCACGCGCCAGCGTCGCGTGACGGAGAGCGCACCATCAATACCACGGCGTTCGTCGCTGACCTTCAGGCCCTCTTCCGGCTCCCAAATGGGGCAGGTCGCATGCGACGGCACGGAGCCGACAATGACATGAGGCATCAGCCGCGGATTGGTGGCGCGAAAGTGACAGTGCAGCGCGAGCAGCCTGAGCCGAGCTTCGTGCGGGTTGTCGTACGCCGTGGCGCGCATGTCCTGTCCCCGTGTCTCCATCCACGCATCGCGCCACTCGAGCTGGAACCGGCGGATGGCGCTGTCGACTCGCGCGCGGACCAGGGAATCCGTAGGCAAGGTATCGGCACGCGGCGTGGCCGCGATCTGCAGGGCAAGCAGGAGCGTGAGCATCGGGGGAATCTACGGGAATGGACGCCGCACTGGCCGTGGCCGTCCGA